>NZ_JAKKRS010000016.1:0-136897 GCF_025654025.1 Shewanella sp. SM55 | reverse complement strand
GCACGCAAGCCGATGTTCCTACAAATACAGGTACACCGGCTCGTTCGCCTGTCGCGGCGAACACCACAAACACGCCTTCAATGTCACAGACGGATGGCGTGCCTACGGAAGATACCCCTGCGACAGTGGTGCCTGAGGCGAATGCTGCACAAGGATACACTGGCCGTAAATGGGAGGTGAGTAGTTCAACACCTGTGAATCTGAGTCAGGGTGCGCAAACGGGCAGCAATTACACCCAAGGACCTAGACGTAATTTGGGGACAACCCCAGATGCAGTGCCGAGTGCAGCTACAGCTCATCCTCGTGGTCCCGCGGCAGGTAATGGCAGCGGTACAACCTCAGCTGCAACGGGCAACGGTTCGTCATCGATGACGGATGTGACTGATGGTGAAGTCGGTGTTGTAGCAACGTTAGTTAATACATTAACCCCAGTGTCGACTGAGACAGCTGGTCCTGCTATTGCCGCTGAGAGTCAAAAAAGTACTGCTAAACCACAACTTGACCTAGGTAAGATCGAATCGCGCATAGTAGGTCGAGCGGGGGGACATATTCAACATAGGGTACCTAAGTTCTTAGATCGTCCAGAGGCTGGCACGTTAATGGGATCTTGGCGACCTATACCTGAGTCTTTACGAGGTAAAAAAGATTCTGCTGAATTTGAAGAGTGGCGAAAACAAGATTTAGGTCAGTATTTGAAAAGTTTGAATTCGAAGGTCCTGTTGACTCAAGGGGCTACCAGTATGCGGGGACAAAATCATTTTGCCGGTAAATTAAATAATTTAAGGGATCGGGCCGAGATTAAGTCGCAGTTAAATCCCGTTAATCGAATGAATAAATCTGATTACCAGCAAATTTCAGGGTTGGATCTAGTGTCGACTGGACGTTCATATTTACTCGGGACTGCCAGTGGAAAACTGATTGTTACCTCTCCGGTTGTTCGAAGTAATCTGGTTTTAGCGCCTTGAATCAATAGCTAACCTCCAGACTCTCCATCAATTGAAAAGATTAAATCATAAGAGTTCAGGTTTAATCTTTTTTTTTCTTTTGTAGTGAGATTTAAGGATTTAGTAAGCTTAAATTCTAAACCAGAATGAGGTATGTCTTGTATATAGAAATCAATTCATTGCATCGATTAGTTCCACAGATTGCATTTAAGAAAGAGCGTCACTCAAACGTAATAAAGAAGTCTGATCTTCTTATTTATAACGAGGCTAAGTCGTTATTATCTGCTTTAGAAGAGAGAGTCGAGCAATACCAGCAAATGCTTGAAGAGCAAGTGGTGCAACTGATCGAGGAGAAAGAGCAGGCGCTCAATCTTCACGCTAATAATTTATATAATGAGATAGAAGAAGAATTTCAGGTTAATCAAGAGCGTTGGTTTGACGAAGCCAATCAACAGCTTGTCGATATTGTTGAAGAACAGTATCAAAGTCTTAGTTTGTTGAAAGATGAATTGAAAAACCGACTCGCTGAAACCGTAAAATTGCGTTTAACAGAACTGAGTCTTAATGAGTATTTAATCGGACATCTTGTGGACTTACTCCATGCTGAAATAGACGATCAGGCAAGACATTTGTCTGTAGAGCATACCTATGTCAATGGATTCGCCGTGCTGACGATAGAGAATGACGACAAGATTATTAGCATAGAAACTCAGTCGATTGTTGAAGCACTACGGACTAGCTTGGAGACGGTATGATTAAGCGTCTTCGTCGGTTTCCTATCAAGTTTAATCCCAGCAGTGTGATTATCGCATTTGCGTTGCCAACTATTATTTTGTTCACCCTTCCCGGAGTGGTGATCGATCTGTTTATTTTAATTAGTTTTATTAGTTCAGTGTTGCTGCTGGTTATCATGCTTGAGAATGATCAACCTCTAATGGTGACATTTTTACCAACGGTCGTATTGTTACTGACGACCTTTCGCTTGTTATTGTCTATCGCAACGACCCGAAACATTATTGCGAATGAAGATGTAGGTCATGTGATTGAAACCGTGGGGGAGTTTGTGATGGGAGGGAACCTTATTTCAGGGTTACTCATCTTTATCATTATCACCATAGTGCAATTTTTAGTTGTTACCAAAGGTGGCGAAAGGGTCGCGGAAGTGGGGGCCAGATTCTCTCTGGATGCCTTACCTGGTAGACAAATGACGATTGACGGCGATTTAAAAAGCGGTCTTATTACAGGTGAGCAAGCACAAAAGTTACGCTCTGATTTAAGCACCGAAAATCGGCTGTTTGGTTCGCTTGATGGGGCAATGAAATTCGTAAAAGGTGATGCTATTGCTGGTATTTTGATCAGCTTGGTTAACCTGTTTGGTGGCATTTATGTTGGGGTTAATCAGTTTGATCTCTCGCTATCTGAAAGTGTTAGCCGATTCTCTGTACTGACGATAGGTGATGGTCTTGTCTCGCAGATCCCCAGCTTATTGTTATCTATCGCTTGCGGTGTGTATCTCACGCGTATTAAAGGGGATGAAGAATCTAGTTCATTTATGGGGCAGATGGCAAAGCAGGTTAGCCGTTTTTGGAAAAGCCTGTTAGTTATTGGAGCCTTGATTTTACTACTCGGTCTACTCAGTCCAAGTCTTTTCTATGTGTGTATGACGTTATTTATCTTATGTACGCTGTCAGCGTTCTTACTGTGGCGAGTGCAAGGCAAGCCAAAAACTGTCGTAAATACAGGCATTGCCGGCAGTGGACTATATGAATCTCTTACATTTGTGCTAAGGGAACCTCAGCATTGCACCCTGGTAGAAACTAGTCTTGTACAGATTGAAAAAGCACTTTGGGGCCAAGCCCTCGGCGCCCCTATTATCACAGTAGATGAGCAACTTACTGTTGATATAGAAGTTCATATTTCGGGTATTCGTATTTATAGCTTCTCACATGATGAGTCTGCAGAGCTAATCGAAGTACTTGGGGACGAAATTTTTGTTAGCGATGCTGCCACCCAAAATATCGCTACGATTGTGCAATATTTTTTACGGAAATGCTTAGTTGAAAAGTATAACCTTCAATACACCAGCAATATTATTGAAGGACTTGCAAGCCAAAGTGAAGTGATTAAAAACGAAATCGACTCGGCACTTGGTTTGAACCGTGTCCATGATGTGATTAAAGAAATGATCCGTGCTCGCGAGTTTTATCTCGATAGGGTGACTTTCTTTGAGGCATTAATTTATTGGTCTCGTATCGATAATGAGTCTAAAAATTGGCTCAATCGGATTCGAAATCAAGCAAGATATGAAATCACCTCACGTTTAATGAATTCTGAGGGAAAAATCTATGTTGCGCTGTTGAGTTCTGAACTAACCGAGTGCATTGAAACCTTTGTCATGGGAGAGAGTGAGGATTTAGATAGCCTAATTGAGCTTCAGTCAGCATTACGCCAGGAAGTTCTGCGAATGACCTCACTATATGGAAGTAAGCCGACTTTAGTTGTGAACGATAATGAAATTAATTCGGTTAAATCTTTCTTCCAGCAGGTGGTATCAACTATTTCAGTATGTAGCCATGGTGATATAGCTGATCCAAGTTGTGTTGTGAGTTCCGAACCACTACAAGTTTTGATCTAAATTTATGTCAAACGAATCAACTGAACCCAAAAAATATCCGCCAACGGAGAAGAAGCTTCGGGAGTTAAGAAAAAAAGGTCAGTTTCCAAAAACTGAACTAGCAGAACCGACTATGGAGTTAGTGGTATTTGCAGTGATATTTATTGGTACAGTTTATTTTATTTTTGATTCGTCAAATGATTGGTTTGAGGTAATGTTATATGCAGATATACAGACAGGCTTAGACATTATTTACACTGTGATTTCGTGGGGTATATTCATACTGCTAATGATTAAGCTCGTCATGGCAGCTATTAGTTGGGTAATGCTAAATAAGAATGTTATTAATACTGAGTCATTAGGTCTTAAAATGGAAAAGATTAGCCCAGTTACGGGGGCTAAAAATATATTTGGAATTGAGGCAATATCCCGTTCATTACGTAAGGTGCTAGAGTTAACGTTTTTGTTGTTTTTGCTTAAATATGTTTTTGATATTGGTGGCGCAGAATTGACTAGGTTGGCACAAATAAACAATGTGTCATACTTTATTTATAATCTAATGCTGTATGTGGGCTTGGTTTCCTTATTGTTTTTTGTTTATGGCGTAAGTTTAGGTTGTGTAGATTTTATGGCTGAGAGTTATCACTTTAATCATAAAAACCGTATGACGTTTACTGAAATGAAAAATGAAATGAAAGAAACGGAAGGCTCGCCAGAAATGAAGTCTGAACGCAAACGGCAAATGCGAGAAGTCATGGATGCGCCAATGACTAAAGGGCGTACACCAACTTTTGCTATTGCAAATCCTACGCATATCTTAGTGCCTATTTGCTATGACTGCATGATAGATAAAGTCCCTGTCGTGCTCAAGATTACAACTGAATCATTTGCATTGGATGAACGCCGTAGATTAGAGGCGCTTAATATTCCGATTTTGGAACATATAGGGCTTGCAAGGGCATTCTATAAAAGTATGCGTACTGGTGAAGACTATATTCCTAAAGAGTTTTACCGCCATATCGCTTTTATTCTCTTAGAATTAAATAAGCAGGAAAGTGCAAAAAATGTTTAGAAATTGGCTTTGGATAGGGGTGATAGTTGGACTCACTTCATGTGCCCAGAATGTGAAAGATGATTCAATAATATGGGATCATGAATGGAAACAAGATATTTATAATTTACTGTTTTCTGAGATTGATGATGTAGACCATCTACGTTATTGGGTAAAGAGAATACCTGAATATGTAGATGGTTCACCACATCAAACGACATGTATTGAAGTTTCTACGCCTTCTCATCCAAGTCGGCTATATATCGCTAATTTACATACCTATGCGTTAAGCGAGGTAAGCAGTTGTCAAGGTGACTATTGGCTCTATTCAAATCTTATTAATGTAGTGAAGGGTAATAAATTTTCTGGCAGTGACCGTTCAACTGTAGCTGATACCGGTCGATCTATAGCGGGTGATCGTTGGAGTTCGGACGATGGGAAATATTGGATAGTAGACGATAAATCATCATGCGCATTAGATAATATATTCGATATTTGTCGTACTCAGTCTAAACACGTACGTTTAGTATTTAATGAGCTATTTATGGTGAATGAATCAGCTCTGACACCAGATGGTAGAAATATGTTGGTTCGCATGATTGAAGATCTGCGTGGAAAGCCAATAGAAAGCATATTGGTTTATGGCATTGCTGATTCATCAGGAGCTTATGAGAGTAATCGACGTCTAGCTGATGCGCGCGCTAAAAGCGTGAAATACTTTTTACAAACTGAAGGTATGAGAAATACGCCCATTTTTTTACGCGGTAGTGTTGAAAATGGTTTACCAACTGCTGAACAGCGTATTACTCAGCGCCGCTTTATGATTGAGATGAAGTTTAATTACGATGAAAAATAAAAAATTTACCTTATTTATAATGGAATTTACTCACTTAGTGCAAGCTTCAAGCCTATCGCTAGATGAACACCAAGCATTATTGTGTCATTTTGGTGATGTAAGCTGCCGCATTGAAGATGGTGCTCGCGTTGGCCTTGCCAACACTATCTTGATTCTGGTTGAACTCGATATTGAGCATTTCCCTGCAGAGACTGCGTTAAAGATAAATGCTAATTTTTCATTAACATCGGGTGGATATATTGCTAAGTTTAAGTCGAATGATTATTTCTATGTGCGTAATATACCTTTACCAGACCATCCTCAAGGTTTATTGAAAGCGTTGAGTGATACTGTGAGTATTGCAAATACATTGAGACAAGAGTTGAACTTGCATGTGGTTAGTTGAATTCATTGATGGCCACCTGCATGGCGTAATATTACCAGTAGAACCAAAACTAGTTATTACAGGGTCAAATAAAGATATAGATGCAGAAACGCTTTATGTTCCAGAAATTTTGCCTGTAAGTACTCGTTGGGAGTTTTGCAATGATAAAAATATCATCTGTATTAGAGGATCAAGAAAAAACGACCGATTAAAAAAACTGAAATCAGGCCGTATCTATCGCTTAAGAGGCATAGCCTTTTTTGTTTATCAAGAAGGTAAACGTAAACCACAATGGTTAAGCTATCTAGCTCGAAAATATCAAGCACTCATTATGTTAACTTTGTTGCTTAATGCTGGATTGGGTCTAGGTATGTGGATGGTATATCAAGCTAACCAGTACACGCAAATTGCAGAACACTTAACTCAACTCAACGGTAGTTACGTCAAGAATGGCAAGCTTAAGGTGCCCAATAGCGCCTCCTTTTTGTTGTTGCCTGAGGCTTTGCAAGCAAATGCTGAGATTGTTGAAGCAAATAATTTGCAAATTCTCTCACAACCTGTTGTGGAATTAGTCTCAAGCGATTCGAAGCAGCCTGTTAGTTATAAGGTAATAAATAAAGTCGATCGTGATCAAATCCAGGTTGAGACCTTTGAAACTGATAATCGAGTTATGGCTGTGTTAGGCGAATATGGTTTGTCGTTTAATAAGATAAATGATACTTGGTTTGTCAATGATAACGCCAAAGCTGCAATTGTGCTAAGAGCTAATGGGCTACAGGATATTATCCCATCCGTTTCAGTTCGGAATGATAGCACTCAAGTTATTGATAATGCCAACTTTCCATATTCAATCTTTTACTCATCGACATCAAGAGGGTATATATATGACGACAAGTATCGATATTGGGTTGGTAGTAATGTACCACTTCTAGGTGTGATTCAGTCTATTTCACGTAATAAGGTCATTTTTAAAGACCGCAATCAAACACGCGTATATTTTATTCAATCATAATAGGAAAACTGAAATGCTAGATATTCAAGCTAGATCTATGGCCAGTGCTATTCCCACTCCTGAGTCCGAGGCTAAGGCGCTCGAATTGGCCTTGAGCCAGCTCCCCATAGCGACTAAAGCGGTTAAAGCATCATCTTCAAATTATTTATTTTCAGCGGGCAATCGAGACCCGTTAAGTTTGATTGATACAATTCTTTCAAAATATATTTCAGAGCAAACAAAAAGTGCTGAAGCTAAAGCTGACAATATTTCATTAAAGTCAGAGGCCATTGCTGAAATTAACCGCCTATGGGGATTAATTATGAGCGATAGATTACCGAACACTAAACCTGGTGATGATAAAAAGACGACATTAAATTCTGGAGTTGCTTCGAAATATCTGGGAGACATAAATAACATAATTCAACAAAAACTTGGTAATCCTAATGGTGTAGGAGAGATTGCTGGTACTGATTGGTCATCAAAAAGTGTTACTTATGATCAACTCCAATCCATGAATGCAACTATGACAGCATATTGTGACACCATCCAAGTCGATTTAGATACTGAGCAACAAAAGTTTAAAAATACGATGACAGAAATTACCTCAGCTCAAGAAGAGATCCGTGATGTCCGTCGCTCAATTATTTCTATTTCTCAGGGAGGCTAAATGATGCGCATCGCGATAGATGTTGTTATTGCAAATTGCACTATGACATTGGATGAACTTAATCATTTGCAAACCAGTCAAATTAAGCCAGTAAACGACTTTGTTCAATCTGAAGTATTATTAAAAAGTGGTAATGAACTGATAGCAACAGGCTCATTAATAAAAGTAGATGACCAGTTTTATGTTTCTATTGAACAAGTTAATAACATCGTGAGTTAAATTATATTTTCAAGTTAAAACCTGTAATAGTTAAATTAATATAACGATTTATCTATTGGTTAAATCTATATATTTGTGGCGCATGTATATCAGAGGATATCTTGTGCCTTTATATTTTATTTATTAGTAAGGTTTTTCTGCTAACTATATTGATTGGCATTAAGAGTTTCTATATTATGCAAGCAAGTGTTAATCAATAGTTAACTTATTTAGATATAAAGCACTATGAAAAAATTTAATCAGATTTGAGTAGATGCGAAGTTAATTAGATAGACGTGTTTATTGCAAATAATTAGGCTGATAGATTTTTTAGTAAGGTACTACCTCCTATTCTAAAGTGTAAATACTCTATTCTAATTATGTATTTCGCTTGCAGATGTCTTTGGAGAACTTATTTCTGTAGAGTTAATGCGTAGCTATTCACTCTTCATCACTATATCTGAGCTAGATTTATTGACTTGTATAATATCATTAGCCAATGCCTTGGCTATATAATGCAAGTGTGTTTTGATTTTTATGGAATATATTTACAGCTCATTTTTACATGCTTATAATATATAATGAGATATTCAAACCAAAAACAGCTGTTATAGTTATTAAAATATTTTATTTATGGTAACAATAGCTACAACGGTAAACATCGATGCAAGTAGTGAAGAAATTAAGCATACTAAGAAAAAATATACATGCTTAATAGACAAATTTTCTCGCATCATTTCCGTTTTCTCTATGAAAGATGAAATCATGCCGTGATTGTTTAAAGCTTTATTTCCTTGTTCGATACTTTTAATGTCAATTATATCTTTTTTATCGGGAATTTGAATGTCCGTGGTACTTTCATCTAAAATAAGTACATAACCTTCTTTTGAAATTGTTTTGATTTCGCAAGCTAAGTTGTCGAATTGGGTAAGGATTTTTCGCAAATTTGAAATAGCTTTTGTCAAGGATGTTTCGCTTACAAATACTTTCCCCCAAACTTTTTCTTGAATATATTCCTTATCCACAACACTATTAAAATTATCACATAGTAACTTTAAGATTACTGCCTCGCGACCACCTATCTTCACTGTATTTTCTTGTGTACTAATCTGTCTTTTAAGTACATCAAATACTAACTGATTTCCCAACACATAGTTTCTTGTCATTTTTTGCCCTCTTAAGTTCACTCGTTTGATATAAGTCTAGTGTTAAGTATGATAAATGAACCCTATTCGTTTTATGAATAAGGTATTTAATGATTTTTTCTTGGTTATTAGACTAGTTTGTTTGACTGCTTTTTGCTGTGTCATTTGCTTGCCGTGCTCATTACTGTCAAAAGCAGTCTTTAGTCTATTTATGCGGTGCAGCAATTTATTCATCGCTAGTGACTCATGTTGCTATATTGTGTTTTATAAATTAATAATTAGTCATTTTATTAAGTTTAGGAGATAACTTTGTATTGCCCTCAGCACTTGATTTCTGTGTTATTCCTTGTTCGGTCATTTCAAATATTGTTGTTGATCAAGTTTAATTTACTTCAATAGTTAAACTATGCATCAATCGAAAAACACCGCCTTGTAGTAAGTTAGTAATTTATATTTTTTTGTAATTGTTTTTTTGATATTTTCGTGATTTTCTGGATAAAAATTTTCACATTTCCCAGTTGTGTCATGATAGTTTTTGGTAAATCTGCAAGTATATCGAATTGATATTTATGATTTTAATATGTACTAAACAACAAAACAATGCGTCAAGTGCTCAATAACGGAGAGGCATACTAGCGAGACTTGCTTAAAAAAAAACTCTATTTTTTTCATGGCTATGAATTTTTTGTTCTTTTGCCCTTTAACTTGCGAAGTTGATTTTCATAACACACTGTTTTTTTGATGGTTTTCTGGTAATTATATTGTTGTATTATTTGTCAAAAACGACCTTGAGGTTGTTAAAAAATTCATTGCAGTGATTGATCTATGCCAATACACCTTCCTACAGTCAAGAGGTTTTTATCTGATAATATTTTCTGCTATAAGTCGAATGAGGTTGCAGTACACATTAGGTCTCATGGGCTAAAACTAGGAATGTCTGCGATACTAAGTCGTTGTATGCTGTAGCCAAATTTTAATAAGTCACAACGTAGTAGCAAATACCCTTATCTTAAACAAGAATTATTACTATTATTAATTGAGTGTTGTTTTGCCAATGGAGGTATTGCTTTTAAGTTCCAGTTATTACTCAGAGTGATCCTATCTACAGCTATCCTGCGTATGGAAATGTAGTAAAAAAGAAAGTCCATTATATTGAAGGAGATAGAATGAAAGCGTTGCCGAAACTAAATCAACTTAGAAATCTTAGGGCTATTATTCAACATGGAAATATTAGTGCTGCTGCACAAATGCTTCATCAGACACAGTCGACATTGACGAGAAGTATCCAGGAGCTTGAAAAGACGCTGGGTGTTACCTTGTTAGACAGAGGGATGAATAGCACTGTATTAACTAAAGCCGGCATGATGTTTGAGCCTAGAATGAATTTAATCCTGAATGAGTTAGAGAGAGCAGTTGATGAATTACGACAAATTGAGAAATTATCAGATGGGAAAATAGCTTTTGGTTGCTCTCATTTCCCTGCTACTAGTATTGTTCCTGATGTTATTAAAAAGTTCCAAGAACGCCATAATTCCACTCGGATTACTATTATTGAAGGGCAGCTTTCTGAATTACTAAGCTCTTTACGTATGGGGAAGCTAGATTTTTTTATTGGCGTTGTATCTTCCGATTTAATGCTTAATGAGTTTGTTGAAGAGAGGTTGACATCGTGTAGTTTTTCGGTCGTAGCTCGCAAAGGACATCCTCTTGCTAATAGTACTTCACTAGCTGAACTACAGGCTGCAAAAAGGTATATTCCAGCTGCAAGTCATGGATATTATAGCGATTTAGAAATAGTAATTTTTCCTAATGGAGTCAAATCTTGTGGTTCGGTAATTTTTGGTGATTCAAGTGCTATCGCTCGGAAACTTGTATTAAATGAGGACTATTTGTTTGTTGGTCCTAGACCTATGTTTTTAGCTCCACATCACAAAGACTTGATATCTATTATTCCAATTAAGGATAAGCTTCCTGAGGGCCATTATAGCTTGATTTTTCCTCGTAACAAAAAATTAACTCCAGCTGCATTGAATCTCGTTAATGAAATTCGCTTCGCATATTTTGATTTCATAAAATCGCATAGCTAATTTATTAGGGTAAATCTAAATTAAGATATTTTATAGCCCTGTGGTGACGGCTCTGCAAGAACTCACCTATTACTGTGAACACTTAGAAAAACGACGGCGGCATTTTACGACAAGCTGTCAGCACTTTTAAAAAACTGACACCAAAACTATTTTAAACCGCCAACCTTTAGGCAATGAGTTGGCGCAACTTAAATACGTTATTTATGAAAGAATTAGCTCGATTTCTACCTCTATTATGTATTTAACTACTTTTAGTAGTTCTTATTAAATTGACTTCGGGAACTATCGCTCGAACGCACATAATATTGTTTTTTTTAACATGGTGGCTAGGTTTCTTGTTGTTCTATAATAGAATTAAATTATTGCGTCTAATTAATATGGACGCAATAAAATCTTATGTAATTGATAATTTTTTAATTATCGGTTAATTTTCCAAATTTATAGATAATATAATCGCTCATTCGAGATGCTAACATTTGGTGTACCTCTTGGCTTGGATGAACTTCATCATGAAATACATGCCGATGTGCAGGATCAAAAGCTTTACTCGTGCCAAAGATATCCACATAACCGACGCTATTTGCTGTGTGAGTGTCATAACCTACCTTATCAGCTTTATCTAGTAATTCAGTAAATTGATTATCGAAATCGAAAAACTGTATATTTACTCCTTCGGCCTTATATCGCTCCGCGAGTTCTGCTATTTTTTGGCTTAGGCTAGCATTATGTTCACTGGCGAGAGCACTATTACTGGTGCGATATGTTTCGTCTTGTTTTTGGGCATAGGCTGTCTTCGTGAAGTCTGGAATCCCTGTAACTAAGATGTTTTTTATTTTTTTATTTCCCACTAATTTAGTGATTTGTTTCTCGTAACAGTGTACCACTTTTTGAGTGTCTTTCTTATCGAACGTCATATAATCGTTGCTGCCCAGAGCGAGTATGACTAAGTCATCAGATTTAAAATCATGTTTTTTAATTTGACGTTCCATGTTGGAAATAAACCAGAAGGTGGGATTTAACTTGGAATATTTAGCCGCTACAGCACCACCTTCGGCATAATTTACCAGTTCTTTATTCAAATAGGCAGGTGAAGATATAAAATCTGGCCATACGAAACCATTGGTAAAACGTCCAGCGTGATATTGTTTAGAGGAAAGCATTATTCCCAAGGTTTTTGATTTCATTCGGCCTTCTGAATCCGATAGACTATCTCCTATCACGACCAAACGTTTAATATGATTCAGTGATGCGTGATCATGAGGGGTTAATATATTAGAAAGCCTTTGTTGACGCTCTTGGTGATCATTTACTGCGACTTCAAATAAACGGTGGCTGAAGTCTGTCATCTGAGTGGGTCCATCAATCGTATCCTGTGTCGATACAGGTCCCTTCACCACACTATTATGGTGCTGATACTTTAGTCGTGAGTGTGGAGATTGGGATGATGCTAATAGAGGCCGAACATGTTTTATTGAGATTGTAGGATTGCGGTGTTGGGTGTTCGTATTGAGTGGTACGAATATTGTTCCTTGAACTATGCGAAATGGCATAGGGATATTTCCTATTGGTTATCTGTCAGTTTTATGACTATCAGACTTATTAGACAGATGTACACCATAAAAATAATGAAATACTCTGATGATTATTGAATTAGAGCTTGAGGTCTGTATCTATATGGTTTCTAGACGATCATACTGTATTGGCTTGAAAATATTTTTCTATCCAAGAGGCCTTATTACTTAAATCACTCTCCAGTGACCCCATTCCTACCTTGTTTCCTGTGCTAATTGACCCTCTGGCGGATGGGCATAGCTAGCCTTATGACTTGTTCATCACTTTTAAACCTGACTGTTGTAATCCCGCAGACTCAATTTCGGGCTGATGGACTGTTTATAACAATTTACCGATATAGCTCACCTTTACATGGTGAGTATTTTAAAGGTGAGGTAGCAGCATTAGCCATTTATAGTCACCACCTATGCATTGTATTTACTAATTTTTATTTTTTCAAACGTGTTTTCTGTGGCTAATGTTTAAGTCTATCAATCCTGCTTAGTGAAGGAGGAATGATAATATTTATTCATGTTTATTCACGTTAGTTCCCTTAAATAGTTTTTGATAATTAAAAGTGATGAAATATTATATTTTTTCATTAAGGAAATATACTGATATCGAATATGCTCATTTTTTAACTCAGTGGAAAACTTGACATGCGCATGAATATATTTAGTAAAGCTAACTCTTATGACTTATTGACGCCGAATTTAAAAAATAGCGATAATTCGTCACCGATTCAATTGGTTTCTGTTCGTCCGTTGACTGAACAAGAGAAGAAAAAATTAACAAAAAATAAAACTTATTCTAACTTTATTAAAAATAACAAATCAATCAAGTCTGCAACCGTACTGACTAAAATTAAATCTTTATTTGATAATAGCTCTGGTAAGAACAAAATGTTAAGTAAGCGAGGCTTAACTATTGAAGTTAAAAAAGGTTCAACCGAAGAAGCAAGTGCTCAATGGAAAAATGACCCGCGACGAAATCACTTCAAGTCTGCAGACTTATCGTTACACAGCCTACAATCAGACAAGCAAACTGTTCTTAAAGGTCAATTGTCACCCTTAATCGGCAAGGGGATTATTGATTGTCATAAAAAATACGAACACTTACCATTCCCTATAACTCATATTCAAAATGATAAGAATGGCCAGTATATTTCTTCAGATACTCTAGAAAGTAAAGCTGGATTAATATATTACACTGGCGATCACATTGTACCAGAGGAATTAATTCCTGGAAGCCCAATTGGGCAGTATTTTCATCAAGCAACATTTGATAACAACCTGCATATACTCGCTGTGGATAATGGTAATAAAGGTACTATTGGTATCTCATTCGATTTAAATCAAGTCAAAGAGGGCCAGCCTATTTTAATTCATGCTGGGAGTTTATCGGGATGCTCTGTTGTGTTTGCTACTAAGTCTAGTAAGTTGTTTGCTTTCCATGCTGGTCAATATAATAATGAAAATAACGATTGGATTACAGGAGAGAAAGGTGCGGAGTCGATTGCACAAAGTGCTGAATTTTTAGCTAGTGACACATCTAATACTTTACCATGTACTAATAACCAAGAGTTAGTAAGTTATTTATCTAGCCATTTCGACCAATCTGCTTTTATTTATTGTGGTCACGGTGAGTCAGTCATGAACCAATCCAATGTAAACTGCTTTGATTATGACATGGGACCAAAACGAGATGAAGCCCGCGTAGGAAATGCCATGGCTTTAGTTAGTAAAAATAAAGGTAAAATCAGTGTGAATGTATTAGGAGATGATCTTAGTATAGATAGCGGTAGCTTTGAAACACGATCATTGCAACATTCGATGTTCGCATTATTTGCTGACAAAGAGTTTTCTCGTTAATTGGCTAATTTTTCTCTATTATATTAACTAATTAAGCAGCTAATCAGTTGGAAAAAACTATTAGCTGCTTAAATTTTTATTAAGAAAATTGTTAATTATTTAAAAAGTCATTTATTAGGTTAAATTATAATTAGTGGTCGTTGGTTTTTTCTTTGAACTATAAAGTTTCTGAAAGCTTACGGCTAAATTGCGTGGCTATACGTATCTACAGTTTACGCTACACTCGGCGCTTCCCATCTGTCCCATGCTTTTTAATTTTCCACTCGCCTTCGCCATCGATTTTCAAGTCCGTCGAGTGGATAGCAAAGTGTTCAATGGGGCTTCTTGTCTTGGTTTTGAAGGCGATATTTACGCTTTTTGCTCGCTTGATGATATAGGTGTAATGAGAGCAAGATAGTTGGATGTCGCCTAGTTTAAGCACTGAATTGATAAGGCCTTGCAGGGCTCGCAACGGCATAGAGAAAACATGTTTAACCATCCGGTGGTAATAAGCTAAGGTCACTAAACAAGCGGGGACGCCTTTATTGCAATGCTCAGTTTTCGTTTTCCACATTGCGATAGCCTCTTCATCAATCCAGAAGGTAAGCAAACCACGGTTTATCAAGGCTTGGTTATAGCGTTTCCAGTGAGTGGTTTTGTCGTGAGGTTTTGGCACGATTGATAGTGAAGAAAGTGGATTATGCTGATCAGATCAGCAGACAGTGTTTTAGTTCAATCGATTTAGGAAACAAAGCTCTTTTATAGCCCAAGCTGACCAGCAATAACCGCCAGCTTAATGATGGGCAATACAGCTATTGTATTTATTGGATTGATATTGATATTGATAGAAAACAGTAATGTATCAGTCGATCGAAGCTGAAATGGTTACTAAATTGGCATCAGTGAAAGAGGTGATTTAAAAGCCATTATGCACAGAGATGATTTAGTGAGTTAACTTTAGCGTCCAGTCTGAGTATCATCAGTCTAATATATTATCCCGCATCAATTGTGGTCGTTTAATCCAACGATTGAGTAATGAGTATGAAAGCGCATTTGATCACCCGTCAGGGGTGGCAAACTTTAGATAAAGAATTGAAGTATTTGTGGAAAGAATATCGGCCGCAAATCACCCTTAAAGTCCAAGAAGCGGCGGCGCAGGGCGACCGTAGTGAGAACGCGGACTACACCTACAACAAGCGTTTGTTAAGACAAATTGATGGCCGAGTCAGATACTTAGTTAAGCGGTTAGAAGAATTAAAAATCGTCGATTACTCGCCGCAGCAGGAAGGCAAAATATTCTTTGGCGCTTGGTTTGAGCTTGAAAATGAAGCCGGTGATCGCGTGCGTTATCGGATCGTCGGTAAAGATGAGCTCGATACAAAATTAGGCTATATCACCATCGACTCGCCCATGGCGCGTGCCTTAATCGGCAAGCAAGTGGATGATGAGGTGCTAGTGCAAACGCCCTCGGGTCCAAAAGAGTGGTATATCAATCAGATCCGTTATACCCCTTTTGAAACTACTCTCGCCAGCGAGGCGAATTAACCACAGAGTTGCCGCTGTTAAAATAGCGGCGGTAGTCACGGGATTGCGGGAAAGATCAAACTCTCTGATTTGACCTAGGCTTTAGCATGAAACATACGGGGCGCCTGTGGTATCTTTGGCGCAATAACGACTTACTTTACAGTTAGGCACGACACTTTATTTATGCAAACTAATGCACATAACATCGCTCAGATTATCGCTCAAGAACTGAATGTTCGTGAGCAACAAGTTGCCGCAACCATCACTCTGCTTGACGATGGTGCGACAGTTCCCTTCGTTGCCCGCTACCGTAAAGAAGCAACGGGCGGTTTAGACGATACACAACTGCGTACCTTGTACACGCGTTTAGGTTACCTGCGTGAGCTGAACGACAGACGCCAAGTGATCCTGTCTAGCATCCAAGCTCAGGGTAAGTTAACGCCAGAATTACAATGGGCGATTGACGAGGCAGACAGTAAGACACGCCTCGAAGATTTATACCTGCCCTTCAAACCTAAGCGTCGTACTAAGGGCCAAATCGCTATCGAGGCTGGGCTTGAGCCATTAGCCGAGGCCTTACTGGCTGATCGTAGCGTAGATGTCGAGACCACCGCGGCAGGCTATATCAATAGCGAAGCGGGTTTTGCAGATGTTAAAGCTGTGCTCGAGGGCGCGCGTTATATCCTGATGGAGCGCTACGCCGAAGATGCTGAATTACTGCGTAAAGTGCGTGAGCATTTAAGCCAAAACAGTGTGTTAGAAAGCCGTTTAATTGCTGGCAAAGAGAAAGACGGCGCGAAGTTCCGCGATTATTTTGAGCATACAGAACAGTTAGCTAAGATCCCATCACACCGTGCACTGGCTATGCTGCGTGGGCGTAATGAAGGTTTCTTAACCTTATCTATGAATGCCGATCCAGCCGCTGAAGCGGGCCAAGGTAGTTACTGCGAAGTGATTATCTGTGATCATTTAGGGCTGAAATTAGGCGATAGCAGCGTTGATCAATGGTTGAAAACCGTGGTGACGGCGACATGGCGTATTAAGATTGCCCTGCAGATGGAAACTGAGTTTATTTCGCAAATGCGCGAACGCGCTGAAGCCGAAGCGATTAAAGTTTTCGCCCGTAATCTAGGTGATTTATTGATGGCCGCTCCTGCGGGCGCGAAAGCCACCATGGGACTCGATCCTGGTTTACGTACCGGTGTTAAAGTCGCTGTGGTCGATAACACAGGTAAGTTGTTGTGCCATGCGACTATTTTCCCACACGCACCGCAAAATCTGTGGGAAAAGTCGATCCGTACTTTGGCTAACTTAGTCAAAATGCATAAGGTTGAGCTGATTGCGATTGGTAACGGCACTGCATCAAGGGAAACTGACAAACTGGCTGCTGAGCTGATTGCCGAAGTGAAAGATACCCATCCACATTTGACCAAAGTGATGGTCAGTGAGGCGGGTGCGTCTGTGTATTCTGCATCGGAATTGGCGGCGTTGGAGTTTCCTGATCTTGATGTGTCGATTCGTGGCGCTGTGTCTATCGCCCGCCGCTTGCAAGATCCATTAGCCGAGTTGGTGAAGATTGAGCCTAAGTCTATCGGTGTCGGTCAATATCAACACGATGTGAGTCAAAGCCAATTATCGGGTTCGCTGGAAGCCGTGGTGGAAGATTGTGTAAACGGCGTGGGTGTAGATCTCAACATGGCCTCAGTGCCGTTATTGTCACAAGTGGCTGGTTTAAATAAGACGTTAGCGAAAAACGTGGTCGATTATCGCGATGCCAATGGTCAGTTTAAGAATCGTAAAGAGCTGCTGAAAGTACCGCGTTTAGGGCCTAAAGCCTACGAGCAAGCAGCGGGCTTTTTGCGTATTCGAGAAGGGGACAATCCACTCGATGCCTCGTCTGTGCATCCTGAGGCTTATTCGCTAGTGGAAACTATCGCTAAAACTAAGCAAGTAGAGTTGGCGAGCCTGATGGGTAACTCAGATTTACTGCGCAGCATCAAGGCTGAAGAGTTTATTACGGCGGAATTTGGCTTGCCGACGGTGACAGATATTTTAGCCGAACTGGATAAGCCTGGACGCGATCCCCGCGGTGAGTTTAAAACCGCCAAGTTTAAAGATGGTGTTGAAGAACTTAAACATCTGAAACCTGAAATGGTACTCGAAGGCGTAGTGACCAACGTGACTAATTTTGGTGCCTTCGTTGATATTGGCGTACATCAAGATGGACTCGTGCATATCTCTTCTCTAACCGACAAGTTCATCAGCGACCCGCACACTGTGGTGAAAGCGGGAGATGTGGTGAAAGTCAAAGTGATGGAAGTTGACGTTGAGCGCCGCCGCATCGGTTTGAGCATGCGTTTGGATGAAGCTATCGACCAAAGCAAGCCGCAGCAAAGACCGCACAATCCTGCCAGAACTAATCATGGTAAAACACCGCAGTCAGCGAAACCGGCTGCGCGTCCTGCGCAAAAGCAAGCACCTAAAGCGCCAGCAAACGCGGCCATGGGCAATGCCTTTGCTGATGCCTTCGCTAAGCTGAAAAAGTAGACGCTGTAATGTTAATACTCGGACATACGTCATGTCCGAGTCGACTTTTTAACCTGTTACTCACAAAATTGTTGCATAAATGTCGTCTTAGGGAATATAAAGTCGGCATTTAATGCAACGTTAAGCAAAATCGGTTGTCATAGCACAGCTTATTCACCGATTTTTCAAATTGACACTCCAAAGCAGAGTGGCTCTTTTTACACGTTTTGGGGTAACACATGCAATCTGGTTTATCACCTCGCGGGCGAAACAATGCCCATGGGCCTTTTCGCGCCATCTTTATCTTTTCGTTATTAGTGCTTTTCATTGCCACCGGGAGCCGTATCGCTTTAGGGCTGTGGCAAGCCGATCGCGTGGCCGCTGTGGATGGTTGGTCGCATCTCTTAATTCAAGGTTTACGCGTCGATATCGCTACCCTGTGCTGGTTATGGGGTATTGCTGCCTTAGGAACCGCATTATTTTCAGGTGATCATTTTATTGGCCGTCTGTGGCAGCCGATTTTACGGGTGTGGTTAACCGTCGGTCTGTGGATAATGCTGTTTTTAGAAGCATCGACCCCCGCTTTTATTGAAGAATACGGTTTTCGTCCGAATCGTTTGTATGTGGAATATCTGATCTACCCGAAAGAAGTGCTTTCTATGCTGTGGGCGGGTCGTAAGCTTGAGCTTATTTTCTCAATATTATTAACCATAGGTACACTCTGGGGCGGTTGGGTTCTCAGCGGTAAACTGACGAAAAACCTGCGCTTTCCACGCTGGTATTGGCGTCCAGTATTAGCGTTAATCGTTATCGCAATTACGATATTAGGTGCCCGTTCAACCTTGGGTCATCGTCCGCTTAACCCCGCTCTGGTGGCCTTTGCTGACGATCCATTGGTGAACTCTTTAGTGATTAACTCTGCTTATTCCTTGGTGTTTGCCATCAAGCAGATGGATAGTGAAGAAGATGCTTCTAAAGTGTATGGCAAGCTAGATAACGCGGAGGTTATTGCAACGATTAGGCAGGAAAGTGGTCGCCCTGAAAGTGCCTTTACTTCAACGGATATCCCATCACTGAGCTTTAACCAAGCCAGTTATACTGGTAAGCCAAAGAACTTAGTGATCCTACTGCAAGAGAGCTTAGGCGCCCGTTTTGTCGGCAGTTTAGGTGGGTTACCCCTGACACCGAATATCGATGCCTTGTCTAAAGAAGGTTGGTATTTCGATAACTTGTACGCTACTGGTACACGATCTGTACGCGGAATCGAAGCCGTGACAACAGGTTTTACGCCAACGCCAGCTCGCGCTGTGGTGAAGCTAGGTAAGAGCCAAGTTGGCTTTTTCAGTATTGCTGAATTACTTAAAAATCATGGATATACCACGCAGTTTATTTATGGTGGTGAGAGCCATTTCGACAATATGCGTAGCTTCTTCTTGGGCAACGGCTTTAGTGACATTATAGATCAGAAAGATTACAAATCTCCGGCCTTCGTGGGTTCGTGGGGCGCGTCAGACGAAGATTTAATGCGCAAGGCCAACAGTGAGTTTGAGCGTCTGCATAGTGAAGGTAAGCCTTTCTTTAGTTTGGTGTTTAGTTCGAGTAACCATGATCCATTTGAATTCCCAGATGATCGTATCGAACTTTATGAACAACCTAAGCAAACTCGCAATAATGCGGCGAAATATGCCGACTATGCGGTTGGTGAGTTTTTCAAATTGGCGAAAAACGCAGACTATTGGAAAGACACGATTTTTATCGTGGTTGCCGACCATGACAGTCGAGTGGGTGGCGCGGATCTGGTGCCAGTGTCACGTTTTCGTATTCCGGGATTAATTCTTGGGGATAATGTTGCACCAAAACGCGATCATCGTATTGTGAGCCAGATTGATTTACCGCCAACACTGTTATCATTGATTGGTATTTCAGACTCTTATCCTATGCTGGGCCGAGATTTGACCCAAGTCAGCGATGATTGGCCTGGACGCGCGTTAATGCAATACGATAAAAACTTTGCCCTGATGGAAGGTAAAGATGTAGTGATCCTGCAGCCAGAAAAAGCGGCTCAAGGTTTCGAATACAATGAAAAAACTGAGCAGTTAACGCCTTATGCGCCAGCCGCTGCAGCGCTAGAGAAGAAAGCCTTAAGTTGGGCATTGTGGGGCAGTTTGGCCTACCAGCAAGAGCTGTATCGTTTGCCTAAATAAGCGTTAAACAGAATGGAAAATGCCGCTATTTTTAGCGGCATTTTTGTTTATCATTCAGGTTAATTTTGTGCGCAAACGGATTCATACGATTGGAATAGGTTAAATCCACGTCGACATAATAGATTCTTGCTCTGGCTGAGTCTGTTGTTGATAGAACTGACTAATGCGTTGCCCAAGTTGTTGATAAAATTGACTCGATTCGCCTTGAAGCGATTGCCTTGCCGTACTGCTGGTATTCGCTTTGGCGTTACTGCTGGCATAATTTGCCGCACCTTGACTGACCTTTAAGCGTATATCCTTACGTTGCAGCGCCGCTTGGCCTCTTGCAGCAATTTTTAGCGTTTTAGGTAAAACACGCTCGGCCACTACAAGGGGCGCTTTTTTCTCTTGCTGTTGTTGGTTCTGTTGCTGTGAGGATTGCTGTTGCTGCTGTTTTTCTTGAACTTGTTGCTGATTATGCTCGAGCGTTTTCGCCTGTTGTTGAGCTTGATCCGCAGTGCGTTCATTCTGTGGATTAAAGGCGCGTTCTTCGTGACCTTTAGTTGCAGCTTGTGGTGGGATGACCACAGGTTTCAGTTGGTTGTCGACCCGAGCCGAGTCCGTCGCGACATTACTGGTCGCTAGCGGGACTTGGGGGTAGTTACTGACAACTAACATGGGAAATTCCTTGGCACATTAATGGTTAAATACTAGTCATTAATCGCTCAAAGATAAAGCGTTAACGTGTCTGTAACGTTAACCAAGGCATAAATACCTGCAAAAACTCCTGCTGATGGGAAATAAAGGGCGCGTGAGAGGCTTTGGCGAGCATCACATCCTCACTTTGAGCTGTGATGGGCATTTTAGGTGGTACGCGTTTGGGTACTAGCCCGTCGAGTCGGCCCCAGATCCTTAGCCAAGGTTGTTGCAACTCTATCAGTTGCTGCCTTAAGTCGACGTCGGTCAGCATATTTAGGCCTTGAGTTAAGGCTCTGGCATTGGGTAAAGGGCGTGCGAGGACAAGATCGCGCAGTTGTTTGATGTCTTCTTTGGCGGTTTCGCTACCCATGGCTTGAATCGCCAGAAATCTCTCTATAGTTTTAGGTAAATTTTGGCCGAGTTGTTCTCTAAATTGATTGAGGACTTGTGGCGGAATGCCCGGCCATGCTTCGTCCTCCCTTGCCATAAAGCAAGGGGATGAGGCAATAGTAATCAAGCCTTTGATTTTTTGTGGATAACTTAACGCTGCCTGAGTCGCAACGAGCCCACCGAGTGACCAGCCGGCCCAAATAGCGTGTTCAGGCAATGCAGCGACCAAGGTATCTACCCAGGTTGATAGGCCACCTTCAACCATTTGGCTATGGCCAAAGCCCGGCAAGTCTACATAGTGCACCCTATACTGAGACAGTGACTCATGTAATGGCGTAAACACAGCGCTATTCACTCCCCAACCGTGAAGCATCACCAGATCTGGCCCTTGGCCGCTGATTTCAATATGCAAATTTGCTTGGTTTGTGGATGTCACTTGGCTCACTTGAGTGCCTCAAAAATGGATTAGGTGAATGTATGCCGTACTTTGTCAAAAGGATTTGGTCGCAATCTGCTTTGCGGGTAATGCGTTTAGGCTATCAACTCGGTACAAGGTGGTTGGCGGGCAGTTTACCTAACCGTTGCCTGCTGTGCCACCAATCCATATCACTTCCCGAGACTGGCATTTGCGCCGTTTGTCTTCAATCTGGCTTATATCATGGGCCTATTTGCTTAGGTTGCGGTAAGTCGATGCAAATAGAAGTCGATTATTGCGGTGAATGCCAAAAGCGTCAGCCACGTAAAGTCATTGCGCCTTGTAGTTATCATCAAGGTTTGGGTGCTTGGGTTGGTGCGATTAAATATCAAGGTCAACTTGCCGCTTTGCCCGTGCTGTGTCGCGCCTTAGTGGCACGACTTAAGGTATTAGAACAGCAAGGATTAATCTCGCTGCCTCAAGCGATAGTGCCAGTTCCATTGCATCCAAAACGTTTGCAACAACGGGGATTTAATCAGGCGTGGTTAATTGCCCATGACTTATCGCAGCTCTTGCAACTGCCATTAGTGAGCGAAGGGTTAACGCGTCAACAAGACACTCGACCGCAGGCGGGGCTTTCGGGGGCGCAGCGACGACGCAACTTACATGATGCCTTTATGTTAGCGGATGATTTTGCGTTCCAGCGTATTGCATTGGTGGATGATGTGGTCACCACTGGCACTACAGTCTCTGAAATTGCTCGCTTATTCGAAGCGCGTTATGTGCATGTTCAAGTATGGTGTTTGGCAAGGGCTGAGGCGCCAGGCTTGTTGGATGATATTTAAAAAGGTTAAAAGCATTGCTCCATTATATCTTTGTGTATGTCAAAATTATGTCAAAAATACTGCGTAAACATGAATAAGTTTTAATTTTGCGACAAGATGTAAGTATCTGTATCAATGGGTTTTGTTTATTTTTTGTATTGAGATACCTTCCTATATTATTTCGTTTGGAGGGTATTTATGGACGCTAAACTGGCGCGATCAAATGCAGATACGGCATCAACGCTGAAGGACGTTATTCAGGCGATAAACTACTCTTTAAAGCTACATGGTTTTTGTGGTTTCTGGTTTCAAGGAGTTCCACATTGTGCGTATGAAAATTATCACTTTCCAAAAGATACCAATCTGTTCTCTCCTACGGCACTAAGAAAACCTATCGCCAGCATAGCTTCTTCCCATGTCATAGCTGAATTACAGCATTTTTATTTAAATCAGATAGCCTCCCATGATTTCAATTTTGGTTTTTCATTGGATACTTCAAAATCTTATATGTATAGATTCACGAGTGAAAAAAATGATAAGACCAGCTTACTGTTTAGTAAGCATAATATTCAAAGTGTTTTGAGCTGGCCCATCTCATGCCACTCTAATCGTCATTGGGCAGGCCGGTTTATACTACTTAGCCATCTTAGTGCTTCGGAGGTGGTATTAGAGGGATTGGCAGACACTTTAAAGGAAGCTCAAAACAAGCTTTTTGAATGTAATAAACAATTGTTCAATCCATTTCTACAAAGCTCTCTGCTTAAAGATAATGCGAGAGATATCCTACTTATGGTCGCAAACGGTCTTCAAAACGACGAAATTTCAACTCAGCTCCCGATAAGTGTCAGAGGAGTTGAATATCATATGGAATCCATGCGTAAGAAATTTGGGGCTACAAATAGAGCAAATTTAATCCATTTAGCCCATCAATATGAGTTGATTTAAAAATGTTGATATTACTGGTTGAAGATAATCGACTTCTTTCTAACAACATCATTCAATATCTTGAATTGAGTGGTATAGAGTGTGATTACGCTTTCAACTTGGCACAAGCGGATATGCTCATTAGTCAGCAGCAGTTCGACGCTATTATTCTCGATCTAAATTTGCCGGATGGTGATGGGATTGAAGCGTGTGAACGCTGGAAAGCACAGTGCATTACTTCACCAGTAATCATGTTAACTGCACGTAGTAGTCTGAATGATCGCTTGAGTGGGTTTGCTGTGGGCGCGGACGATTATTTAGTAAAACCATTTGCAATGGAGGAACTGGTCGCGCGATTGAAGGTGGTTGCTCAGCGTCGTCCCGCGCCCCAAAGGTTGACTATTGGCGACCTAGAAATCGATTTTGCAAACCACATGGTGTATCGGCAAGGGCAACAGCTGGCTTTGTCTAAAACCGGATGGCAGATCCTGGCTTTATTAGCTAGGCGTAGTCCAGAAACGGTGAGTAGAGAAGAGATTGAGCGAATGCTTTGGCCCGACAGTACACCTGATAGTGATAGCTTGCGCAGCCATATTCATCTTTTACGTCGAGTGATCGATCGCCCCTTTGAACGGCAAATATTACATACGATTCGTGGCGTTGGTTTAAGCCTTAGAGATGATATCAATGCAAGCGCCTAAACTTAGCCTCAAGCGTAGCTATCAAGTGTGGGGAGTTATTTTTCTATTAATAACCTTAGGCGTGAATAGTTTTATCCCGCTTTGCATGATGTGTGCAGGTATGATTTCTATGCATGAGGTCACAATGCACAATGCAGGGCAAGCGGCCGAAGCATTACTGAAGATGGCGGAGCCAACTCAGCAATCATTACTTCATCAACCACTTCTAAAAACCGATAACTTAACTGTCTATCCTCATTGGCTAGATATTCCGCTGCAAATTCGTGAGTTAAGTCACAATGAAGTCTTAACTGATGCGAGCAAAATTCTCTATGAGCATGCAGAAGGCCCCATTGTTAACGCGTTAAGTGTGTACTACACCCAAACTGGCCAGCCGCTATACGTTTGGCTGCAGTTTAGTGTTACCCATGATTTGCAATTCGCCCCTAAAAATATGACGGCGATCTTGCTGCTTGTCTTGATAACCTTTTGTGCCAGTGCAAGTTTAGCGTTTTATATGCAAAGTAAAGTGATTACGCCTGTTCATCAAATTAGTCATGCGATTAAACAACATGATTGGGAAGGAGGAGGAAAACTGAGTTTACCAGAACAAGAATATGCTGAATTAAAGGCAATTGTTGATGCTTTAGATAACTCGATTTTACAACTTCAGGAGGCTCAGCAGCGAGAACTCAATTTTTTACGTTTTGCTAGTCATGAGTTACGTACGCCAGTCGCCATATGCCAATCTTCATTCGAAATCCTCGCATTACAACAAGGTGAGCTTAAGGGGGCAACCCTGTATGCTTCCCAAGCGACCAATCAAATGAAGTCACTCATTGAAACCCTACTATGGTTAACTAATAAAGAGTGTTCAAACCTAGAAAAGGAAAACGTAGCATTATCGCCTTTACTTGCCAGTATTATCGAGGAGCAGCAACGGGTACATGGTTATGAGCAAAAAATTCAATTATTGTGTGATGATACTTGCTTGCCAGTTCAGCTTCATCCGCTAAAAATAATCTTAAGCAATTTATTAAGGAATAGTATTGAGCATGGTGGGATGGATATTAGCATTACTCAAGATGCTTGTTGTATAGCAATAACCAATTCCTACAATAGTAAGGGCCGCCATGGATTTGGTTTAGGGCTTTTACTGGTGAAACGTCTCGCGAATCAACTGGGTTGGACTTTTACTAGCTCATCTGCAAATAATGTATTTGTCGCTAGATTGGAAATATCTAACAGTTAAGTAATAGGAGCTGTAAATTTACTGCATTAAACCACACACTTTTAAAATGCAAAAGCGCCGTTGGGCTTAGATCACATAGTCATCATGCTATTCGTAGTAACTTTATTATATAAAGTTTACTGGTCGATAAGTATTTTAAAATACTTCCTAGAATACATGGTTGAGAGGGGCTCTATGTGTAAAAAAAGTGTGGCATCTATTTTAGTCAGTGCAATTATTTTTAGTGGTTCAGTATATGCTGATGTGAATAAAACGAGCGTGGATTTAGGTTATAAGTTTTATACCAGTGACGCAAAAAATGATAACCCAGGTGTTTTTAATCAACCTTTTGTAAAGTTGAATCATTTAGGAATTGCTGATTGGGGTACTTACTTTGCTAATCTTAAGCTCGAAAACCCTGCTGAAATCGCGGAAAATCAGAAGAACCTTGATGGTAAAACTACCATTAAGTCATTATTGATACTTGAAAATAAGCTGGGAGAGTCGCAGTTCAACTTCTGGACTCAGAACTTTATCTCTGCGAGTGAAACGCTAGTTGAAGATAATCTTTACTTAGGTATTACCCATAATGCAAAAATTCAAAATTTATCACTAAACTATGGTGTCGGTTTAAATTATACCATTGGTAGCTTTTCCCCCACATCAGAGAAGTTTAATGGTCTGTCAGGTTATGCCGTGGTTTTAAATGCAAAGTACCCATTTGAGTTGCTAGGGTTAAAACATAGTTTAAGTTTGAATTATGAAGCACAAATTGATAGGGATGCAGCGCATCAAGCATTATTTTCATATGACAGCTATGGCCATCAGATAATTACAACATTACAAACAAGTCTCACGGATTCAATATTTTCAAAGTTATATTTCACTCATTATGATAGCTGGGGTTCGCAATATAATGATGGGGTTGAATACGGTATATCTGTTGGTTATCAGTTTTAACAGTTTATCAAATAGGTTGAAATTTTGATAAGTAGAATCTCATTTAATTTGGTGCTGTTCTAAATTTTATCAAAAATAATAAGGGAATTGTAATGCATTATAAAAAATCCATTATTGGTATTGCTGCAACGGCAACAGCAATTATTGTCGGCTGTCAAGTTACCCATCAAATAGTAAAAAGCCAGGGAACCGCTCAAGGCAAGCATGGCGAAGTGCAGGTCGAAACCACATTCAAAGACGGACACATTGTGGCGATTGATGTACTAAAGCAAAAGGAAAATAAGGTCCTTGCTGGTGCCGTATTTAAAGATGTTAAACAGGCGATTATTGATAATAACTCTATCGAGGTTGACGGTATTGCAGGCGCAACCGTAACGTCTAAAGCGCTTAAAGAAGCCGTGGGTAAAAGTATTGAAGCCGCAGGTGTTACGTTAGTTGCTGTCGCTTCAGCTAAAAAAAATGAAGCATTAACACCAGCAGAATATACCTATGATGTGGTGATTATTGGCTCGGGTGGTGCAGGTTTCAGTGCTGGTTTAGAGGCTATGACTGCGGGACGAAGTGCAGTGATTATTGAAAAGATGCCTATTATCGGCGGTAATTCTTTGATTTCTGGCGCTGAGATGAATGTGGCCGGTAGTTGGGTGCAAAAAAATATGGGGGTGACCGATAGCAAAGAGCTGTTTATTAGCGACACGCTAAAAGGCGGCGATTTCAAAGGTGACCCTGAAATGGTTAAGACCATGGTCGATAATGCGGTTGATGCTGCTGAGTGGTTAAGGGATTACGTCAAAGTAGAATTTTACCCAGATCAATTATTTCAGTTTGGTGGACACAGCGTGAAACGTGCGCTAATCCCTAAAGGTCATACCGGAGCAGAGGTGATCAGCAAGTTTTCTATTAAAGCTGAAGAAGTAGGCTTACCAATTCATACCAATACTAAGGCTGAAAAGTTAATTCAAGATCAAACGGGCCGAATTGTGGGTGTAGAAGCGATTCATAATGGCAAAACGGTAACCTACTATGCAAAACGCGGTGTTGTGATTGCCACGGGTGGCTTCTCGTCTAACATGGAAATGCGTAAAAAATATAACCCAGAGTTAGATGAACGTTATGGCAGCACTGGTCATTCAGGTGGTACTGGTGACGGTATTGTGATGGCAGAAAAAATACATGCAGTAGCTAAAAATATGGGATATATCCAGTCATATCCTATTTGTAGCCCAACCTCGGGCGCGATTGCCTTGATTGCAGACTCTCGCTTCTTTGGTGCGGTGTTAATCAACCAGAATGGTGAGCGCTTTGTTGAGGAATTGGAACGCCGAGATGTGATTTCACAGGCCATTCTAGCCCAACCAGGCCGTTATACTTATGTGCTCTGGAACCAAGCTATTGAAGATGTTGCCCATACTGTTGAAATGCATCAAGGTGAACTGAAGGAATTCACAAAAGACGGGCTAATGTATAAGGTCGACACCCTAGAAGAAGCCGCTAAAGTCTTTAATATTCCTGAAGACAAGTTGTTATCAACGATTAAAGACGTTAATCGTTATGCCGCAACAGGAAAGGATGAAGCCTTTAATCATCGCTCAGGATTAGTCGATTTAAGTAAAGGACCTTATTGGATTTTAAAAGCGACACCTTCTGTGCACCATACTATGGGTGGACTAGCGGTTGATACACGTACTCGTGTACTTGATGAACAAGGAAAGGTGATTCCGGGCTTGTTTGCTGCGGGTGAAGTGACTGGTTTAACCCATGGAACCAATCGACTCGGTGGAAATGCTTACACTGATATCATTGTCTTTGGTCGTATCGCGGGACAAGAAGCGGCTAAATAGTTTGTATTTTATGTCTGGCTTAAAGCGACCCAATTGGGTCGCTTTTGTTTGTAAATGATGCAGTTCACTCGCGTACAACACATTCGTTTAAAGCTTGTTTATGATGAATAAATCGTGATCGCTATGGCAAAAATCCATAAACTTGCTATCCAAAGGACTACAAAGCGAAGGTGAGTCGGAGTATCATACGGCTAATTCTTACTAAAACACTCAGGTATCCCCTGACGGAGCAGGTTTTCATGATTACCATTTCCGATGCGGCTCAAGCCCATTTTGTTAAGTTGTTAGCAGATCAACCTGAAGGCACTCATATTCGCGTATTTGTGATCAGTCCTGGTACCTCGCAAGCCGAGTGTGGTGTGTCTTATTGTCCACCGGATGCAGTGGAAAGTGATGATATTGAAATCGAGTTCACTGGCTTCAATGCTATGGTCGATGAGAAGAGTGCACCTTTCCTTGAAGATGCCACTATCGATTTTGTGACTGACCAATTAGGTTCACAACTCACGCTCAAAGCACCTAACGCAAAAATGCGTAAAGTGTCTGGTGATGCACCTTTAGTCGAGCGTATCGAATACGTGATCCAATCTGAAATTAACCCTCAGTTAGCTGGCCATGGTGGTAATATCATGCTGGTTGAAATTACCAAAGAAGGCGTAGCCGTACTGCAGTTCGGCGGTGGATGTAATGGTTGTTCTCAAGTTGATATCACCCTGAAGGATGGTATCGAAAAACAATTGTTAGACATGTTCCCAAGTGAGTTGACTGGCGTACGTGACGTGACAGATCACCAACACGGTGAACATTCTTACGCTTAATCTTGTTTGTTAAGCTGAATGAAAAACGCGACCTTGAGTCGCGTTTTTTATATTTGGCTTTCGCTTTAAGTGCAGTTGTTAAGTTATAACTTAGGGTTGAGATTATCAGCTAAGAACTTATCTAAGGCTTTAAAAGTCGCGAGTCTGTTGTCGTTATTGCTCAGGTAATGATCACCATTTTCCAACTCAATATACTCCACTGGTTTATTTAGTGATTTGAGCTCGTCATACATTTCTCGGCTATGTTGAACCTTAACGACCCTGTCTTTATCGCCATGAAGCAGTAATACTGGGATGTTAATTTTATCTGCTTTACTGATAGGTGATCGCTCATAGAGGGCATCGAGATCATCTCCTATTTGCTCTTTAACCACTTCATAGTTGGTATGTCTGCGGCTTGATTTTACTAGGTAGGCCACATCGGTCACACCAGCTACACTGATGGCGCAACGGTAAAGATCGGGAGTCATGGCAGCCCCCATTAAGGCCGCGTAACCACCATAACTCGCACCGGCAATACAAATGCGTTTGGGATCGCTAATCCCTTGCGCTATTAGGTAACGAGTCCCGTCTTCAACATCGTTTTGCATTTCGAGCCCCCAGTTTTTTAGGCCAGCCTTCATAAACTCATAGCCGTAACCTGCCGACCCCCTGAAATTCATTCGAAATACTGCATAACCCCGATTAGCGAAAAACTGTGCCCAATAGTCAAAGTCGTTACTGTCGTAACTGATCGGGCCGCCATGGGGGAAAATAATCGTCGGTAGCTGTTTAGCTTCGAGTCCCTTTGGCACTGTTAGGTAAGCATCGATTTTGAGCTTATCCCTTGCTTCGTAAGTTAGATGTTGGGTGTTGGCGAGTAGCTCACTATTGAGCTTGCCGTATCTGTTCGCGATGGGATATAACGTTTTTTCGTCCCTATCGCCGAAATAATAAGTGCCAGGCTCGGTTGAGCTGGTGGAATACACTATGTAGCGGCGTTCATTTGCACTGAATTGAGTAATATAGTTGTGAGCATCGGGTAATACAGCCTTAAGACCATTTTGTAGTCCGACATATTCTGTTTCCCAGAAGGTGTATTCCTCGCCGTCGCCTTCACTGATACCAATGACTTTTTTCTTTAATTGCGAGTAGAGTAAATCCCCTTCGACGTCAGTTGCTTCATTGGCGTAAACCAACTCTTTTGTAAGATTAGGGTCGGTCAGGTTCACTTTAAAAATGGCTTCGAAACCTTGGTGATAGGCGCGAACGTAGAGGATATTAGGGTCTGCATCAAAACCTAATGGCCAAACAGTGTCCTCAGAAAAAGCTTTAAAGGTCCAAAGCAAGCGTGAATCACTCTTTTGCTCGGCCTGTTCATAAATGCGGTACTCAGTATCATCGTTGTAGATAGAAATTCGGACTTTGTGCTGCCTGTCGGTAATCCAACTGATGATCTTCTTTTTAGCATTTTGGGTGTAACTGGATTTCCCCTGCGCTAAATTGACTTTCAGAACGCTGTCTTCGCCTACGTTTTCTCCCATTCCGTCTAATGACAGTAAAATATTATCGGGATCATCTGGCATAAGATCGATAATTTGTCCCTGATGTTGCGGGATCCAATTAAGACGGTCTAAGACGCTGCGCGGAAGGACACTCGAGGTCTTTTTCGTGGTCAAATCATACTTAACAAGGCGGGTTTCGGTTGTAGGTGTACCGTAACGGTTAGCCGGAAACTTAGCACTGATCAGTAAGATATTATCGTTTGCCCACTGCAGAGACAGGATGACAAATTTTTGGTTATCCGTGTGCAGCGGAATGCTTTTTTCGCCTGTTTCTATATCTTGGATACTAACGACAGTACCTTTGAGTTTGGCTTGATCGACCCGTACAACAGAAGCGATTTTTTTGCCATTAGGCGAGAGCTGCACAGAGCTAACATCTGGGATGCTTGCAAAGGCTTCAACGGGTAATTGTGGCGCAGTGTTGGCAACCGTATAGTTACATAGCCACAGCAATAGCAGCGGTAAAATCCTTTTCATTATCGATTCACATCTTCGTTACAATTGTAAAATCAACATAATAATGATTTTGAGATTAGTAAACTACTGTCTTTACAGATTTATTTATGTAAAAAGGCCTGACTGAAATAATAATGCCCTGCTAGCGTTAGGCTTCTGACGATCATAAAGACACTCATCGCGGCCCAGAGGGCATGGTTGCCTTGCTCTGGTAGTAATAGCTGCTGCAGTAAATACCATGTTGGGAAAAACGCGCCAAAGGTGGCGAGTATCATGCTATTGCGCATCACTTTTCCTTTAGCGGCACCTATGTAAACACCATCGAATAAATACGAGCTAAAGGACCATAAAGGCAAGAATATTAGCCAGATAAGATAGGTTTGCGCAGTGGCTCTGACCTCATTAATACTGGTCAATAACGCGATAATATTACTGCCAAAAAGACTAAATACAGCGCAGAATCCTAGTGCCGTTATGGCCGACCAGCACCAAGCTAAGATCACAGCTTCCCTTAATTGTTCTGCCTGTTTTTGCCCATAGGCTCGACCGACTTCTGCCTCGGCATAATAGGCTATACCATCTAGAGCGTAGGAGATTAATAGCAGTAAATTCAATAACACGGCATTGGCCGCAACGGTATTATCACCTAGACCTGCACCATGGAATGTCATAAAGGCAAAAGCTGCCTGCAAACAGAGGCTGCGGACAAAAATATCTGTGTTGAGCCTCAGTAATTTGCCATAACCCGTTAAGGTGACATGGGGGAATAGCTGAGATAAGTGAAACTCGGGTGCGCGCTTGAGTTGTTGTAACACCATAGTGAGTGCGACTGAGAAAGCGGTGATATCGGCAAATACTGAGGCGAGGGCAGCGCCTTTAACGCCCCAACCCAAGCCGAGGACAAACACCACATCGAGAATAATATTGGCAAGGTTGGCTAAAATCAACTGCCACATGGCGGCTTTAGGTTGTTGTCGCCCTAAGAGCCAACCTAACATCACTAAATTGAGCAGGGCGAAGGGCGTTGACCAAATTCGTACCTGAAAATACTCGCTGCAATAGCGCTCGACTTCGCTACTCGCTTCGGATAATCCTAACGCTAAATCCAATATCGGGACTTGCAGTGCGATAACGCCTGCGCCCAATAACATCGCTAGCATAGCGCCTTGGACTAAGAGCTTGTGCTGGGCGTGAAGATCGTCAGCACCAAAGGCTTGCGCGACTAAACCTGTCGTCGCCATACGCAAAAATCCCAATAACCAAATGATTAATGTGATAATCGTTGACCCGACAGCGACTCCCCCTAAATAATAGGCCTCACTCAGATGACCTATAACAGCCGTATCGACTAAGCCCAACAGCGGGATAGTGATATTGGAGAGTATCATCGGCAGGGCGAGCGCCAGTAACTGGCGATTTTTCGCGCCGTTGAGCATGAGGTCGAGCCAAGTTGATTTAGCAGTATTCATTAATTTCAGAGGTGTTCACATTATGGTTAAACGTGTGCTGTTGGCACTCATAGGGCTAATGACGTTTTCTGCCCATGCCGTGGTCATTCTGCAATATCACCATGTGTCAGAAACCACTCCGGCGGCAACCAGCGTTACGCCCGCGCAATTTCGTGAGCAAATGCAGTTTCTCGTCGATGACGGCTTTAAGGTGATCCCGCTTTCTAAAGTGGTTGAAGCGATCAAGCAAAAACAAGATTTACCCGCTAAAACAATCGCAATTACCTTCGATGATGGTTATCGCAGTATAGCGACTACGGCGCATCCTATCCTAAAGGAATTTGGATTCCCCTACACCTTGTTTGTGGCAATTGAGCCGATTAAACAAAAGTTTACCGAGATGATGACTTGGGATGAACTCATCACATTATCCAAGGAAGGCGCCGATATTGCTAATCACAGTTGGGCGCACGAACATTTGATCCGCGCCTTAGAAAATGAATCACAGGCGCAGTGGTTAGCGCGGATAAAAGCCAATATCTTAGAGACAGAAAAAGCGATTGCAGATGCCACAGGGCACAATTTTAAAATGCTGGCGTATCCCTACGGTGAGTACAATCAAGCGTTGCAGGATATGTTAACTGAGAACGGCTTTGTCGCTTTTGGGCAACAGTCCGGTGCCGCGGGGCCCTATTCGCCATTCACGGCACTGCCGCGTTTCCCCGTTGCTGGACAATATGCTGACCTAAAAAGCCTTAAGGCAAAGTTATACAGCTTAAATATGCCTGTGATTGCACAAACCCCAAGTGATCCTGAGTTAAAGGGTGGTCATTGGCGTCCAGAGCTTAAAGTGACCCTCGATATGAGTGATATCTCTGCTAAGCAAGTGATGTGTTACATCCAAGGTCAAGGCTCAAAACAGCCGACTTGGCTCAATGAAAACGAGTTTAGTGTTCAAGCGGATTTAGCCTTGCCTGCGGGGCGCTCGCGTTATAACTGCACAGCGCCGAGTAAGGCGCGTAATGGCTACTATTGGTTTTCTCAGCCTTGGGTGAGGCCAAAGGACGATGGCTCTTGGGTTAAAGAGTGATCAGCGGCTAGGTTTGTATTGCGCCACTATTTTTTCAAAATCGCTAATTAATTTATCATTTAATACCTGCGGCGGTTTGCCTAACGCTGCCGTAGGTTTAAATACCGCAATTCGCGTTCCCTGCGGCGACACCAACACATAACCCGCACTATGGTCGACTTGGTAATTTTCCCCTTCACCCACCATGGCATAAGTGAGTCCTAAGCTGCGGGTGAGTGGAAATATCTGCGTTTGTTCACCCGTTATAGCTTTAAACTCTGGATTGAAAAAATTTACATAGGTTAAGAGTTTATCCTGTGTATCTCGTTTGGGGTCGACGGATAGAAACACCACTTGCAATGGCGCTATTTTGTTTAGATCAGGATAAGCCGCCGCAAGTTTATTTAAGGTCGTAGGGCAAATGTCGGGACAAAAGGTAAAACCGATAAAAAATAAGCTCCATTTTCCCTGCAAACTGGCATTGGTAAAAGCTTGCTTGTGTTGATCAACCAATTCAAAGGGCGCTAATTCATAGGCCTGTGGAAACAGAAAACCGCTCTCTAACTCGATAGGTTTTGGGGGATTAAATTTCACCGCAAATAGGCCGCCAAGACCGAACAACAAAATGGCGATGACTAAAATTCTTTTCTGCATTATTCGCTCCATAAATACAGGTTAGCGCGACAAACTCGTTCCATACACTAGTTCCACAAATAGTGGTCTAGCAGTAATGCCATAAATAACAACATTAAATGGTAGATAGAGAAGCGGAACACTTGCATCGCTAAGCCATCATGATCCCGATATTTAAGTTGCCATGCTTTATAGATAAATCCCGTACTGAGTAAACTCGAGCTGACGAAATACACTGGCCCACACATACCAACCAGCACAGGTAACAGGCAAGCAATCGCCAGCAATACTGTGTAGAGCAAGATGCAGGTTTTCGTAAATTCGACACCGTGGGTGACTGGTAGCATGGGAATATCTACTTTGGCATATTCGGCGCGTCTGTGAATGGCCAGTGCCCAAAAATGTGGCGGCGTCCACGTAAAAATGATGATCACTAGCAATAACGCATGGCCGTGAAATTCGTTCGTTACTGCCGTCCATCCCAGCAGGGGTGGCATAGCTCCCGCAAGGCCACCGATCACAATATTTTGTGATGTTGCGCGTTTCAAATAGGCAGTATAAACCAAGGCATAGCCAATCAGGCTGGCAAAGGTCAACCAAGCTGTGAGTGGATTGACTAAGGAATATAAGACGATAAAGCCAAAACTACCTAAGCTAGCGGCGAAAATTAACGCGCGCGTGGCAGAAATACGCCCTTTGGGTAGCGGGCGATTGTAGGTGCGCGCCATTAAGCCATCGATACGGCGATCGATCAGATGATTCAACGCCGCCGCAGAACCCGCCATCATGGCAATTCCAAGCATACCCGCGAGCAAAGGTTGAACGGGCACCGCATGGGGCACAGCCAGACACATGCCGACGAGGACAGTGAGCAGCATGAGTGCGACCACTTTAGGCTTGGTCATTTCAAAATAGGCGCGCCATGTTACGCTGAAAGTGGGCAGGCTACTGGTGATTGAGAGTGGTTTTGCCATCTTGGATCCCTCGCTTATGCTTTGCGCCATAAAAAATAGTTGATTGTGACTAAGGTCAGTAGCAGTAGTGCCGCACCACCGTTGTGAGACACGGCAATACCGAGTGGTAAATGCATCACTACGTTAGAAATACCTAAGCTCACTTGTAGTATGACTAGGCCCACTAATAAAAGGCTTAAAGCCTTAAGTCCCGTAGCGCCAACAAATAATCGGTAGGCGAGCACGAGTAACAAGCTGGCAGTGACGATAGCGCCAATTCTGTGGGCTACGTGGATAGTCATTCGTGCAGGGTAATCGAGCACCCCAAATTCGAAGCTAGGGTGTTGGCCTTGGAACGGTGAAAATGCCTCGGCTATTGCTAAGTTATCTACCCAATTTCCCTCACAGATGGGTAAAGAGGTGCAGGCGAGCGCCGCATAATTCGATGATGTCCAAGCCCCCAACATAATCTGACCCACAAGGACGAATAGGCTCACCAACGCTAACGGTGCGAGATGTCGAGCATGGGTTTCGCTATTAAATATACGCCGAGGTCGGGTTCGCAGGTAAAGGAGTAACAGCAGTGAGATTAGGCTAAAGCCACCAATAAGATGCGACATCACAATTATTGGCATGAGTTTCATGGTCACAGTCCACATGCCTAGTGCTCCTTGAAAAAGGATCAGCAGCACTATGATGATCGGCAACTTTTTGGGTGCGTCCGGTGTTTTTAAGCACAAAATTAAGATGAATAACACCAGTAAGCCAAGTCCGCCTGCGATATATCTGTGGATCATTTCCAGCCAAGCTTTCTCTGGATTGATATCGTGATCTGGGAATATAGTTTGCGCATGGGCGATTTCATGGTCTTGGGTGGGCACTTTAATATGGCCGTAGCAGCCTGGCCAATCGGGGCAGCCGAGCCCTGCATCCGATAGGCGGGTGTAAGCGCCCATTAAAATCACCAATAGGGTAAAGACTAAGGTTAAGCGTAGGATCCAAGTTAGTTGCATCAATCTACCCTCGATAGTTTTAACAGCTTACGCAGATCCGCAATCAGCGCCTTGCCTTGAGCTAAATGTGCTTCTTTGCCCTGCACTTGAGGGTAGCGCAGGACTAAGCTGCCTAAGGGATCGACTATGATTAGCTGCTGTTCATCTAACCATTTGCTTAAGTCTGCATTGGCGGGGCGAGTGTTGAAGTGAAAGGCGCTTAAGGCGTTAAGATCGCTGTCGGGATGGGTGAGGATGAGCGGTTCTACTCGCGCCTGATCTGGCCCTAGCGCTGTGTGGCTTTGGCGCAAAATATACAGGCGTTCGCGGCAAGTATCGTTGCATTTGGCGGGCAATAAATATAGTAGTTGCCATTCTTTGGGATTAGAATTTTCAACCCCAAGGCTGGCATAACTGGTTTCGGGACTGATCAGCTCGCCATGATTGGTGGCACCGCCATGGTATAAATTCAGGCTCAGCACTAGCTTAGCAATCACTACGGGGGCAATAAACGCCAGCAGTAATAGCCCTAATGCTTTGTGTTTAGATTTGTTCTGGGAGTTCATGCTTGCTCCTCTCATTCAAATTATCCCTAATTTATTGTTTTATATTTATTTAGTTTTATTAGTGTCTTGCTAAGTATGGTACGAATTTCCCTATTGGCTCCTTGAGTTTGCGACTGTTTGGGCGCTATGGCGTTTTACATATTTAATCCCTTGCCACAGCATTAGTCCTGCAAATACGGCTGCCATCGAAAACCACTGCAACGCATAGCCCCAATGTTTTTGTGCCGACAGTGGGAAAGGTTGCCAAGGATGGGGCAATGTGAGGGAAGGTAATTGCTCTGGTTGCAACACGACAGGTAACAATGGGTGCCCTAATACCTTAGCCATTTCGGGCATATTTAAATTTTGAAAGCGAATACTTGTCCCTGTTTCTGCCATTAAAGCTTGGCTCAAGGGATTGATTTGCTTTTGATAAAGCTTGCCTTCGATATTTAATTCCCCGCTTAGGGGAGTGATGTGAGGCAACTCATCACGATGGGAGCCTGAGGCAACAAAGCCTAACTCGACCAGCAACCAAGGTTTTTCAACTTCTACTTGCAGAGGTTGAAAGGCTAAATATCCCACTTGACCTTGATAGATTTGATTATCCAGCAGCCAGATTTGTGAGCTTGCGGGAGTGGCGCGTACTTGCAGTCGATAACCAGTCACACCTTCTTTGCCGACCTTGAGTTGGAGCTGCTCAAAACTTAATGGCAGCAAAGCTTGCCTTGCTTCCATCTGGGCTAAAAGCGTCGTTTTATCTTCACCACGGGCTAACTGCCATAAACCCAACTTGACCAATATAGTTAATACAGCCACAGTCAATATCAGTAGAAAAACCGTTAATTTATTCAGCAGAACATGAGGATATTGTATGAATAGCCTGTTCATTTTTAAGTTGGTCTTAGTTCTGCTGTTGCTATTCATCATTTTTAATCTAGGTCGCGCCTTGTTTATTATGGTGAAAGGTGATGAAAAAGTGCCTATGAGCCGCTATCTTGGTCGGCGAGTGATTTTCTCTGTGCTCGTTATCCTGTTATTGCTGGTGGCCTTAGGGACTGGGTTAATTAGCCCCAATCCCAAGCCTTACTAAAGCACTAGAGAACGTAAACGAAAATAAACAGACACAGCCAGACCACATCCACAAAGTGCCAATACCAACTCCCCGCTTGGAACGCAAAATGTTTATCTGCGCTAAAGTGCCCCTTCAACACTCTGAAAAACAACACGAATAAAAAGAGAGTCCCCAGAGTGACATGCATGCCGTGAAAGCCAGTTAACAGGAAGAAGGTGTTGCCATAAATCCCAGAGGTCAGAGTGAGTCCCATTTCCCGGTAGGCATGCATATATTCTTCTGCCTGTAAGGCAAGGAAACCCATACCCAAGAGTATGGTGATACCGAGCCAGAGAGTAATGGCAGAACGTTTACCTTTTTCTAGGCTGACATGGGCGAAATGTAAGGTAACTGAGGAGGTTAGCAGTACGATAGTGTTGATTAATGGCAGTCCAGTCCATGGCATAGCTTGGGTTTTAGTGCCATCTGGCGTAGTTATGAGCGGCCAAATAGCTTCAAACTGAGGCCAGAGTACTTCGTGGGTCATGGCATTATTCGATGCGCCACCGAGCCAAGGCACTGCGAACATGCGGGCATAAAATAGTGCCCCGAAAAAAGCCCCGAAAAACATGACTTCCGAAAAAATAAACCAGCTCATACCTTGGCGAAACGATCGATCCATTTGGCTAGAATAGAGCCCTGCCATCGACTCTTGGATCACGGTTCTAAACCAACCCACCAGCATGAATAGGATCACAGCTATCCCAACCAGCAGCACATAACCGCCACCGGATGCACCTGATTTCAACTGTTGCACGAAAAGGCCTGCACCAGAGGCGATTAAGAACAAGCCAATGGCACCTACAATAGGCCAGACACTTTGGGATGGAACGTAGTAAGACTGATGTTTCGTTGTCATTTTGCAGCTCCTTGCTCTATGGCAGACGCTAACTGCTTGTCGGTAATGTCGTAGAGAGTGTAAGAGAGGGTCAGAGTATGGATAGACTCAGGTAACTGAGGATCCACATAGAAAATGAGCGGCAGCTCAGCGCTAGTGTCCGCCGCTAAGGGTTGTTGATTAAAGCAAAAGCATTCTGTTTTATTAAAATAAGCGGCACCTTGGCCGGGCGAAACTGAAGGTATCGCTTGGCCAATAGTTGCTTTAGCGGACATATTGCGCGCCAAAAATGCCGTATGGATTAGCTCGCCAGGGTGAACTTCGAGCCGTTTGGTTTGTGGCGCAAATGTCCATGGCATGCCTGTTTGTACCTGAGAAATAAATTCCACAGTCACTATTCGGCTTGTATCTACTGTGATTGCTTGATAACTACTCGCGGTATTGGAGGGTTTTCCATTGATACCGAGTTGCTCGCACAACACATCGTAGAGCGGCACCAGCGCGAATCCAAAGCCAAACATGCCAATACAGCCTATAACTAATATGCTGATAAGTTTACGATTTGACTTAGATTTATCTTGCTGGTGTTGGGTTGCCATTTCATTTCACCTCAGGTGGTGTCGTGAAGGAGTGGTAAGGCGCAGGGCTTGGCAATGTCCACTCTAAACCCTCGGAACCTTCCCAAGGTTTAGCGGGAGCTTTTTCGCCGCCACGGATGCACTTAATTACTAAAACTAAGAAAATCAATTGCGATAAGCCGAAGGCGAACCCACCAATCGAGACGATTTGATTAACATCGGCAAATTGAATCGAGTAGTCAGGGATACGCCTTGGCATTCCTGCCAGCCCAAGGAAATGCATCGGGAAAAATAGCACATTGACTGAAATCACCGAGCACCAGAAATGCCATTGTCCCAGTTGTTCGTTGTACATGTGTCCCGTCCACTTAGGTAGCCAGTAATAGGCCGCTGCCATGATGGAGAAAATCGCACCAGTCACTAGTACATAATGGAAATGTGCCACAACAAAATAAGTATCGTGGTACTGGAAGTCGGCGGGCGTAATGGCGAGCATTAATCCCGAAAAACCGCCAATAGTGAAGAGTATGATAAAGGCTACAGCAAACAGCATGGGCGTTTCGAAACTGAGTGAGCCGCGCCACATAGTGGCAACCCAGTTAAACACTTTCACCCCAGTTGGCACTGCAATCAACATAGTGCAATACATGAAGAACAGCTCGGCAAACACTGGCATACCTGTGGTGAACATATGGTGCGCCCACACGAGGAATGACAGAATTGCAATACTAGCCGTAGCATAAACCATGGATGCATAGCCAAATAAGGGTTTACGACTGAAGGCGGGCACTATGGCAGAGATGATGCCAAAGGACGGCAAGATCATGATGTAAACTTCAGGGTGGCCGAAGAACCAGAAAATATGCTGGAACATCACAGGATCGCCGCCGCCAGCCGCATCGAAGAAACTCGTGCCGAAAAACTTATCGGTCAGCACCATAGTCACTGCGCCCGCGAGTACGGGCATAACCGCGATCAGTAGGAATGCCGTGATAAGCCAAGTCCACACAAATAATGGTAACTTCATCCATGTCATGCCTGGCGCGCGTAAATTCACTATGGTCACAATCACGTTGATCGCGCCCATGATCGAACTTATCCCCATGATGTGAATAGAAAATACAAAGAGCGCCGTGCTATCTGGGCTATAAGTTGTTGATAGTGGTGCGTAGAAGGTCCAACCAAAGTTTGGTCCGCCACCTTCCATAAACAACGAACTGAGAAGGATAGTGAAGGCGAAGGGGAGTATCCAAAAACTCCAGTTATTCATCCGTGGCAGCGCCATATCGGGCGCTCCTATCATCATAGGGATCAGCCAGTTAGCAAGCCCTGTAAAGGCTGGCATTACCGCACCGAATACCATGATCAGCCCATGAACAGTTGTCATTTGGTTGAAAAAGTTGGGCTCGACCAATTGTAATCCAGGTTGAAAGAGTTCAGCGCGGATCACCATGGCCATAGCGCCACCGGTTAAGAACATAATGAAGCTGAACCATAAATACAAAGTACCTATGTCTTTATGGTTGGTGGTTAGCAGCCAGCGCATGATGCCCTTTGGCGCACCATGATGATGGTCATCATGGGCTGCGGTTTGATCTTGAGTCGTTGTGCTCATCATTATCCCCTACTGTCCATGACTTGCGATATCAGCAGGTTGCACTGTATCGCCGGTATTGTTGCCCCAAGCATTGCGTTCATAGGTAATGACTGCTGCAAGTTGCTGTGGGCTAAGCTGTTTGCCAAATGCCTGCATAGCCGTGCCTGTTTTACCGAGCATCACAATATCGATGTGATTGGCGACTGGTCCAATGGCGATAGCACTACCCACTAGCGCGGGGAAGGCGGGTGGTATTCCTGCACCTGTCACTTGATGGCAGGCAGCACAGAAGGTCGCGTAGACAGTTTCACCTTCGGCCATGAGGGCGTCATGGCTGAGTGTGGGGAGGCTTGCGGGATCGACTGCAGGTGCGGGTGTCGGGGTTGTACCGCTTGGTACCGCGGCGGATGTTTGTGCAGAATTGCCGTTCATGTACTCGTTGACGTCTTTGGCTTGCACTGCATCGCCAGTATTATTGCCCCAAGCATTACGCTCGTAGGTAGTCACTGCCGCGATTTCTTGTGTAGTCAATTGCTTACTAAACGCTTGCATGGCTGTACCCGTTTTACCGTTGAGCACAATTTCAAGGTGGCCGCTGAGCGGTCCCGTTGCAATCGGGCTACCTTTAAGGTGCGGAAATACGCCTTGCAACCCTTCGCCATTGGGCTGGTGGCAGGCTGCGCAGTGCCCGAGGTAAACTTGTTCACCTTGAGTCATCAACTCTTCTTTACTTAGGGTTTGTGATAAAGCGGCTTGAGCGGCTTCAGCCGCAGCACCTGCGGCTTGTTTCTGCTCTGTGACCCAAGCCTCAAACTCGGCTTCGGGTAACGCTTGTACTACGATAGGCATAAAACCATGGTCTTTACCGCAGAGCTCGGCGCATTGACCACGGTAAATGCCGGGTTTGTCGATGCGAGTCCAAGCCTCATTGATAAATCCAGGGTTGGCATCTTTCTTAATTGCAAAGGCGGGTACCCACCAAGAATGGATGACATCCTCTGAAGTCATCAGAAAGCGGATTTTGCGGTTTATCGGTAGAACGAGCGGTTTATCGACTTCCAATAGATAGTTTTCACCCTTGGTTTCGGTGCCTTCTATTTGTGCTCTGGGTGTTGTCAGTATGCTATAAAAATCAATATCTTGATCGAAATAGCTGTAATGCCATTTCCATTGGGACCCCGTGACTTTTACGGTGAGATCGGCGTTGCTGGGATCTTCCATTGCGATTAAAGTTTTTGTCGCTGGAATCGCCATTAAGATCAAAATGATAAATGGCAGAATCGTCCAAGCGATTTCAACTTTAGTGCTTTCGTGAAAGTGGGACGCGACAGCGCCTTTGGATTTTCTGTGGTTGATCATGGCGTAAATCATGACGCCAAAGACCACTAGGCCTATTGCGCAGCAGATATACAAGATGGTCATGTGCAAGTGATAAACCTTGCCACTGATCTCGGTCACGCCAGGGGTCATGTTGAACCGCATGTCCGCGGCGGTCAACGGTGGTGCGAAAAGCACCACGAGTAAACAATACAACAATTGCTTCACAAGACTTCTCCTCTGCCAATTGCGAATAGCAACTACAAAGAAGAGCAACACAGTAAGTCTCAACTCTATGCAAACTCTTCAGTTCCCAAAAAAGCTTTTTTGACTTCAACGTGCGTTGGCGGCTGTTACTTTTAATCAAGTATTGTTACTGCTGGTAATTAGCCACGCTGGCACATACTGCTGAAATAAATCTGTTCTCTATTTTTAGTGGCGCTTCGAGTTCGATAAATACTCGATTCATTGACCACGGAAGGTGATATATCATCACCGACTTAACCAACCATACTTGCTGTTTAAATATTGATCAAGATCACTTATTTATCTAATTATCTGAAAAATTGCCAAAAAAAAGCCTCACATTCATAGGTGAGGCGGCTTTCAAGGTAAAAAATTAAATGAATATTTAGTGTACAGCGCTAAAAAAAGATTGCTGACCGAAGAGATTGCCTTGCTCAATACGTACGTCTGCATGTAAGTGACTGTTTACGTCTTCAAGCACTATGCCCATAGCTCGGGCACTTTTAGCCACGATTTGTAGGCGTCGATTATCCCGTGCATCCAATGATTGAGTCCAAGTAATGACTGCACTGGACGTACCACTTGTTAGGGCTTTTTCCATCGCCCACAGGGTTTCGACTTCATCTTTAGCATGTACCAGCAAAACTCTATCCATACGCACACCTGCGTTGGCGAGCATTTGCTTGTAGCCAATACTTGGAGGGTTGATGAGCACTAACCAACGGCCCTGTTGGCTTAACTGAGCGAGTTGTGCACTCAGATGAATTAATTCTTGGCGACCTTGAGTCTTAGTTGGCATACAGGCGATGGGCGCATGGTGCCAGTCATAGTCGGCATCACGGACTTCATCGAGCCACAGGCCCGGATGGCGGGGGGCATTGCCAAGTAGTTTATTCATAGCCAATCTCCATTACGGATCACACCGACGGCGAGTCCTTCAATTGTTAAACTTTGGAAGCCTAAATCCACTTTAATCGGGGAGTAATCTTCATTTTCGGCATGTAGATAGACCACATTACCTTTTTTTTCGAAACGTTTAACAGTGACATCGTCATCGACTCTAGCGACAACCACTTGACCATTTCTAGCTTGTTCTACTTTATGAACTGCCAGCAAATCACCTTCGAGAATGCCGATATTTTTCATGCTGTCGCCTTTTACTCGCAGTAAAAAATCGGCGGCGGGATGAAACATGCTTGGGTCGACTTGGTAGTACTGTTCAACATGTTCCTGGGCGAGGATAGGTTCACCCGCAGCCACTTGGCCGATGAGCGGTAAACCTGTTTCAGTCAAATCTTCGATTTCCGCAGGCAGACGAATGCCCCGAGATGTGCCAGGCATGATCTCAATGCAGCCCTTTTTCGCCAACGCTTTAAGGTGTTCTTCAGCCGCATTGGCGCTCTTAAAACCTAAACGGGTTGCGATTTCTGCCCGAGTGGGTGGCATGCCAGTATCGGCAATATTTCGTTTAATTAGCTCTAAAATTTCAGCTTGGCGTGGCGTCAAAGGTCTCATGGTGTTTCCTGTTTTTCTATACAGTTACTGTTAGTATATACAGTATTATTTGCAGCGCAAGTATTAACCACTTTTTAGCTATGTTGGAGAGAATTAGCGAATATTGCCCATAGTCTGGTATTCTATCGGGCTAGTAAACGCACTTAATTGCATAAGAATAATGCCTAAACACGACTCTCTTTGGTTGAAATCATTACGTTGGATCCAAAAACACTTAGTGCACACTATTGTGGTGCCTCAGGATCCCTTTGCCGATCTGAATCTGGATGCTTCCAGACCCCTTGTTTATGTGATGAAAACAGAATCCCTCAGTGACATCGCTGCTTTGAGCGAAATAACGGCTAAGTTAGGCTTACCAAGCCCTTATGAGCCTCTAGTGGCTAATGGTGTGACTGCGCCTCGGGTTGTCTGTCTTCAAGGACGTAAGCCACTGTTTGGCGAACGTGCTGGTAATGAGCCTTTCCTCGAATGCTTTATGCGTTTGTTAGCCGTGCATAAGGAACGTCCTGAATTAGATATTCAACTGGTACCCGTGAGCCTGTATTGGGGCCGAACGCCAGGGAAAGAAGACGACACTATGAAGGCGGCCGTATTTGAGCGGGAAAACCCGACTTGGCTGCGCAAGTGCTTGATGATTCTGTTCTTAGGTCGACATAACTTCGTGCAGTTTTCGAATGCCGTATCCCTGCGTTACATGGCTGACGAACATGGCACCGACATGGGGATTGCCCATAAGTTAGCACGGGTTGCGCGCGTGCATTTCCGTCGTCAACGTAAGGTAATGACAGGGCCTGTGCTGCCAAACCGCCAAGCACTGTTTCATTCGTTACTCAAATCTGAGTCGCTGCGCAAAGCGATTCAAGAAGAAGCCGCCAGTAAAAAGATTTCTGAGACCCAAGCGCGCGAGACGGCTATTGAGTATCTCGATGAAATCGCTGCCGATTACTCAGACAGTTTAGTGCGTATTGCCGAGCGTTTTTTAACTTGGCTGTGGAACAAGCTTTACAGCGGGATCAACATTAAAGGCGCCGAGCAAGTTCGGCAGTTACACCACGATGGCCACGAGATTGTTTATGTGCCTTGCCATCGCAGCCACATGGATTACCTGCTGTTATCGTATATTTTGTATTATCAAGGCATGGTTCCGCCGCACATTGCTGCCGGCATTAACCTCAATTTCTGGCCCGCGGGACCTATGTTCCGTCGCGGTGGTGCCTTCTTCATCCGCCGTAGTTTTAATGGCAACAAGCTGTACACCGCAGTATTTCGTGAGTATTTAGACCAGCTGTTTGCTAAAGGTTATTCGGTGGAATACTTCTCCGAAGGTGGTCGTTCACGTACTGGCCGTCTGTTGGCGCCGAAAACTGGCATGATCGCCATGACGATGAACAGCGTACTGCGCGGTATTGAACGTCCTGTCACGCTCGTGCCTGTGTATTTAGGCTATGACCATGTGATGGAAGTGGCGACTTACCATAAAGAGTTAAGCGGTAAGAAAAAGAAAAAAGAATCTGTGTGGCAGGTGTTCGGTGCCATTCGCAAATTAGGTAATTTTGGCCAAGGTTATGTGAATTTTGGCGAGCCTATTACCCTGCAAAATTTCTTAAATGAGCGTGCGCCAAACTGGCGTGCTGAGTTGGCCGATGATCCCGAGCAGAAACCAAGTTGGTTAACGCCAGCGGTAAACGTGCTGGCTAATCGGGTGATGACGCGTATCAATGATGCCGCAGCCGCGAGTTCGGTGACTTTGACTAGCTTAGTTTTACTGGCGACAGATCAAAACGCCTTAGAACGTAGTCTGCTGGAGCGTCAGCTTGATTTGTATCTGACCCTACTCAAAAAAGTGCCTTATACTTCTTATACATCTGTTGCCGAAGGTGATGGTAAGCATTTAGTGCAGCAAGGTTTAGAGCTGAACAAGTTTGTTGTTAGTGCCGATCCTTTAGGGGAAATAGTGTCTATCGAAGCGAGTCAGGCTGTGTCTATGACTTACTATCGTAACAATATCATTCACTTATTTATTGTTCCTTCATTAATTGCGAGTTGTTTAACCCATAATGAACAGATTCTGCGCCAGCAAGTGGTTTCAATCGTTGCCGATTTTTATCCACTGCTGAAAGCCGAACTCTTCATGGGAATTAAAGACTTACCAGCCTATGTTGAGCAAGTGCTGGATTTCCTGATTGGGCAAGGTTTAGTGGTTGAGACAGATACTTTAGCTGTCGTGCCTGAGCACTCAAGCCAATTATTGTTGTTAGCCAGTTCAGTGAGTGAAACTCTGCAACGCTACGCTATTATTTTCAATCTGTTAGCGAACAGACCTAAGATGGAGCGCTCAGAACTTGAGTCTGAGAGCCATTTACTTGCCCAGCGTTTAGGGGCTTTACATGGTATTACCGCGCCTGAGTTCTACGATAAAAAACTCTACGGTACTTTGAGCGTGAAGCTCAAAGAATTGGGATATCTGGCGGATAGTGAAGATAAGTCCAATATCAATCGCATACGAGATCAGGCCAATAGCTTATTACGTCCGTCAGTGAGACAAACGATAGTGGCGAGTGTCACCGCGGAGCACACAGTTTAATGGCAAATCATATGAATGCGGCTAAGCATAAGCCCGCAGGTAAGTCCTTGCTTGGTGGTGCCATGATTATTGCTGGCACGACCGTAGGTGCTGGGATGTTTTCTCTGCCCGTGGTCGGTGCAGGTATGTGGTTTGGCTATTCGATTTTGATGTTATTGGGCATTTGGTTTTGCATGTTGATGTCGGGTTTATTGTTGCTCGAAACCAATTTACATTTCGAACCCGGTGCTAGCTTCGATACCTTAAGCAAGCAAACTCTTGGGCAGTTTTGGCGGATAGTGAACGGCGTTTCTATCGCTTTCGTGTTGTATATTTTGACCTATGCCTATATCAGCGGCGGTGGTTCGATTGTGAATCACAGCTTGCAGGGCATGGGAATTGAGTTACCGCAAAGTGTGGCAGGGCTGGTGTTCGCCATAGTATTGGCGAGCATAGTATTGATCAGTACTAAAGCCGTGGATCGGATTACCACGATTATGCTCGGCGGTATGATCATTACCTTCTTCCTCGCGATCGGCAATTTATTGATCGAAATTGATGTGACTAAGTTGCTCGAACCCGATGGTAATAACAGCTTTTCACCTTATCTGTGGGCGGCGCTGCCCTTTGGTCTCGCCAGTTTTGGTTACCATGGTAACGTTCCCAGCTTAGTGAAGTATTACGGCAAAGATTCCTCCACCATTATCAAGGCGATTTTCGTCGGCACCTTTATCGCACTGGTGATTTATGCCTGTTGGTTAGTGGCAACTATGGGCAATATTCCCCGCAGCCAGTTTATCGACATTATTGCCCAAGGCGGCAATATGGGTGTGTTGGTGGGCGCTTTGTCTGAGGTGATGGCGAGTAGCTGGTTAAACAGTATGTTGACCCTGTTTGCTAACTTAGCCGTGGCTTCATCTTTCTTAGGGGTGACCTTAGGTCTGTTCGATTATCTTGCCGATTTATTTGGTTTTGATGATTCACGCTCTGGCCGAATGAAAACCGCGTTAGTGACCTTTGTGCCGCCAACGATTTTAGGATTACTGTTTCCCGATGGCTTCTTAGTAGCGATTGGCTTTGCGGCATTAGCGGCGACAGTGTGGGCGGTAATCGTCCCGGCGCTGATGGCCTATAAATCGCGGCAGTTGTTCCCCGATAGCACAGGTTTTAGAGTGATAGGCGGTACACCGCTGATTATTCTTGTGGTGTTATTTGGCATAGTCACGGGTGCATGTCATCTGCTCGCGATGGCAAATTTACTGCCGCAATATTCCTAATTTGTTGTGATGATTTAAGCCCTCCATGTGAGGGCTTTTTTGTCTTTAGCGGTTGAGTTTTGTCTTACAGATCTTTTTAACCTGAATACTGGACAGAAATACAAACTCAGGCTTAACTCGAATGATTGTTAAAACAAAGGAGCCAATAATGAAAATGACTCAGTACGCACAAGGACATGCATGTTGGGTTGAACTTGCAAGCCATGATTGGCAGGGAGCTACAGCATTTTACCAAGCGTTATTTGGTTGGAACTCGGTCGAAATGCCGATCCCTGAAGGTCACTTTTCGCTATTTAATTTAGCGGGAGATGACTTAGGCGCCATGTATCAAATCCCTGAGTCAGAAGCACATATCCCCAGCCACTGGCGTATCTACTTTGCCGTCGATGATATGGATGCCAGCATTGCAGCGATTCAAGCGGCGGGCGGCCAAGTGCACATGGGGCCGCATATTGTGGGTGATGCGGGCGTGATGGCGCAGGTCAGCGATCCTGAAGGCGCACGTTTTGCCTTATGGCAAGCGAAGAACCACATTGGTGCTCGCCGTCAGGGTGAACTCAATACCCTTTGCTGGGTTGAGCTGGCTTGCAAAGAGCCGCGTACTGAAGAAGCCTTTTACTGCAAAATCTTCCCTTGGACCAACATGCCAAGTGACATGCCTGACATTGAATACTCAGAATGGCAGCTTGATGGTCAATCCATCGGCGGTATGATGACGATAATGCCTGAATGGGGCGACATTTCTCCCCACTGGCTGCTCTATTTTGTGGTGGCGGATTGCGATGCGTTTGCTGAGAAAGCCCAAAGCTTAGGCGCGCAAGTGTGCATTCCGCCTAGTGATATCCCTGATGTGGGACGATTTTCTGTCATTGCTGACGCCCAAGGCGCTACCTTTGCGGTGATCAAGCTTAATCAGATGTGACAGCCATATTAAGGACTGTCATTAAGGTTAAAGACGGCGACGCTAAATCGCCGTTTTTTTTATTTGTCTAACTATTTGTTTAATTAGCGTTATCAATCATGATTGTTTCAGGGCAGGAGCCTTTTGAGGCCTTGTTGGCTTTGGCGAGTAGGCTAGGTAAGGAGTCAGAGGTTTTAATGACTTCGGGCAAGTTAATGCGGATTTCACTTAGTAATCCCTTGCCACATTCAAGACTCATTTTAGTGTGAGCGCCTTGACCGAAGCTGCTATCAAAACTTTGGTTTAACTCACTTTTACTGACACTCTTACCTATGTTGTCATGAATAAATTTTTGTACCCATGCCGAGGCATTGACCGCTTGGGTCAGCTGGGTTGCCAATAAAAAGTACTCGTTAGGGTCTTGGCTACGGCAAGTGCCGTGTTTCCACCATTCGTGGCGTTCTAAACAGGTGCCATATTGGGCGCTTGGCATGACTTCTTCTAAATTTTTGCGCACCGATGGATTCAGTTCAAACTCTGGATAAGTACAGAAATCATTCGGTTGCAGTTTGACTGTGCTGCAATAGCCATATCGCGTGCCGCATTGTTGTTTATTCGGCCACAGTCCGTGCAGGCTGAAGTGTTGCCATTGGCTCGCTTCTGGCGTTTGGCTGAGGGCGCGACATTCGGCTTTACGGCGGCCATAGAGTTCACAAAAGGTGCTTTGCCAGCTTAATGCGAGCACGTTAGCATCGAATTCACCACCAATTTGGCATTGATTCCCTTGGCGTTTCTCTGGGGTACCATGCTCTTTAAGGCTATCTCGGTTTTTTGCTTTGATGTCTGATGCCGTGGTGGTTTGCGCCGGTTCCGCCGCCGTTGCAGGTGTTGATAAATTACTGCCAGCAACATTAGATAGATATTGACCACAATCGCCGCTGATCCAACGCATGGGAGACTTCACCGCATTGGTGCGCACTCTTAGCCAATCAGGTTTAGCGCTATTGCCGAGGATTTCAAGTACAGGGTAGCGCTCACCAATATTGCTCTGCCATTGGTCTGGATTCGTCTGCTTATTTTTCGATTGAAATAGCTCACAGCGTTTGTCGGCAACGAATTCACCGGTTGCGGGTGCGGCAAAGGCGGGTGCTGTAATGATGAGCGCAGCGCATAAACCGAATGCGGCAAGTAATGCGCGTGATGGGGTTTTAAGGGAAAGTGCTTGCGGCCATATCCGGCTGATAGTTAAAAAAAATGACTTGGTCATGTGATGGGATCCTTCCTACGGCAGTGAATTGAGTCAATTCTGTGTGGCACTGAGTCAATGGTACACATAAGCGCTATAAACTTAGAGGCTTATTTTACTCAGAGTTGTGTATGGCACTGTTGCAAAATTAGATTTTTAATCTGATTGAATGAAAAAATCCCCTTAAACTTTAATGGTTTGAGGGGATTTTTATCGGTGTTCTAGCGCCGTACACTCAATTACGCCGCGTCTTTCTTTAATTTACGCGAATAAATCAGTAGATAAAGCGCGGGTAGTACAAACAGTGACAGTAATGGGGCCGTAACCATGCCGCCGACCATAGGTGCGGCAATTTTCTGCATCACATCGTTACCCGATCCTGCACCCCACATAATGGGGAGTAGACCGAAGAAGATGGTCGCTACTGTCATGGCTTTGGGGCGGATCCGCATAACGGCACCTTCAATTAAAGCTTCTTTGAGATCGGTAACTGTATGGTAGTTATTCTTCTCTTGCCTGTGCTTAATGGCATTATTAAGGTAAATCAGCATGATTACCCCAAACTCCGCGGCAACGCCCGCCAAAGCAATCATACCGACTGCGACGGCGACTGAGATGTTGTAATCCAGTAGATACAATAGCCAAGTGCTGCCGACCAGCGCGAATGGGAGGCTGAGCATGATAATACTCGCCTGCAAAGTAGAGCCAAATGTCATCATCAACAGGATGAATATCACACCTAAGGCCATAGGGATCACTTGCTTCAGTTTTGCATCTACCCGTTGCATATATTCATACTGGCCTGCGAAGGTATAGCTGTAGCGCGGGGGCACTTTAAGTTCGGTAGTTAATGCTTGCTTGGCAGTAGTAATGTATTCGCCGATAGACGTGCCTTCAATATCTATAAACACCCAAGAGATTAAGCGACCATTTTCACTGGTGAGCATAGGTGCGCCATCGGTGATTTCGATATCCGCTAAATTTCGCAGTGGTAGATAATTTCCCGATTTAGTGATCACAGGGAGTTCGCGTAGCTTCTCAATATTATCGCGTAGCTCACGGGGATAACGTAGGTTGATGGGATAACGCTCAGCCCCTTGTACCGATTCACCAATATCCATACCGCCAATGGCGTAACGCACTACATCTTGAATATCCTGCAATGACATACCGTAACGTGCGGCCACATCGAGTTTGGGGGTGATATCGATATAACGCCCACCGCCACTGCGTTCGGCATAGGCCGACTTAGTGTGTGGCACTCTACTGAGGATGGCCTCTATTTCTGCCCCTAGACTTTGCAGCTCATTCACATCGGCTCCGGTGATCTTGATGCCAACGGGGGTTTTTATCCCAGTCGAGAGCATATCGATACGGGTTTTGATGGGTTGCACCCAAGCATTGGTGAGTCCTGGCACTTTCACCGTTTGTTGCAGTTGAGCGATGATGCCATTTAAGGTCATGCCCTCGCGCCATTCTTCATGGGGTTTAAGCATGATGGTGGTTTCGAGCATAGTTAACGGTGCGGGATCGGTCGCAGTCTCGGCGCGGCCCACCTTACCAAATACGCGGGCGACTTCGGGGACGGTTTTGATCAAACGATCGGTTTGCTGTAACACTTCGGCGGCTTTGCCCGCACTGAGTCCTGGTAACGCGGTTGGCATGTAGAGTAAATCGCCTTCTTCTAACTCGGGCATAAACTCACTGCCCATGCGCGTCATCGGATACCAAGCGCTGACTAAGGCAATCAATGCTAATCCTAGGGTGATTTTAGGAAACCTAAGTACCAGATTAAGCGAGGGCTTATATAAAGCGATCAGCACGCGACTGATGGGATTTTTATGCTCACTCGGAATTTTTCCCCGAATAAAATAGCCCATTAAGACTGGCACTAATGTGATTGCTAATAATGCGGAAGCGGCCATAGCAAAGGATTTGGTATAGGCCAGCGGTGCAAATAAACGGCCTTCCTGCGCTTCGAGTGCGAACACAGGCACAAAGCTTAAGGTGATAATAATCAATGAGAAAAATAACGCAGGGCCGACTTCAATCGACGCTTCGGTGACGATTCGCCAATGTTCTTTAGTATCGGGTTCTCGGTTGTGTTCTGTGTGAAACTTTTCCAAATGTTTGTGCAGGTTTTCAATCATCACAATTGCGCCGTCCACCACTGCGCCTATGGCAATCGCGATACCCCCAAGACTCATAATGTTGGCATTCACCCCCATCTTATTCATTACGATAAAGGCAATCAGGATTGAAAGCGGCAGGGTAATGATGGCGACTAAGGTTGAGCGTGCATGCAGTAAAAACAGCAGACAGACCAGCCCTACGACCAGCATCTCTTCGACAACTTTGCTGAACAGGTTATCAACGGATTTTAGAATGAGTTGCGATCTGTCGTAGGTGGGGATGATTTCAACCCCATCGGGTAAACCAGCTTTCAGTTCTTCAAGCTTAGCTTTTACGGCATCAATCGTGGATAAAGCATTTTCGCCGTAGCGCATCACAATAATGCCGCCTACGACTTCACCTTCACCATCGAGTTCGGCTATACCGCGGCGTGAGGCCGGGCCTTTGCGCACGGTAGCAACATCTTTTAGTAATAGACCTGTGCCTGAAGGGCTGGTAATACCCAGTGGAATTTCACGGAAATCCTCAAGGGTTTGACGATAGCCTTTGGCGCGCACCATATACTCGGCTTCAGCCATTTCGATGACCGAGCCACCCGCTTCGCTATTAGATTTTTCTATCGCATCTTTAATGCTGGCGATATCCAGTTTATAGATCGCCATTTTGTCGGGTTCGAGTACGATCTGATAGGTCTGCTCCATGCCACCGACGGTTGCGACTTCAGACACGCCAGCCACGCTTTGTAGCTCTAATTTAAGATACCAGTCCTGCAGGCTTTTGAGCTGTGATAAATCTAAACTGCCGGAGCGATCGACCAACGCATATTCAAACACCCAACCCACACCTGAGGCATCGGGGCCAAGGGACGGTTGTACGCCTTGGGGTAAACGGCTACTGATCTGACTTAAGTATTCTAATACCCGTGAGCGCGCCCAGTAGATATCTGTGCCATCTTCGAAAATCACATAGACATAGGAGTCGCCGAACATGGAATAGCCACGTACCGTTTTGGCACCGGGTACAGCTAACATGGCGGTAGATAAAGGATAAGTGACTTGTTCTTCTACCAATTTAGGCGCTTGCCCAGGATAGGACGTTTTAATAATCACTTGCACATCCGACAGATCGGGCAATGCATCGAGTGGCGTTTTACGCAACTCTTGTACGCCCCAAACAGTGATCATGATGGCAATGATCAACACCATAAGTCGTTGTCTGATGGAGGCTTCGATAATGTACTTTAACATGATGCGCTCCTAGTGCTGATGACCGCTGCTTAAACGCATTAAGCTGCCCTTGAGGCTGGCTTCGGAGTCGAGTAAAAATTGCCCTGAGATCACCACGCGCTCGCCCTCGGTTAAGCCCGAGACAATCTCAGCTTTACCCTGACTCATCATGCCGACGGTCACGACTTTAGCGGCAAAACTATTGTCGTCTTGTTTGACTATCACGCGATTCTCTTTACCCGTTTGAATTAAGGCTTCCTGTGGGATCACTAGCGTGTCTTTATTGGGGCCGCCAAAAAGCGAGACCTTAGCTAGGGTTTTAGGTCTAAGGGAAACATGGGTGTTATTGAGCACAACACGCACTCGCAAGCTACGCGTGACAGGATCAAGTTCCGGATAGATATAATCTATAGTGCCTTTTATCCCGCTTAAGTTCATGGCGGGCACCGCCACTTCAGCCTGCTGGCCTTTGACTATCCAGCTTTGTTCATTTTCAAACACATCGGCTATGACCCATACCTGAGAGAGATCGACTAGCGACATCACTTCGGTGGATGGCTCAATATACATACCATCGCGGATAGACAGTGTTTCGACTACACCATCCTGTTGTGCATAAAAGGGTACCCGATATTGGGTTTGGCGCGAATTAGCTAATTGCTTGATTTGTTGCTCGTTAAATCCAAGGAATGACAGCCTTAAACCTGCTCTACGAACAAGATCTTGATATCTTTGGTTGCCCGACGTTTTGGCGGTATCTAAGGCAAGCAGATAATCATCCTGAGCATTGACTAAATCGGGTGAATAGATTTCATAGAGTAGCTGCCCTTTTTTGACTGTGTCTCCCATGGACTTAACCATCAGTTTTTCAACCCAACCCGTTACTCGCGCATGGATATGCGTTATTTGGCTTTCATCGTAATCCACTTGTCCAACGGTCTCGACAAATTTCCATAGCGTATCGCGCTCAACTTTGGCGACTTTTATGGCTAGCGCTTGCTGCATGCTGCCGGAAACATTGATATTGATTTCGTGAGTATCGCCACCCGTTTCGACTTTTTCTAAATTCATACCGCAGATAGGGCACGTACCGGGCACATCGCTGATGATGTGGGCATGCATAGGGCAAATGTATTTAGTTGTTTCTTCGCTGGTTTTTTTAACGAGATTGTTAGCCTTAGGGGTTGGTGTGTCGAATACTTGACTTGCCGCTTTCGTGGTCGAGGTGTGCGCATGGTCTGTCGCTAAGTGATCTGTATGTTGATGTTCAGCATGTGGATCTGCTGAATTAGTATCGGTGCCTTCCTTTTCAACTAAAAACATATTGCACTTAGGGCAGCGACCGGGTTCATGGCTGAGTATTTCCGGATGCATTGGACAAGTGTAAGTTTTTACTTGGTTTAGTTCGGTACTTTTCGGTGAATGATCTGTGGTCCCAGCTGTACCCGATGCGAAAACCTTTTCACTCGATAGTTGAGCATGGCTTAACGGTAATCCCAGCAGTAAGCTGCTTAGGATTAGTACGGCATTGGGTGCCTGCTTTTTTACGGTTTTAAATGGATTCATATGCCTCATCTCCAGCCTAGCTTAGTGGTGTTTGTGGGCGTTTTTTGCCGCACCTTCAGCTGGTTTTGCTTCTACTGCCTTTGTCTCTAAGTTCATACCACATTGAGGGCAAGTATCCTCTTTGCTGCCAGTCACGTCAGGGTGCATAGGGCAAACATGGGTATGGGCTTGTTCCTGTGGATTGGCATTGTCGTGTTGATGTGCGTGCGGCGCGGCCGTCACAACCCCGCTTGTGCTGGTCAGCAAGAATGCGATTAAGGCGAGATTAGTTAGTGTTTTCATATTATTCACTCCATCGGATTAGCGGCCGAATACGAGCGCATAAACGTCAGTGAGCACAGTGGATCAAAGCGGTTCGCTTCGATAGACGGATTGATACCACAATTTGGCATTCGGCTCAGTAATCAACGTTCTGCTAGACTCGGGTGCACGATTTAATGATAAGGCACCACAATAAACGGCTAAATAGGGCGTTAGCTTAGGGCTAACAGCATTGTCGTTTTAGCTTGGTCGTTTGGCTTTTTTAAGGGTTTATTTGCCCAATAAGCACAAAGTAGAGCTAGGCTATCGGTGGTTTAAAGGCCGAAGACAAAGAGATAGAGTGGAAATGAGGCATAGGAGTGGCCATTGCAGTATCGCTCATGCTCACACTTGGCCAGAGGTGTGGGCTAAATAGAGTGCCAGCGACTGAAATCGTCAAACAATGACCACAATCATTTGAACATGATGTGGTGCCATCACAGCAATGCTGTTTCGCGCCGGGAAGCATTTTATCGTTGCAGCAATCCGCGTTGGCCATTGAATGTGAGTCAGAACTGTTCTCCGTGTCCATCTGCATCATTGTAGCATGGTGCATTTGGGAGGAAACCTCATGATTCATCGCACTCATATCCATAGTGTGTGGCACCATGGCGTGACCATTAGACACGACACTTTGCCCGACGAGTGCGAGTAGAGTGAATATGACTAAAAAATAACGACCGAGTGTGTGATGCATAAGTCTTCCAAATGATGAACGGCTCGATTCTAGCATAGCGATGTTTAGCTGTAATGATTTAACTCACACTTCAGTTAACGCCTCAATTTAAATATCTAATTAATCTAAATTAGCAAATAGAATTTCTGACTCGAAGTTTTGTCTTCAACGGGCTTATCATGAATATGACTGCGTATTCTAAGAGACTCAAATTGATCGTAGAAAGTTTCATTTCGAACAGTATTATTCGGCTTACCTGCGTTTTACCATTTATTTCTGCTTCACTCTCAAGGTGCAATAAACATTGACGAGATCACATTTCTGTTTTCTAGAAAATAAATTTCTAGTTCTAGATTATCAAGGGGGAGCCTAACTATAAAAAATCGGTAACTTGCGATTATCGGGTGATTGCATTAGCTTTAGTTAAAGTGCATCACAGTTCAGCTAGCGGTTTTTACCAAATGACGTCCAAATAGTTAGAGCTAAGTCTCATTTTGCGCTTTTAAGGTTAATTTAATCAGCAAATTTCGGCTTAAAATCAAATTTCTAATAAATGAAAGAGCATAAACTAGTCTTATAAAAACTAATTTTGACAATTTTGGAGATAGAGTGATGAACTGGCGTGCACTATTTAAACCTAGCGCGAAATATTCAATCCTGGCGCTACTGGTCGTCGGTATTGTAGTGGGTGTTGTGGGATACTTTACCACTCAACAAACATTACACGCGACCAGTACAGATGAGTTCTGTATGTCTTGCCATAGCAATCATTCGCTGAAGGATGAAGTGTTGGCTTCTGCCCATGGCGGCGGCAAAGCAGGGATTACGGTTCAGTGTCAAGACTGTCACTTACCCCATGGTCCAGTCGATTATTTGATCAAAAAAATCATCGTATCTAAAGATTTATATGGTTTCATGACAATTGATGGCTTTAACACTCAAGCTTGGTTAGATGAAAATCGTAAAGAACAAGCGGATAAAGCGCTGAACTATTTCCGTGCGAACGATTCTGCTAACTGTCAGCATTGCCACACTCGTATTTACGAGAATCAGCCAGAAACTATGAGTAAAATGGCTGTAAGAATGCACTCAAATAACTTCAAGAAAGAACCTGACGCGAGAAAGACCTGTGTTGACTGCCATAAAGGCGTAGCACACCCATATCCAAAAGGATAAGGTTTAGCGATTAAGTTTCTTAATTAATAGCCATTAAAAAGCCCTCAATAGAGGGCTTTTTGCTGTCTGTGTGCTCGGTTAATTCGCTTGAGTCATCACTCGTTGCCGATAAGCTAACAGGCTGAAAATTCCGAAGATAAACACTTGTAGATAATCTTGTTGCGTTAATGGTAGCAAGGTCTTAAACAGCATGTGGAAAATCGCGACTTGGAAGCAATGCATCATGCAGGTAATGGCAAACAGGATATTTAAAGTAATCGCCACATTGCCTTCAAAGGGGATGACTAAGTTGTAGGCCATCATCAACCATGCAATCAGAGTGATGGCTTTACCTAAGTTAATTAATAAGGGCATGGTTTTCATCTTCGATGGGCTCAACAGTGGTTTCTGAGTGATATTGATATAAACGGTAGCTCACTTGCCCTGCATTCTTTTCTTTTAAGGCGTGCCAGCGAGAAGGGATAGCAAGTTGCGGCAATTCAGACTCGATTTCGACATAAATCAGCGCACCATCATTGAGCCAGCCTTGAGTATCTAGCAGTTGAATCGTCTTTTCTGCCAATCCCTTACGAAAGGGTGGATCGATAAACACCACATCGAAACCTTGCTCGCAGCCCCTTTGCAGTACCACTAACGTATCAGCATTGAGCACTTCGGCCTTATCGCATTTAAGGGTTTGCAGATTTTCTTTTAATTGCATGGCTGCGCCGCGTTGCAACTCGATAATTTTGGCGAAACTGGCATAGCGGGACAAGGCTTCGAGAGCTAAAGCGCCACTACCGCCAAAACAGTCGAGTACACGTGCATTGACTAAATCATTAGCCAGCCAGTTAAAGAGTGTTTCGCGAACCCTGTCTGTCGTTGGGCGTAAACCTTCGAGATCTTGGATAGGTAGACGACGCGAGCGCCATTGGCCTGCGATGATCCGCACTTGTCCACTGCCGGGTTTATTTTTGGCTGTTTGACCCTTGGTCACATTATTTTTGACCGTTCGATGATTAACCAAAGTGCCCCCGTGATTTTGCCTGAAGAAAGAAAGTGGTAGACTGTGCCACCTTAATAAAGGCCGTTATTTTATATCAAAGTCTCACTAAAAGGTGAGAAGGCTAACTGAGCTTAGCTAATTGCCGACTTTTTGGGCGTAATTGCCGAGGCAATCTGGTATAACATCAGGGTCTTATTCAAAATTCAATACTGAAGTAGAGCGCTGGAATCACACATGGCAAAGAAAGGTTTTTTCTCTTGGTTTCGTAAAGATAAGTCACAAGATGAGGTCGTCGCTGAAACGCCAGTTGTTACTCCAACACAAGATACTGATGCAGCACAGCGTGTCGCGCAGGAACAAGTAGAGACACAAGGGGTCATCGAGGCCGAAGCTCATGTTGAAAAACAGGCAGCAGAACAGTTAGCGGCCGAACAAACACAGGCAAAAGCCGAAGCCGAGCAATTCGCCCTTGAGCATGCCCGAATTGAATCGTTGCATTTTGCTAATCAGCAAGCTGAAGCGACACGTTTGGCTGCTGAACAACTTAGTGCACAAAAGCATGCTGCAGAGAAGTTAGCCGAAGCACAGTTAGAAGCAGAGCAACTCATTGCAGAACAATTGGCAGAACAGCAGTTAGCAGTTGAGCAAGCCGCCGCAGAGCAATTAGCTCAAGCAGAGGCGGCGCGTGTAGTTGCCGCTCAGCTAGAAGCAGAATTACTCGCAGCGGAACAAGCTGAACTTGCCCGCTTGGCCGCCGAACAGCATGCTGCTGAAGCCTTAGCGGCAGAACAACTTGCTGGCGAAGCACTAGCACGTGAGCAAGCAGAGGCTTTAGTCCAGCAACAAGCTGAAACTGAGCAAGCTGTTGTAGCAGTTGCTGAATTACAACCTGAGCCGCAGGCTCGACCCGTTAAGGAAGGGCTCTTTGCTCGACTGAAACGTGGCTTAATGCGCACCAGTGAGAATATCGGCAGTGGTTTTATCGGCCTTTTTCGCGGCAAGAAAATCGATGATGATCTGTTTGAAGAACTCGAAGAACAATTATTAATCGCCGACGTTGGTGTCGAAACCACTACGCGATTAATCAAGAATTTGACAGAGCATGCCTCACGTAAGCAGCTTAAAGATGCCGAAGCTTTATATGAATTACTGCGGGATGAGTTGCAAAAAACACTCGATCCTGTCGCTATCCCGTTAGTACCAGACAATGCTAATGGCCCATTTGTTATCTTAATGGTTGGCGTTAATGGCGTGGGTAAAACCACCACTATTGGCAAATTAGCTAAACAATATCAGAGCCAAGGTAAGTCAGTGATGTTAGCCGCGGGCGATACTTTCCGCGCTGCAGCGGTTGAGCAGCTACAGGTTTGGGGTCAACGTAATGATATTACCGTGATTGCCCAGCATACTGGTGCCGATAGTGCCTCTGTGTTGTTCGATGCTTTGCAAGCGGCCAAGGCGCGTAAAGTGGATGTATTGATTGCCGACACTGCTGGTCGTTTACAGAATAAAGCGCACTTGATGGAAGAATTGAAGAAAGTCGTTCGAGTGATGAAGAAACTCGACCCAGATACGCCACATGAGGTCATGCTGACACTAGATGCGAGCACAGGACAAAATGCTATTAGCCAAGCGCAATTATTCCAAGAAGCCGTAGGTGTAACGGGTATTACCATCAGTAAGTTAGACGGAACGGCTAAGGGCGGCGTGGTCTTTGCGATTGCCGACAAGTTTAATATTCCGATCCGTTACATAGGCGTGGGTGAGCAAATTGATGATTTGCGTACTTTTAATTCGAAAGAATTTATCGATGCCTTGTTCACTCAAGAAAAAGCGGATAGCTAATTTATGATTGATTTTCAGCAGGTCAGTAAGATTTATCCTGGCGGCCAAATGGCGCTGGAGGATGTGAATTTTCATCTACAGCAAGGTGAAATGGCATTTTTAACCGGCCACTCGGGGGCGGGTAAAAGTACGCTGTTGAAATTAATCACGGTAATCGAGCGGGCAACAACGGGGCGCGTCGCGATTAACGGTCACGATATCGCCAAAGTTAGCCCTAAACATGTGCCTTATTTGCGCCGCAATATCGGGATGATTTTCCAGAACCATCACCTATTGATGGACCGAAGTGTGTTCGACAATGTGGCTTTACCACTGGTGATTGAGGGATTCTCCCATGGCGAAATCCGTAAGCGTGTTGCGGGTGCCCTCGACATGGTGGGTTTATATGGCAAGGAGCGGCATAACCCGATTATGTTGTCCGGCGGTGAGCAGCAACGTGTTGGCATTGCCCGTGCGATTGTGAATAAACCGCCTTTACTGCTCGCCGATGAGCCTACGGGTAACTTAGATCCTAAATTATCTATGGATATTTTGCGTCTGTTTGAAACCTTTAATGATGCGGGAACCAGCGTATTAATCGCCACCCATGATTTAGGTCTTATCGCACGAATGAAATATCGCACTTTTACCCTCAAACAGGGCCGTATGTTAGGTGCACAAGAGTTGCATCCTAATGTGCACACTCGCAGTGCATCGACGAATAGAGGCGAAGGGCAATGAGCGATAGCGCAAAATTAACTCGCAGCAAGCTGCCTCTGTCTGGTCGGATTGTGATGTTTTTTATTCGCCATGCGCAGCAAGCAATGGCTAGCATGGGAGAGCTCTGGCGCAACCCAATATCCTCTGTGATGACCATGGCTGTCTTAGGTGTGAGCCTAAGTTTGCCTGCAGCATTGCAAGTGTTAGTTAAAAATGCCGAGACCATTACCAGTTCCTGGAACAGCGCGGCAGAGATCTCCTTGTTTATCGACGATAATCGTAGTGAACAAACGATTCAGAGCCTGCTGACGCGCATTCGGACATATCCCGAAGTGGATAAAGTGCAATACATAGATAAAAATCAAGCGCTAGAAGAATTCCAACGCTTATCTGGGTTTGGTGAGGCCTTGGCCTATTTAGATAAAAATCCTTTGCCCGCGGTCATTACCGTTACGCCTACGCCGCGTTACTCAACACCAGTGGGCGCCCGTGAACTCTTAACTAAACTAGAGCGCGAGCCTGAGATTAGCTTTGGCCGTTTAGATATCGAATGGTTAGAACGGTTACAGGCGGTAGTGCGTCTACTCGAACGTACTGTGATGGCGATTGCTGCATTACTTGTGCTGGCAGTGGTCTTAGTGATAGGTAATACGATTCGCTTAGCGATTATGAATCGGCGCAGCGAAATTGAAGTGATGAAGCTAGTCGGAGCAACTGAAGCCTTTATTCAGCGCCCATTTCTCTACACAGGGATTTGGTACGGAGTCATTGGTGGCATATTGGCTTGGCTTATCATCAACTTATTAGTGTGGTATCTCGATTCCGCCCTTGCCGAGCTTTTAGGCTTGTATGGCAGTCAGCTTGAAATGAAATCACTCACTTTTATTGAACTGCTGCAATTGGTTGGACTTGCCTCATTTTTAGGTTGGTTAGGTTCGTATTTGTCTGTACGTCAGCATTTACGGTCGATTGAACCTTCATAATAATCAGTCGATTAAACTAAAAAAAGTGACGAAAAAAATGCTGAGGAATGAACTTTTGTTCACTTGCAATGTCTACTTCAGCGAGGTAAAAAGGGTATCTGCAAACGAGCTGAGGTTGACATACTCTGTCAATTAGCCGATAGTTCGTGAGCTTATTCTTAGGGTATTTTGTTGTTGAACCTAAGAATGCACTCGTTAAGTAGTCTGATAAATGTAGGAGAGCGAATGACCTTTCAAACGCAATCAATGGCACTGACAGTCCCACAGGGCGCCAGTAGTCTAGAAGCTTATATCCATTCAGTGACTAGCATCAGCATGCTGGACGCTGAGGCTGAGTATGAGTTAGCCAAGCGTTTACAGGAAACTGGTGATCTACAAGCTGCGAAGCAACTGATTATGTCGCACTTACGTTTTGTAGTGCACGTTGCTAAAGGCTATTCAGGCTATGGTTTGCCACAGGCAGACCTGATCCAAGAAGGCAACATAGGCTTGATGAAAGCGGTTAAACGCTTCGATCCCGATGTTGGCGTGCGTCTTGTGTCTTTTGCTGTGCACTGGATCAAAGCTGAAATTCATGAATATGTGCTGAAAAACTGGCGCATTGTTAAAGTCGCGACCACTAAAGCACAACGTAAGTTGTTCTTTAATATCCGTAAAGCGAAAAAACGCTTAGGTTGGTTCAGCGATGCAGAAGTCACTATGGTGGCTGAAAATTTAGGTGTGTCTAAGGCCGATGTGACCGAAATGGAATCACGTATGGCAGCGCAAGATCCGGCATTTGATTTAACCAATGATCAAGACGAGGAGCATGATTTTGCCCCCGTCCATTATTTGGAAGATCATTCATCGGATTTAGCGGAAAATATTGAAAACGACAACTGGGAATCCAATGCTCAAGGTCGTTTATTATCGGCCATCAAAACCTTAGATGAACGTAGCCAGCATATTCTGCGCGCTCGTTGGTTAGATGACGATAAAACCACACTGCAAGAACTTGCAGAGACTTATCAAGTGTCGGCCGAACGTATTCGCCAACTTGAGAAAAATGCCATGAACAAGCTAAAAGCTTGTATGGAAGCCTAAGTTGCGTCACGTGTAAAGTGATTTTAACTTAGCCATAAAAAAACCTGCTGCGGCAGGTTTTTTTATGGGAGAAAGAATAGATTTAATCGCGCCATTTAAAGTGAATTTCGCTACAGATATACAACTCAATCGTATTGAAACGTACGCGACTATGGCTGATTTCACCACGAGACATCGGATTTATCCTACATTTAGAGCCGTTATAAATAGTTAATATATCGCTAACTTTTGAGCCTCAATTCGAAAGTTATTTTCGATGCTTATTATCGAACGGTTTGTTCCTCCGCATTTTGAGTATCGCCTTAAGCAAAGTTGATATGGATATTGAGCACGGAAGATTTGGTCGGGTAGCGATGGATTATGTACCAAGGAAAGCATTTAAGTTAGAAGGGATACCCGCCAATTTACGATAGATACTCATTATGCGTTTTTTTTAATGCTTACAAAGGTGGGAAGTTATGTTCTCAATGATCACTAAGTTAGCCCTATCATCAGAATCTGGTTGGGGTACTGCATTTCGTGTCAATGGGGGCGTCGAAGTATGTCAGCAGAGCTTGTTTTGGTTAGTTTGCAAGGGTATCGCTTTTGAACGCGAGGACTTAAAGCTTAGTTATGTATTGGGAGCTGAGGTCATTCTATGCCAATTTGAGACGAGAGTTTTAATTGAGTTGCTTAAAAAAAAATAACATTCATTATTTTCAAGACGATAGCCAAGTGCGATGGTTGCTGCCCCGTAATGTATCAACAATCTTCTATGCGCAGTGGAAGAATAGTATAGCGGTTGATCTTAACCAAACCTGTGCTGACTACTGTTTTTTTTAAATGCTTATTCTTGCCATGACATTTTTATATGAATGAGTAGTGTTTTAAGCTAGATAAGTGTGATTAGTTAGTTATAAATTTTTAATCTATTAATAAGTACATTTATTGCCAGTAAATATACTTCAGAACATCCATTCTTGGTCGATAGTTAGGAGGTGTCCTACAAATCGAAATGGGTGATGAGATGTTAAAGGTATCGTTATTCGGCGTAACTACAGTCATGTTGAGCGCGGTGATAAGCTGTAACGTGATAGCAAAAACTGAGTTTAAAACTCTTTCTTTTCAAGGTGAGATAGCAGAACCAAGTTGCTACTCCGATCTATCTACCATTTCTTGTTATGACCAGAATCTCAATCAATTTATCTCTCAGACTATAACTCCCCAAGTGTATGCAAATTCTATAGATAGCGACAAAATACTTGTTATATCAACTCAGTTCAAACAAATTAATAATCTAGTTTTTAGCCGAAAAAATGAGAATGAAGTTATTCTTGCTCTTCATTATAATTGATTCACAATTTTGCCATTAATAATGGCGATTTCATTTTTTGAAATCGCTTTTTAATTTTTATCTTTAGTATATTTATTGTCAGAAATTTCCTACAAGATCGCAAGTCTAGTCCTATATGTAATTGTTAGTGTTGTTGCTATTGTGTGCTCAGCTTCGATGAGCCATAACCTTAATATTTCCGTATAGTAACAACAGTAGGATGTCTGATGAAAAAATTAACGCTATCTATTTTAGTTTTAGGTGCATTGTTTGGTACTAGTGTTCAAGCGAATAATACTATTACTTTTTTGGGTGAAGTATCGGACCAAACTTGTGAAGTGGCGATTAACGGAAATGCGGCTAATCCCAGTGTCTTGCTACCAACAGTTTCTACGGCTCAACTTGCCACTGCAGGCTCAGTTGCTGGTGAAACACCTTTTACCATTTCAGTCAGTGGTTGTACTGTCAATGCAACGCAAGCTTTACCTATTAAAACCGTATTTTTGGGTAACAATATCACAACCGCAGGTAACTTAGGCAATACTGGTACGGCAACGAATGTAGCATTACAGCTTCTTGATTCAGTTGGTGGAACGAGTATCAATTTAACAGCAGGAAGTGCTGTTGATGGATTAAATGTTGCTGCAGGTGCAGACTCTGCCTCCCATGATTTTGCTGTGCAGTATATTTCTGAAACTGGTAGTGCAACAGCAGGTCGTGTGATTAGCTCTGTCCAATATGCAGTTTCTTATCTTTAATATACGATAAATTATGATTATTCGCTCACCCAGCCTATGGGTGAGCGCTGCTGCTTTTTGGGGCTTCTATGATTTTTTCTAGCTTACTTCTTCGTTTAATATTTTTGACTCTACTCATGATCGGTTTTTCAGTTAATGCGAGTGTGGTCATGACCAATACGCGAGTCATTTATCCTAGTGATGCTAAAGAGCGCAGTGTTCAGTTAACAAATAACGATGCTTTTCCAAATGTTGTTCAGGTCTGGACTGATATTAATAACCCAGAGTCGGCACCTGAGTATGCTGATGGCCCATTTTTGGCCTTACCCGCTATTTTTAGAATAGAGCCTAAGCGAGGGCAGTTAATTCGCTTAATTTATAGCGGCGGTGAGCTGCCAAAAGACCGTGAGAGTGTGTTTTATCTTAATTTTCTACAGATACCTCCATTATCGAAAGAAAATGCTGGTGAAAATCAGATGCTAGTGATGCTCAAAAATAGAGTGAAAATATTTTATCGGCCTGTAGAGATTGAATCTAATCCAGATGATGTAGCAAAAGAGATTGCCTTTGATGTTCAGTATGCTGATGCTGGAATTCACCTTGATGTGAAAAATAATGCGGCTTTTTTTGCCTCTTTTGTTGAGGCAAAAATTAAGTCGGGAAAACAAGAGCTAATCATCCCTATTACTATGCTTGAACCTAAGTCTAATCAGTTGATAGACATTCAGAATCAGCAGTTTGTCATCACATATCCAATGACGATTGAATTCACTTTAGTAAATGATTACGGCGGATTTGTAAAAAGTGAATATGTCATTGCATCTGAACACCATTGATAAGATTGGTTATGAAAAAATCCATGCGTTTGATGAGCCAAATTTACTCTTTGCTGCTATTGATTGGTGTGATCTTTTGCATGTCTTCATCGTTGAGGGCCGATGACTTACAGGATTTCACATTTGATGACAGCCTATTACTTGGTGGTGGTTATGGCGATAGTTATCTTTCTCGCTTTAACTCGACTGCAGAAACTATTCCAGGTCAATACCAAGTTGATATCTATATAAATGGTACTTACTTAAATAGGGAAATTATTAATTTTGTTAAGGTTGGCTCCCGAGGAGTTGTGCCTTGTCTCGACCTTAATTTCTGGAACAAGTCGAATGTAACTGCAATATACATAAACGAAGATGCATTATTGCAGGCTGAATGTGCGGCCCCTGATACTGTGGTCAAGGGGGTATCGACGCAATTTGATGCCGAGAAATTAAGATTAGAGATTGCGATCCCACAAGCTTATTTACGGCAGATTCCGCGTGGCTATGTTGATCCTTCATCTTGGAGTGAGGGAGAGAATGCTGGATTTATCAGTTACAACAGTAACTACTATCAAACTAATAGCCGCAGTGCTGGTAGCGATATGCGTGCCATTTATACGGGCCTTAATTCAGGTGTCAATTTAGGATTATGGCGCCTGAGAAATCAATCGAGTTATCAGTACAAGGATGTTGCCCAAAATACTCAAGAAAGTTTTAATTCTATTAGAACTTATATCACCAGAGCCTTGCCGGATATGCAGAGCGAACTCTTGCTTGGTGATGCCTACACTCGAGGAAATATTTTCGGTAGTTTAGCTTTTACTGGCGTACAGTTGCTGACTGATAATCGTATGTTACCAGAATCCCAGCGTGGTTATGCACCTGTCGTCAGAGGACTCGCTAACTCAACCGCCAGCGTAGTGATTAAGCAAAATGGTGTGAGTATTTATCAAACCACAGTAGCGGCGGGGCCTTTTGTTATTAATGACTTATTTCCCACAAGTTATGAGGGGGATTTGTTAGTTGAAATTAGTGAAGCCGATGGGAAGGTCTCTAGTTTTACTGTGCCATTCAGTGCTGTGCCTGGCTCGTTGCGTGAAGGAAGTTTCCAGTACGGGTTATCATTTGGTGAAGTAGATCAAGCAGAGTCTGGTGGGTACTTTGTAGATTTAATTTCTGAATATGGTTTGAGTAATATGCTGACGCTAAATAGCGGTGGGCGTGTCGGAGATGATTATTTTGCTTTGAGTCTAGGGACTGTATTAGGTACAGAATGGGGGGCTCTAGGGTTAACCGCTGTACATTCAATGTCTCGTATTTCTCAGTCTTCAGCATTAAATGAGTGGAAAAATGGCTGGCGTGTTGGACTTAATTATAGCCATTCGTTCGATTCGGGGACATCAGTGGCACTTGCTGGATATCACTACTCTACAGAGTCATTTCGGGAGTTGAATGATGTTTTAGGTTTGAGGAGGGCATTGGAGAGTGGGAATATTTTTGAATCTGAGACCTACCGTCAGCGGTCTGAAATGAGTTTAAGTGTGAATCAGAGTTTAGATGACTTTGGCTTTGTGTATTTGAGTGGTTCTAAACGTCAATACCGTGATGGGCGCGATGATGACGATCAACTACAGTTCGGTTATACGGTGGGTATTGGTCGTGTGAATATAGGACTCACTTTTTCACGTCAATATACCAGTCAAGTTCCGCTACAGAATGGGTTTGGTGGTCAGCTATTAACTGAAATGAGCGGTTATTCCTCTGATAGGGTGAAGGAAGATCTTGTGAGTCTCACCGTGTCCATTCCATTTGGTAGTCGCCAGTCAAACATGCTTAGCAGTGGGTTTAGTCACTCATCTAGGGGTAATGAACAGTATAATCTAGGACTCGCAGGCACTGTGGACGATGATAATACTTGGACATATGGCCTGAATGCTTCACTGCAGCGGCAGGATAGTTCGAGTGAAAGTGTCAGCGTTAATACGCAAAAGCGTTTTAGCCAAGCGACTTTATCGGGTAACTATTCGATTTCTGATATTTATCAGCAGGTTGGCGCTGGGTTGAGTGGTGCTGCAGTGGTGCATTCTGGCGGCGTAACATTAAGCCAAAACCTCAGTGATACTTTTGCGATTGTTCAAGCTGAGGGAGCTTCTGGCGCAAAAGTGACCAATAATTGGGGTACTGAGATTGATGACTTGGGATATGCAATTATCCCATCTTTGACGCCTTATCGCACAAATAGTGTCACGCTTGATACAGGATCTATGTTAAGTGGTACAGAACTTATCGAGACACAACAGCAAGTTGCGCCCTATGCTGGCTCTATCGTTAAGATGAAATTCGAGACTAGACACGGGATAGCCGTCGTCTTCATGACTCAGCAAGCCAACGGCGGCGTTATTCCTATTGGCGCCGAAGTCGTGGACGAAGATGGCCTAGTATTGGGCATGGTTGGACAGGCTGGTATGGCTTATGTCAGAGCTTCTAAACCGAGTGGTCAGTTGACCGTTGGCGATTGATGATTTTGGTGCTGCACATTCTTCATTGGCACGTTTATGCGAATTGCCTTTCTCACAAATTAAATTAGATGGTTGTTTTGTGCGTGAACTTAGTGTTGAGCCTAGGTGCCAAGCCGCAATATCCAGCGTGATAGCGTTATCACAAGCACTTAATATGGAGTTAGTGATAGAAGGTATTGAAACAAATTCCCAATTAGTATTGTTGCAACAGCTTGGCTGTACGATTGGACAGGGTTTTTGTTTTTCTCGTCCTATTGATGAGCAAACATTTATCCAACGTTTTTTCCCTGCGAGTTTACAGCTTAAAGAACTACAGGAGCTTAGCCTTGAGTTTTAGTGGACTAACTTGTTTTTGTTAGCTCACGGATCAAGGATTTTCGGTTCACTTTCAGTCCTATTTGTTCATTATTTTCTGGCCATGAATAATATTGTCTTGGACGTTTGAAGCGGGCGATTTTGTTGGCAAGGAACAGTTCGAGCGTATTTGCAATCGACTCTGGGTGGTGGGTTAAACTGCCGCGAATGATGGCGGCTGGGAGATTGCCAAATTGTACATCCGGTATGGCGAAAACGATTGCATCGTCTATTTGTGGGTGTTGTTTAAGCGCGGCTTCGATTTCTTCTGGCTGGATGTTTTCGCCGCCGCAGATAAACATATTATCGACGCGGCCATGAATGCGCAGATTACCATTTTCGTCCCATTCGCCCTTGTCTTTGGTGTAAAACCAGCCGTCTTGTTCAACGCACTTTTGTATTCCATCCGCGGTGAGATAGCCCATAAACAGGCATTCGCCTCGCACCAAAATCACACCGTTTTCGATTTTAAGCTCACGCTTGGGGAGTAATTTGCCACTGCTGCCGTCGCTTAATGCGGGACCTGTGGTGATCTGCGAGCCCATTTCTGTCATGCCGTAACTCGTATAGCTGGCGATATTGCGTTGCTTAAGCTCGGCGAGTAAGTCTAGCGAGACTGCGCCGCCGCCCAGCAATAGGGCTTTGATACTTTTAAGTTTACTACTTGTATCGGCTAATAACTTACTCAGTTGTGCAGGCACCAAAGAGAGGTGGGTCAGCTTATCTTGGTCAATTTGCTGACTAAGACTTAGCGCTTGATCTGGTATGACAACACTGGCACCGACTAAGGCACAGCGGTTTAATATCGCAAGACCGCCAATATGGAATAAGGGCAAGGAGAGTAGCCAGGCATCACCTTGTTCGAGTGGGATTAAGCTGCGGGCACCTTCGGCATTGGCAATATGATTCGCTAAGCAATGCACCGCCGCTTTGGGAAAGCCACTAGAGCCTGAAGTTAAAATCACATTAGCTGGACGAGTAAAGTCGACAGGCTGGGCTAAGTCACTGCTAATGCGATTAAAATTTAAGCGCAAGTGATGACAATTCTGTAGTTCACAAACCTCAGCACTCCAAACATAGCGGATCTGATGTTCATTAATTAAGTCTTGGATCTGCGCGAGGGGGAAACGGGGCGAGATAGGAAAAAAGATTACTCCTATATCGATGCAGGCCCAATAGAGACAAATCATCTCGAGATTATTGCTAGCAATACAGGCGAGCGGTTCCCCCTTTGAGATCCCCGAAGCGCTTAGCTGCTGAGTCAGTGCGATAACGCGCTGGCTAAGCTCTGAGTAATTAATGTCTTGCCCCGCCAACTTGATGGCTGTCTGCTGTGGAAACGCAAGCGCAGCTTGGTGCACGGGTGACAGTGCAAGCGGTTTTGATAGGCTGGCATTAGACAAACTCGTTTCCCTCACTTTTGGCTGTATCATCATTTTGTTGCATTGAATCAATGGCGTGCAGTGCAATTGGCTCAAGTTGCGCGAGTGTGAGGCAGTATTTTTTACCCGATGACATGATTAAATCTTGGCTAAAGGCGCTGAGGGTATCGAGCCCAGGGATTTCATCCGAAGTGAGAATCGCGGCTAAATGAGTCAGATCATTAATGCCTAAACTGCTCTCTAGACTCGAACTGATAATGCAACGTACGCCATAGCTTTGCGCCGTATCGATTAAATTAGCTAGCTTTTCGATACTGCCGAGCAGCATAGGCTTGATGACAAGCGCAGTCAGACCATTTTGCATTACAAACTGGTATTCTGGATCGTTGAGCGATTCATCGAGGGCGTAGGGTATACCAATTGCTTGATAAAATTCATGATTATCATGAGGATTCAGGCAAGGTTCCTCAATGTACTCTATGGTCTCTAGGGGTAAGCAAGCGGCAAATTCGATTGCTTGCTCAAGTGTAAACCCTCGGTTCGCATCCAAACGCAATTTGAGATCGGGGCGGGTACGTAAAATGCCATAAATCAGGCTTAGTTCATCTTCGATTGAAGTTTGCGCGACTTTGACTTTAACCGAGCGAACATTCCTGCCAAGGGCGGCAATTTTGCTATCGAGCAAGTCTTTGCTGGCATCCGTTGGATGATAAATCAAAGGGACTGTGGCCGTTTGTGGACGGATGGCATCGAGTTTGCCCATTAACTTGGCATGTAACAGACTTAAACCAAAGGCCAAAGAAGGGTAAGGGCTTTGCTCGGCGCATTCCAGCAATGTATCAATATGCTGACCGCAGAGTTGGGGTAATAATCCAGTCAAAGCCGTTTGCACTTGAGTGAGTGTTTCACGGCTGAACCCCATCAAGGCTTGTTCATCGACATCTATGCCAGAGAGTGGGGCAATTTCAACTTCGACTTGTCTATGCTCGCCACCAACATTAGCACTGGCTTGTAGTACTAATCCCGCTCTGTGATCGATACGTTGCTTGCCGACGGGCAATAATACGTCGAGCGGTAGTCGATATTGATACAGGTTAAGCGAAGTTAATATCATATATTTCCTACATTTTAATTCTGTCATTACCCTAGCAACTTCACTATTTTTGAGGTTAATGCCTCGGGAGCGGCTTGGTGTATGTTGTGGCCGGCGCCGTGAATACTATGGACGAGGATGGGCGCGTGTAATTGCCACTCTTGGGCGAGGGCGTGGAACTTAGCATCTTGGTTGCCCGCAAAGAAATGGCACTCACAGGTAAGCTGCAAAGGTACATCCCACATCGATGCTTGGTGTGCGAGTGAGGTGGCTATGAATACCTCTTTAAGCCGCAGTTTAGGATGCAGATCTAATGCTGCAGAACGATGCTCTATTAAGGTTTTTCGTTTGGTAGCCGTCATATCGGCAAATACGGGCTGCTGATACCACAAGCTTAAAAAGTCTTTGCTATTCAGATGCAGTAAACGCTCGGCCCACTGGGTATCATTTTTGATTCTGGCAAGTTTTTCTTGCGGGTCTGTAAGTCCAGGATGGCAGGATTCGAGGTTTAGGCTCAGTAGTCTTTCTGGATAGGCTTTGGCAAGGTGCAGAGCAATACGACCACCGAGAGAATAACCGTAGAGATGGAATTGACCAATATGAAGGCCATTCAGGTGTGCCAACACATCTTCAACACATTGGTTAAATCCATCTAATTCGGTTGGCTTCAACTCCCTTTGGTTATCCCCATGGCCCGGCAGATCTAAGCAAATACAGTGAAAGTGCTGGCTTAGCGCAGGCATTAACGGCAACCAGTCGGCCTTAGTGCCTAAAAATCCATGCAGTAGCACTAAGGTCGGTAGTGAAGAATTACCGTAACGGGCCATGGTTGGCATTAGCTTTGTTTCACCCACAAGTTGAGCTCGGCGATTTGGTCGCTGGCTTGTGTTTGACTTACATTGACTTCAATGATCGAAGCCCCCTGAAAATCCAGCGCTTCATTATAGCTATCTTGAAAATCGGCTAAATTATCCACTTGATTATAGGGCAAATTAAACATAGCTGCGGCGTAGCCAAATTCTAAACCGTGGCTGAGTCGATAATAATCGCTACGGACTTGTTCATTGGGAACGGGCAATAAGTTGAAGATGTTACCGCCATCGTTATTGAGGATCACGATCACTAGCGGGCTGGTTAAGCCTTTAGCGATGGCCAGCGAGTTAAGATCGTGCAGTTGTGATAAATCACCGATGATTAAACTCGTGGGTTTGCCTTCATGGGCCGCAATACCGCAGGCGGTGGCGAGTAATCCGTCAATACCCGATGCGCCACGATTAGTATAAGTGGTTGCCGTACAACAACTGACAGGGGCATACATGTCGTACAAGCGTACAGGCAGGCTGTTGCCGATAAAAAGCTGCTGTTCTAGCGGACGAGTATTGGCGATGGCGCGCACAACTTGTGCTTCACCAAATTCCCCTTGGTCGATATTGCGCACAAATAAGTTATGCAATTCATCGTTATAGGTGATTAGGGTATTCGCCCAGTTTGCCGAGGATGAGCGATACCAATTTAAGGCTGCAAACTGCTGTGCATTCGCGTGCCAAATGTGTTTAGCATTGTGGCTAGGGTCAAGCCTGTCTTGTTCTGGTAAAACCTGCCAATAGCTGTGCCAATTTTGCTCGGCGAGATAACCTATCAAGCGTTTTGATAATAAACGGCCGCCGAATACGAGTACACGATCCGCTTCCTGCAATAGATTGCGCGCCTTTGGATGTTGCAACAGTTGATCAATATTACCTATTGCCGCGGGATGCTGACGCAGTTGCGACTGGGCATCGGTAAGTAATGGCCAGCCGATTTTTTGCGATAGGGCAATGAGCTGTTGTGGATCTTGTTCAGGCGTGAGAGTACCGACAACGATCACCCCTTTACCGTGGACGAACCGCATAATGGCATCGTCACTTGGGCTGCTCACCTGTTTGCTCTTGCCGTATTGGGTATACGGACGTGCGAGCTGTAGCCAAGTTTGCAATGGTTTGAGGTAAGGTGATTCGGCATCGAGAATCGCGCCACTGAGTTCACTCGGATACAAGGGCTCACGGTACATGCAGTTGATGTGCACTGGGCGAGTTTGATTCGCCACCGCTTCATCCACTGTGGTAAGCAACGCCTGCGGTGCGATATGTGTATCCGGTGTTGGCAAATTCACTTGGGTGGCGTAATTCGCAAAAATTCCCTGTTGGACTATGGCTTGATTAGCACCGCAGCCGAGTAATTCTGGCGGACGATCGCCACTTAAGACGATTAAAGGTACATGGGTCAGCCACGCCTCCACAATGGCGGGGTACAAGTTGGCGACTGCTGTGCCTGAGGTCGTAATGATGGCGACCGGTGCGCGGCTGGCTTTGGCTAGACCTAAGGCCATAAAGCCGAGCCCACGCTCGTCGAAATGTAAGTGACGCTGGAGTTTAGTTTGCTGGGCGGCGGCGAGGGTTAGCGGTGTTGAGCGCGAGCCCGGCGCCATACACACATGTTGCACGCCAAGACGTGCTAACTCCTCAAGAATAAGGGCGCCCCAAATAAGATTAAGAGTGGCTGTATTTTCGGTCCGCATAGCTGAATCTATTAGGATAAAGATGGGCTTAGTGTAACGTGTTTATGCTCCAAGATGTATGCTTGGTTTAACAATTCTCGAGTGGATCGCATGGGGGCTGAGGTGGAGCCTAAGCTAAGGCAGAGGATGCCTATCACCTCGTGTATCGGTGGTTTGTTGTTTGGATATGTTGAGCTATTGCTTGGCTAGATAATACGATCGACGATTTTTTTAATCTCTCCGCTTAACCATTTCAAGTCCTCATTGATTGCATTAGGCTGATTTTTTTGCACTAAGAAAATCGTTGGCGTTTCTGTATCTGCATATAAACGTTCTGCTTCATACTGCGATAGTTGACACGTATGCAGTTCAGGAATATCACTCACCATTTCGTAAACTATCCGATAAGGCAATAGGGAGACTGCATTACTTTCGCCTAGATATTCAAACAAACTTGAAATACTGGTAATGGTAATTTCAGTATTGAGTTTAATGCCATTCGTTATGCAAAACTCTTGGTATGGACTCAATTTGGTGCTGGGATTACCAAGATCCGTATTGACATAGGGGTATTCCGCAATCGTTTCTAGGGTGATTTCCCGTTTAAAAATAGGATGATGTCTGCTAGCAATCAGGTAGAGTTTGTCCATACGTTGCAATTCAGTCGTTAGCAGTTTATCGCCGAAGGCGGCAACATCGGCAGCACTTTTATTGCAACAAATACCTAGGGTTGTATCACCATTAATAATGTCTTGAGTCGTATGCATAGACCAAGGGTTTATATTAATGTGCATGGGTTTTTGCTCTTCTTTAATAGCCTGCATCAAGGCTTTAGGAAAGGTGTAGGCAATTAATCCTGGCGCTGCAATTTCGACATGTGTCTTAACTTGGCGAGTGTTTGCTATTCTGGCTTTTTGAAACTTATCAGTACACTCAATTGCTTCTTTTGCAATTGGATATAAATGAGTAGCAAACTCATTTGGGAATAAGCCATATTTACGACGAATAAATAACTCATCACCAAAAATTTCCCGTAGATTTTTAAGGCTACGGCTGATTTTAGGAGCTGGAATGTCTAGCGCTTTCGATACATAGGTTGCTGACTTGTTCTCATATAATGAAACAAGTATTTTTAAACTCAGAATATCGAGGCTATCCATGTTACTAATATGCATTTTTTATATTCCTTAATATTGAGCAAATACTTAAATCAACGCCTAATTATGGTGCTAATTAATAATTTTAATGTGAAACTAATCCCAAGTTTTGGATCTAGATTTTATCTATGTGTATCAAAGGTTTTTTTTGTTTTATTTTTAATATTTAAAATGGTTTTTCATAAAATTTAAAATTTCAAAAACTGATATTTACATATTTAAAATGCAAATGCTGAATTATCAATTATCAATATTTGCATTTAAGATTTACATAATTTTGCAATGTGATGTGCCGTGTAAATCATTGTTTATATTTAAGTTGTTATTTGCAAGTGTGACATGTGTCAAGAAAAGATAAGTGTTTTCAAATAATACTAAAGTTGCTTTAAAGGAGATAACAAAAAATAAATTAGTTTTTGGAGGCGTGTATGAATACTTCAGTCATTCTCAGCTATGCGTTTATGTACTTCGTACTATTCGTAGCAGTACCATTCGTGTTTGTGATGTTTGTCATGACTTGCATTAAGTTTTTTAAAGCAGGTCCTGATGAAGCCGCACATCATGAGATGAAACTTAAACCAGTATTGTTTGATAAACAAAGCTTCAATTTTTTTAAATCATTAAAAACAGTTGTTGAAGGTAAATACGATGTTTGTTGTAACGTGCCATTAGACACTGTATTTGAGATGGACAAACATGATACGGAATTAAATCATGAATGCCGACTCGATTATGTATTGATCGACCATGATTCATCTGAAGTGAAAATGGTTATCAGTGACTTTGGCAAAGAAACTAACTCACCACTGAAAAAACTGTTTAGCAAGTTCAATATCAGTTTCATTGAAATGAACCAGCATAAGCAGTGGGATACTCAGAGTCTTAAGCAAGCCTTGGCTGTGTGATCTTGACCGTCGGGTTCGGAATTATCCGAACTCGACCCCTTCTTTACCTTCCTACGGATAAATGTGAGGACTTCCTATGTCCAAAAGACAATGGCTGTGGTCGTTACGCTTAGGTGCTGCTGCGTTGCTTTTAAGCTTTTCTGCAATGAGTGCTGAGCCAGCCAATCAAATTAACAGTGATGCTTGTATGAAGTGTCACAAGCGTAATGGTCAAATGTTAGGGCATCATGGTCAAGATGCGATGAAAATGAGCTGTTCTTCCTGTCATGGAGAAAAGGGCGATCACCCTAAGAAACCGAATGATATGGTGGTCTTTGGTATGGAAGAATCGTCGGATCTGACGGTTCAGCTGAGAGTGTGTCAGAAGTGTCATACCAAGAAAAAACTCAGTGGAGCAGATTGGACGCATAACGTACATGCTCAAAAAGTGCCTTGTGCCGCCTGCCATAAATTACATAGCCCAACGGATCCAATGGCGGATATGACGCCGAAGGTTCGCAGTGAGCTATGTAGCAGTTGCCACACTGGCAAGCAGGAGTAAGGTTATGGAAAATTCAAAAAGAAGATTTCTAAAAGGCACCTGTGCCTTATTTGCCGGCGCTACAGGTGCATCATTACTCGCCACAGTGAATGCATCGGATAGTGTTAAAGCAGAACCTGATGTCAAATATGCACTTATTCATGATGAAACTAAGTGTATAGGTTGCCAAGCGTGTGAGGTGGCTTGTCGTGAAGTGAATAATGTACCCGAAGGTGTGTCTAGGCTTCAAATTAAGCAAGCGGGTCCCTTTGGCGAATACCCTAATCAGTTTTATCACTTTAGTCGCAAGTCTTGTCAGCATTGTGAAGACGCGCCCTGTGTAAATGTATGTCCAACTGGAGCTGCATTTATTGATAAAGAAACGGGTATCGTTTCTGTCGATGCATGGAAATGCGTAGGTTGCCAATACTGTATTGCAGCTTGTCCTTATCAAGTCCGTTTTATTAATCCTGTCACCCATGCGGCGGATAAGTGTGATTTCTGCCGAGAAACTAACCTAGCTCAAGGTAAACAACCTGCCTGTGTTGCTGCTTGTCCAACAAAGGCACTCGTGTTCGGTAATTTAAAAGATCCGACTTCTGAGGTTGTTCAAGTTCTGCGGTCTAATCCAACCCAGCGCACTAAGGTTGATCTTGGAACGAGACCTAAATTGTTCCGTATCGTTGCAAAATCAGGGGAGGTGATACTATGAGTGCCCTACATTTTGATACCTTAGTGTGGCATTGGCCGATTGCAATTTACCTGTTTTTAGCAGGTGTATCTGCGGGAGCCATGTTCTTCGCCGTACTGTTGAAACATTTTGTTTTGAAGCAAAACGCCTATCAGTCTGGTTTTGTGCGAGCCGCTTGTATTGTCGCGCCTGTAGCTGTGATGGCCGGGTTAGGGATATTGGTCGCAGACTTAACTAAACCTCTCGATTTTTGGAAGATTTTGGTGTTCTACAACCCTAAATCTGTCATGTCGATGGGCGTGCTTATTCTGCTGATTTACCAAGTATTCATGTTTATGTGGATTGGTTTAACCTTCCGTAAACCTGTTGATGCTTGGTGTGAAACACGCTTTCCTATTGTGCTTAAGTTGACCGCATTATTGGCTCGATTTGAAGCGACAATTACAGGATTGCTCGTGATTCTATCCTTGGCATTGGGCGCGTATACAGGCTTCCTGCTCTCGGCCTTGCCAGGCTATCCCATGCTTAAAAACCCTGTGTTACCTCTGCTGTTTTTGGCATCTGGTTTGTCTTCCGGTGCGGCATCATCTTTACTCGGTGGCGTGTTGATGAATGGCAAACCTAATGACAAAGAGGTGCACTTTATCCACAAGGTTGAAATCCCACTGATTTTAGTCGAAATCGTGCTGATTTTTACCTTCTTTATGGGCTTAGTGCTAACAGGTGGACAGAGTAAAATTGCCGCCTTTAATGCCTTAGGGTATGGCTTCTGGGGATGGATTTTCTGGCTTGGTATTATTGGACTCGGTTTGTCTGGACCATTGGCGATGAATCTGTTTATGACGGCGACATCTAAACGGAAATGGGCCTACGTGGCGGGGACGGCTTGCTTGAGCTTGATCGGGGTATTACTGCTACGTAACTTCATACTCTATACAGGACAAATGACGATCGCTTAATGCGTACCGTTAATTAATGACGAAAAAATCATAATAATCAATGGAATCGACGGATCGCGGAAACAATGTCAAAGGAAAACATTGTAGATGAGGCCCTTGCGGCGCTGGCTGAGCTCTCAAGGGTTAAGTCTAGCCGCGGTTGGTTGTGTAACAGGGAGGTCGCTGGGCAAGGATGCCATATTTTACACTTCAATATTTTGCCCTGCCTCCAAACGGGCCTCGCCACCTTATTCCTAAGGGTGGCGTTTCTTGTTTTAGGGAGGCACGATTTACTCGCCGAGGTTATTAATCCATTCACTCATTACCACATGGGTTTTGATCTTGATGATGTCAGTGTGAGTGTCGATATACTCACGGATCTCATGCAGGCGGCGCATCGAGGGCGCATGCACGTACACGAGTAAATCCATATCACCAGAAATACCACGGCAGGTAATCACTTCGGGGATCGCTTGGAATACGTGTACCACGTCGGCGCAACGTGGACATTGATGCTGGATTTCGAAATAAGCCGATACTCCTTCTTTTTGCGACTCACTCAAGAGCACTTGATAGCCACGGATCACTCCAGTTTGTTCGAGCTTTTTTATGCGCTCGGCAACCGCACTACGGGATAGATTGACCTGTTCGGCGATATTCGACACGCTCTGGCGCGCATCCTGACGCAAACTATGAATGATGGCCGTATCGAATTTATCCAAGGGTGACTCCAGTGAAAATGGCTATATTGAATCTGTGTGTTATTTTGCCATTGGTTTGAATAACCACAGAATTTGCTGAGTATTTTTGCTTAAAATTTTACCAAAATTTAAGCTGGCCGTCATTTTGATGGAAATAACGTTATTTGCCGCGATTTTGCCGGTATTGGACGTGGAGAACACTGAAATTAACGGCAGATTGTAGGGCGAAATCTCATTATACTGACAGCTCAAAAACCACAGAATATTAACAGATGAATTCAAATAGCGGAACTATAGGTCGTTGGCAAGGTGCGGGTTTAATGGCGACCACTTTGCTCGGTACAGGGGTATTTATTTTGCCTCAGATGACTATTGAAAAAGCGCATTCTGGCGCCTTAGTCGCATGGATCTTGTTAACCTTGGCCATTATTCCAGTGGCACTGGTCTTTGGTCGTTTAGCGAGTGTATTTCCCCATGCCGCAGGCCCCGCTTACTTTGTCGAAAAAGCCTTTGGTCGCACTGCTGGTCGAACAATTGGACTGATCTTTTTACTGGTTGTGCCCATGGGGGCACCGGCCGCGATTTTGATGACCTTCCAGTTTGTGAATGCCTTAATACCGATATCGGGTTGGTCCAAGGTTGGTGTTGAAATACTCGTGATTTTTGGCTTGTTTCTGATTAATTTAAGAGGCATCCAAGTGTCGGCTAAGCTGCAATTTGGCCTGACACTTTGCATTGTCGCCGTTGTTGTGGTCTTGTTTGGTGCGAGTAGTTTTCAGCAAGGTCATCTCACGACACTTGCTAGCCATGGTATGCCTGAAATGCCGACCGTGATGATTGCCGCTGGCATCGCTTTTTGGAGTTTCTTGGGTATAGAAGCTATGACCCATCTTGCCGATGATTTTCGTCGTCCGCAGCAAGATATGATCCCCGCTATGATGATGGGCACAGTGCTGGTGGGCGTGATTTATGTGGCTTGTACACTTTTACTGCTATTAGTGCCGACAGATAAAAGTGTCGCCATGATCGGCGTGTTTGACCAACTGCTCGGTGGTTACGGCGCACAAGTGATTGGTGTGTTAGGTATTGCAAGTGGATTGGCAACCGTTAACGTGTATGCGGCCAGTGCGGCACGTTTAGTGTGGAGCTTTAGTTGTGAAGGCATTTTACCGCGCTTCTTTGCCGTTAAGAATGCCCACGGAGTGCCCATTCGAGCACTTGCTGCGCTGTTATCTGTGATGGCAAGCGTGATCGTACTGACTTACCTTACCGGGCAAGAGTTAGAGCACCTTATTGCATGGAGCAACGGCGTATTTGTGGTGATCTATTTGATGGCTATGCTCGCTGCCGCTAAGTTATTACCACGGCACAATTGGCCGCTGGTGGCGCTGGGTTGTGCGTTTTGCTTAGTATTAGGTTTTGCCCTAGGTGCAAGTATGTCCTATGTGCTTGTGTTGATCTTAGTGGTCGCGCCATTTTTGTGGTGGCAAAAGACCCATATTAGTCGCAAACAAAGTTTGGCGTTACCTGAGTAATATTCGACCCCTCTGGGGCTCAATCAACATGATGGGTTAATTAAGAAAGCCCCGAACTCTTTATTGTCATAAGAGTTTGGGGCTTTTTTGTGTGGCTTAGTGGATTTCGAAACTGGATATGATTGAGTGCGACTAAATTGAATGAAATACAGAGGTAAACCTTAAGTCTGATGGCCGCCAAGCTTTGTTGCCGAAGGACTGCACATTACTGATATTTAATGTATCTCGGTGAGCGAGGCGATAACTTGTGTTCTATATTTTGATCATTCATACGGAAGGAGAATAAATATGGATTCAGCTGCGTTGCTCAATCGTGTCGATGAGTTACCTAGGTTACCTAAGGCGATCAGTGAATTGTTAGATGCGGTCAATGATGACAATGCGACAGTAAAAAGCATTGCCACTAAAGTTTCACACGATCCCTTAATCAGCGCTAGGGTGTTACGCCTTGCTAATTGTGCCCACTATGGACGCAGTCGAGAGGTTGGCACTATCGATGAAGCTGTTGTGCGTCTTGGGATGCAAACCCTACGAACCTTAGTGCTCGCATCGGCGGTGATTGGTGCAGTCCCTAAGTGTGAAGGAATAGATTTAGCCCAGTTTTGGGGGCAAACCTTTGAGATTGCGCTTTATAGTCAAGAAATGGCAAAGCGTTGTGGCGCAGTCCCAGAAGAGGCTTTTACTTGCGGTATCTTACATCGTATTGGCGATCTATTGATTGCGGCAGTATCGCCTGAAGATGCGGCGAAAATTGCCGAAGCTGTGGCGCAGGGTAAAGATAAGCATCAGTTTGAGCGCGAGTTACTCGGATATGATTCCCCGGATATTGGCGCATTGCTAGCGAAGAATTGGAAGTTTACACCAGCGTTAGTGCAAGGCATTTTGTATCAAGACCACCCTAAGGATTCAAACCCATTTTCAAAACTTGCTGCGTTATTATGCTTATCTTACAAAGTTCTAGATGAGTGGGATACGATTGAGGATGAGGAGAAAACCAGTTGGTTATCTCAATTAGCGACTAAGAAAGGATTGAAGATGGAGATGGGCGGGCTAAGGACTAAGTTGACTGAATTACACGGTTCGGGATATGAGATCGGTAAAGCGTTAGCTTAGAATTTTGTTTCGCTTAGTGTTTTGGTGAGTAGGGCTGCAGTAAAAATATTTTTAGCCAAAGAGCGATATCAATTTAGTCTTAAGAAGACCATCGCGTGAATGGGGAACAGGTGTTTCGCATTCACGCTTTTTTTATGGGCTTTTGTTGATTTGCACTTTGACTGAATAGCGGATGTGGCTAGCCAGTTTGTTGGGTTGCAGCTATGGCAAGATTACGCATTTGGATCAACTCGCTGTGTTTGAGGTGCAACAAATCAGCGGTGCGTCGAATGATCTGGTCTTCATATTGGGATAGCTGGCCATCGGCGTAGGCCAGTTGCCACATTGCGAGCAACAATTGCTGCTTTTGCGCTAGGCTAAATCCAGCGTTAATGGCTGAGGTGAATTCAAAGAGTGAGGTCGCGCTGCCTTGTACGCTTTTAGCTTCATCAATCAGTATCTTAGCGTCTATTTCTGACATTGATAAGGTATCGGTTAGCAGCTTAGGTAATAAGGCTTCTTCCTCTGCCGTTAAGGTCTCATCGGCAAATACGACTTCAAGTAACATACTCGCTGCGGCTAGTTTAAGTTGATGTGCCTTGTCTTCAGGGGAGACTGCTTGAGTATGAGCTTCAAAAAATCGTTTTAATTTCGCAATCATATTTGGCGGTTCTCATGCTGGAGGGAATATAAAGTAGAGTCGATTGGGAAGTGAAAGTTCACCCTAAACCTTGTATTGCTTAGGGTGAGGTAAGACTGAATTACAGTAGCGAGTTCAGACCTTTCACCAGTAAGTCTGAGGTGCCTTCAGTGCCATTGGTATCTAAGTAAGACTTAGCTATGTTGATCATTGGCATTGCTAGATCTTTAGAAATGCCCAATTTTTCAAAGGCGTCTAAAACCATAGCACTGCCTTGCAGTGATGAACCTAAATCACCCGCTTTGGATAATAAGCCAGAAACACCCGATTTTGAGTCCAATTTAGGCGCGGCGGCGAGCAAACTATCGGCATTAGGAATGCTGGCAGCCAGTTTTGAGTAGTCGGTTGTTCCTAGGCTTGATTGCGCTAAGCCTAATAAACTGCCTAAGCCACCTTCGGCTTGAGTTTGGTTTAAACCCAATTGTGACATGACGCTGCCAACTAAATCATTCGACTGAGTTGCCGCTGCTGTAGTGGTCGCTTTTTCAGTTTTGGCTTGAGTTCCTGCCAAGTTATCTAACCAGCCTGCACTGGCGGGCGCCGCTAAAATACAAGTGCTGAGGAGGATAGAGAAGGTCAGAGTGTGTTTCATATGGAAGCGTCCTTTGATGGTTTGCGCACGAGTTCGCTGGACAGTTTAGCGGGTTTGTCACTTTTGTTGCAGTAGTTTTCTGTGATTTACGGTTCACACTGGTGATTTCTACTGTGCATTGCCAAGGGATTTTCGGTATCCTTAGCGGCAATTCTAAGTGTTAATTCATTTCAATTATTTGGAAAGTCGCATGTCACTATCCGCAATTTTGTCAGAAGCCTATAACTTCTTCCGTAATCATCTGGCGCAACTCGCTATGCTGACGATCCCATTACTCTTGATCCAAGTGGGGATCCAGTTATGGCTTGGTATAGAGATGAGTAAAGTTGATCTAGAAAACCCACAGTTTGGCGCGCCGCATATGATCGCCATGATGCTGTTACTACTTACTTTTTCGGTATTAATTGCCGCTTTGACTCTGTTTTTAGAACTGCGCTCACAAGGGCATAGTCCTTCAGCGGGAGTGGTGTTGAAGGCGAGTTTACCTTTTGTTCCACCATTATTATTGGCTGGGGTGTTTTCTGGTCTAGCGATTTTAGCACCAGTGATGCTGTTTGCCGCCTTCGGTCCTGTGTGGCTGGTAGGATTGGTAATTAGCTTCTATCTCTTTGCGCGTTTAGCCTATGTGAACTTTATGGTTGTGGTTGAGCGCTTAACACCGCTAGAAGCGATTAAGGGTAGTTTTAGTTTTAGTGGCCCTATCGTACTGAAAACCATTGCATTATTGATGTTATATTTACCACTCTCCGTCATAGGTAGCCAGCTTTCTGGGTTAGCGTCCATGGGCGGATTACCTGTGCAAATGTTAGCGGATACTTTTATGTCTTTTATTGGATTATTCGTTAACGTCGCTTTGTTCCGCTTATATATGGTGTCGAAAAAACCAAGCGTCGAATAGTGCAACATCAATTCAGCCTGCAGGGAATCACTCATGGGGACGAAAACAGTCATTAAGGATAGTGAGTTTATCCACGATTTTTCGGTCTCCTTGAGTGATGATTACCTCAAGGCGAAAAGCTATGTGCAGGATGTACCGACACAGTCGCTACTGCACATTCGCAGTTTTACCCATAAACTTACAGAGTTACTGGGGCAAGATAAGCAAATCGCGTTTTCGAGTCCGAATTTATACGATAGGATCGAACAGCTAAATCAGCGGCGCGTGATTGATGTGAAGACCACTCGTGCCCTGCATCGATTGCGTGCCGACGGTAACCGCGGCGCTCATCCTGAGAAATACCATCTCACCCAAGAACAATTACTCGCGCTAGCGCAAAAATCCATTAAAGATGTCCTGACTTTAGTCGAGCACTTGTATCCTAAGGTTAAAGGTCGAGTTGCCCCTGACTACTGTTATGAAGCGACTGACGCAATGACGGTGAGGGACTTATGCTACCGCGCGGTGATGGAAGATGACCCGCAAGCGCAGTATTTGGTGGGGATATCGTTTAAGACCAAGGCTTTGATACTGAAAGAACAAGAACTGCTCAAAGAGCAAGAACTTGCGGCAGAAGCCGAAGCTATATCAAGCCAAGATTTATCCACAGTTTCACCTCTAAATACCATTTCTCACATTAGCGCAGCTGACAGTTTTGCCCGAGCGGCCTATTGGTTTTCCCTTGCGGCACCTAAGCACATGGAAGCCTTACATGAGCATGGCGTAGCACTGATCCACGGTTATCAAGGCGCGCCAGAAGTGGCTAAAGGTGAACAGATCATTGCCACTGCAGCTGCAGCAGGTGTGGTCAATGCGATGGCGTTATTGGGATATTTTTATCTTGTAGGCAGTGAGTCGTTTCAACCCGACAGCAAGTTAGCACAGCAATACTTACAAGGTGCTGCAGATGGCGAGCAAACCGAAGCGATGGCGAATTTAGGAGTGTTGCATTACCAGCAAAAGAACTTAACTCAAGCCTATCATTTTATAAGCAAAGCCGCACAAGCAGGTTATCCCCATGCCCAGTATCATTTAGCATTAATGCTTGCCAATGGAGATGGTTGTACTCGAGATATGATTGCCAGTGAGCATTGGATGGCCGAAGCTGCCGAGCAAGGACAACTCGATGCTATGCTCACGCGGGCGCAGCATATGCTCAATGATGACAATGCCTTTGGCAGTGATTTGACTCAAGCTGAGGATTATTTGCGCCAAGTGATCAAATATAGCCACAGTGTGCCTGCGATGATTGAGCTGAGTATGGCACTGGCCGACGGTATCTTAGGGCGAATTGATGTCGTTGGATCTGCGGCTTTACTTAAGCTGGCACGGCAAAATGCCAATAAAAAAGAGGCGGATATTATCGAGCCTCTGTGGCGTTCACTGGTATTACAGATTGAAAATGTGCTTGAGGTAACCCAAGATCCCGCCGAAATTCATAGCCTTAAACGCGCCCAGACCTTACTCGCTTGAGCGCAGTTTTGCTTCGATTGAACTAGTGTTCATCCTCTTTATGCTCAAAAGTGCGCCCTTGATGGCGTGTCGCATTAGATTCCCTAACAATAGTGTCAGATCCATAAACCTGACTCTGCGGCTCCTCTGTCGCGTGGGCATGCTGCGTTGCGTTTGCCTGAGCCTGATTAAATTTAGCCAACTGACGTGCCATATAAAAACGGCTAAATAGGACTAAACAACCGAGCGCAATGGCGCCAAATAAGAGCACGAAGGGCAATAAAAATAGTGATAAACAAATTAGGCTAATGCTAATTGCCATCGCTAACCAAGCCCGTGGGCCAGAAATTCGGGTCTGCAGTGGGCTCTGTTGGAACTGTTGAAAAATCATAAGAACTCCTCGATAGGCAGTGGACATTTAGTGTGCAATAGCGAGTGCGTATAGGTCACGTTAATCTTGATTAATTTACTTTATTTTACTCGGGAGGCCATTTTGGTGTTGCGCATTACTTTGATATGTGATCGCATGTCTATCTATATGTTGTTGCTCGAATAACGGTTGGTTAATTATATGTGTTTGCTAAAATCTTTTTGATGTAAATCTGAGCAATTTCTTTGCTAACTGTACATAATATGAGAAAATTCAGCTCAAATTTAACTGCAGTTTTAACTCAGTTAGCCGCCTTATTATATTGGTTGTAAATATTCGTTCGACCCGCTCAAACACCCTCTTGTTTCACTGCTTTGTTAATTAATTAGACGCCAACATGAACTCATATTCGCTCAAGCAAAAAATTCTGTTCTCTGTCGTGGCAGCCCTTTCACTCGTGATTGGTTTGTTGTCATGGCAAAGTTATTCCAGCCAAAAATCCCAACTGTTACAAAACAGCCTAGAACAAGTGCAGCGCTTAGGTGAACAGCAGGCTGAGCGGATACAAGAATGGTTGGCTGGCCGCCAAGATATTATGGGAGCCCTGGCGAATAAAGTTGAAGGTGACAGCCTCAATACACTTCAACAAGCACAGGCATCGGGCCGTTTTCAGCTGACCTATTTTGGCTCTCAAGCTGGGCAAATGTTGGATTCTGATCCGAGTATTGATCGTACGGGCTATGATCCTCGCAGCCGCCCTTGGTATCAACAAGCCATCAGTGAGCGCGGTCTTATTTTGACAAAACCTTACGTGGATGTTGCCTATAACATTCTGGTTGTGACTATGGCACAGCCTACCGCACAAGGTGTTGTGGGTGGTGACTTATCTATCGCAAGCCTAGTTGACGGTGTTAATCGGATGAAGTTACCGGCAAACGGTTATGCCATCATGATGCACAAAGACGGCACAGTGATCGCTTATAAAGACCAAGCTAAGACGATGAAACCTATAGGTGAAATCGACAACGAGCTTAATCGCAACTTACCGGAACAGAGCCGTGCAGCGGGCACTCTGTTGCCTATGTATTTTGAAAATGAAGGACGTGACAAATTAGTCTGGAGCGTTGATATCCCTAATACAGATTGGGAATTAGTGTTAGTGCTTGATAAGGAAACGCTAGAAGCGCCATTGTCTAACCTATTACTCACTCAACTGGGTCTCTCTGCACTCGTACTGTTGCTGAGTGTATTAGCCATTTCTTGGTTAGTTGGCATGTTACTGGGTCCTCTGAGTCGAGTATCGCAAGCCCTTGCGCGTATTGCCGATGGTAATGGTGATTTAACTCAACGTATTTCTGTCGATACTCAAGATGAAGTGGGCGTGCTTGCCGACAGCTTTAACCGCTTTGTGGGCAGTCAACATCAGCTGATCAGCCATATTCGCCAATTAGCGAATGAGTTAGATGCCGATGCTGAACGTAGTCTTACCACCACGCAAACTTCAGTTGCGGAGTTACAACGTCAACAGCAAGAAGTCGCTATGGTCGCGACTGCGGTAACTGAAATGGCGAGTGCGACTAATGAGATTGCAGCCAATGCTGAGAACACGGCAACAGCGGCTCAACAGTCTGCAGCGAGCAGTTTACAGGGTAAAGAGTTAGTGAATAAAACTCGTAACTCGATTAATTCACTCGCCGATGAAGTGACTCAAGCAACGGATGTCATCGGCGATTTAAGTCGTCACGCTAAGTCTATCTCGAGTATTCTGGCGACGATTCAAGGGATTGCTGAACAAACCAACTTGTTGGCGCTTAACGCAGCCATTGAAGCGGCGCGTGCCGGTGAGCAGGGTCGTGGCTTTGCGGTCGTTGCCGATGAAGTTCGAGTACTGTCACGTCGTACACAGGATTCGACTCAGGAAGTACATACCACGATTGAAACGCTACAACGCACTACCGCTCGAGCAGTCAGCTTGATGGAAAGCAGCCAAGCATTAGCGGGTCATAGCGTAGAGGATGCCAATGCGGCGGCGAAAGCCCTTGAAGAGATTACGCAAGCGGTCAATGTGATTTCAGATATGGCAGGCCAAATTGCTACCGCAGCGGAAGAACAGACTCAAGTGACGGGTGAAATAACCCAGAATACGGTTGCGATTAAAGATGTGACCGATGAGATTACCGCATCGGCCATGGCAGATTTGGCACAGGCGAGGGGCTTAAAAGCTCGCGCTAATGATCTGAATGCGCAAGTCGCGACATTTATTCTGTAATCGCTATTCTTAATTGTTTGTCTCGATATTAGCCCGATAAAGCCTTTGCTTTGTCGAGCTTTTTACTGGCCGTTTTTGTCGTGTTAAAGTATTTCTGTGGGATTGAATAACTTAGCCACACTTTGACAAATGGTTTCTCTAATCCATTTATGCCCTTGATCTTCATCATTTCTTTGATGCCATAACAGCACATAGGCCATTGGCATAAATTCGAAAGGCAGTGGCAGTTGTTTGAGCGGATAAAGTTGGCAGGCGTGGCGGGCAAAGCTCGACGGCAGAGTGAAGATTAAATTGCTGTGGGCGCAAACGCTGGCGGCACCATAAAAGTCGGGTACAGTCGTGCTGATCCGGCGTCTATGCCCAAGATCGGCAAGAAAGTAATCCAGTGCCCACCAATCACTACCTTCACAACGAACCTGCACATGGGCCATATCGAGGTAAAAGGGTAAATTCCATTGTTCTGAGGTGAGCGCCGCCATCAGCGGGTGATCCTCTCGCACTAAGCAGACTTGTTGATCGGTAAATAATGTTTGATAGGCAATCCCTTCGGGCAGACGATCTACTTGAAAATCTGACAGTGGATGCAAATCCCGCCCTGAAATACCAAAGTCGATTTGCCCTTGCTGCAAATCCTGCATCGATTTTTCGGTCCAGACATAGGAATCGAGTTTGACGTTGGGTGCCGTGGTCAGCATAGGGCCGATAAAATATGGGATTAAGGTCTCATAGGCGCTTTCCACCATGGCAAAAGAAAATTGTCGATTGCTACTGGCAGGATTAAAGGTCGGAGGCTGAGTGAGTTGATACAAGTCTTGCAATATATTCGGCAGTTTTTGCCCAAGAATGAGGGCGTGCGCGGTGGGTTTTAAGCCATGCGCCGTGCGCTGAAATAGGGGATCATCTAAGGTTTCTCTGAGTCGATTTAAGCTCTTACTGAGGGCCGACTGACTTATATGTAATCGGCTGGCGGCGCGAGTGACACTCTGCTCCTCTAGCAGCACTTTGAGTATGACCAGCAAGTTCAAATCGATTCTGGCTAAGTTGTCGATATTCACAGATATTCCTCAGAGGAAATTTACTTTGGAAATTATACCATTTCTGTTCATACCTTGAGTTAATTAAAATAGCGCCCACTGAAATACCTTTCCCTGATCAACTGAGATTATTTATGCGGCGCAATCTGTTACCTATCCTGATGTCTATGGTGCTGCTCAGCCCATTAGCCATCGATATTTATTTACCTTCAATGCCAACTATGGCGACAGAATTCGCCGTATCTGCCAGTGATGTTCAATCCACACTCGTATTGTTTTTATTCGCCATGGGCTTAGGCCAAGTGTTGATTGGGCCATTAGCCGACCGTTATGGCCGCCGTCCTGTGGCCATTTTCGGGGTCTTTCTCTACGGCGCAAGTAGTCTTCTCGCTGCCGCGGCCATCGAGTTTCATTGGTTACAGATTGCTCGTGTGCTGCAAGGTTTAGCCGCCTGTTCAACTTCTATCGTGGTGTTTAGTGCGGTGCGCGACTGCTACTCACAAAAAGAAGGCGCTAAAATTTACAGTTACTTAAATGGTGCGATTTGCGTGATCCCAGCTTTAGCACCAACCTTAGGTGGCTTGTTAGCGATGCAATTCGGCTGGCGTTCAACCTTCGTTTTCATGACGTTATATGCCATGTTGATGATGCTCGTTGTTGGTTATCGCTTACCTGAGACTCGTCCAGCCAACACTGTTACTACTGGCCCACTTTACCGTTGGGGTAGATTCAAACCTGTACTCGGTAACACCCACTTTTTGTTTTATGCCTTTGCTTGTATGTCTGCTATGGCGGCTATTTTGAGTTATGTGTCTTATGCGCCTGTGTGGTTGATTGGGCATTTAGGGATTTCTGAGCTGGCGTTTAGTGGTTTATTCGGTCTCAATGCTGTGTTCAATATCGTGGCCTGTTTTGCGGCACCGATCGTCATTCGCAAACTGGGTAATCGTCCAACGGTTATTTTGGCTCTGTCCTTACTCGTTCTGTCTTCAGTGGCGACAGTGGCGGGCCAACAGTTTGGTCCAAATACAGGGATGGCAGCAGCTTTTAACTTCATGTTACCTATGATGTTGTTATGTGTGGGATTTGCCTTTTTACTCGGCCCTGCGACGAGTATGGCGCTGTCAGCTTTCGGTGAGCGAGCGGGGACTGCCGCGGCTATGCTAGGTTTTATTCAGATGAGTGGTGCATCCGTTTTAGCTGGACTTATACAGCAAACGAATTTAACTGCACCTTATGCAGTGGCACTCGTCATGGGCGTGTTTTCTATCGGTTTATTGTTGATGATGGCGCTGAGTCGATTCGACCACTGGCACCAAGAGCAGTTAGTTGGCGAGCATTAGTAGTATTGAGTTCAGGAGCGATAAAGCGGGATTAGACCCATCATATGATCGATTGTGATGACGATGCTTCAAGAGTAAACAGGGCTGTTTGTGAAATCAGTGCTGCTGAGTATATTCTGTAAACCCTTTGCCCGCAGTCTTGCTAACCACAAGCTGCGGGCATTTTTTATTTAAAAGCGGCCGTTGAGACTAAGTGAAATATCAACGCCATCCCAATCGGGTTCAAATGACTTGGCAATACCAGCTCGAGCGGATATTAAGTCTGTAATACGCCAGTGATAAGCAGTATTAATGCTGTAAGGGTCCTTATCGTCTTGAATACTGTAGTTTGCGCCGATAGACCAAGCGCGAGTCATGTACCAATCAGCAGTTAAGTTTACAATTGTACTGTTATTGCTATTGTTATATTGACCGTTAGGGCCGTTAGTTAGCGTATTATCAGACTGGCTGTAGTAGATGTTTGCTTGCAAATCAATACCTGCTGTCGATTGCAAAGGAATAAAACTGCGTATTCCTATGCCGAACGCATCATTGTCAGAATTTCCTTTTGATCCAAATCCAGCATCATAATCACCGTCACTACTGGAGTAGCTAGCATAAACAGCCGAGGTAGCGTTAAAGTAATAACCTAAGTTGATTCCATAAGTATTAGCATTATAGAAATCATTATCTAGATTGAAGTAATTTGCACCAACAAACCATTTAGATGCGAAAACATATTCTCCATTGACAGCATAAGAGTCTAAATCATCATTAAAACTATAATTACCACCAATATTAGATGTTTGTGCTAAAAAGCCACTTATTGCGTAGGGCGCAGAATCTTGACTAACTGGGGTAGAATAGTAGCGATAGTCAGCACTCCAGCCGCCATCACTAAATGCTTCACTTGAGGCGCCATAGTTAATATTGACATCATGTTGGTAGGCTTTGTCTGTGGCTGCAAATGTATTTGTACTCAATAATCCGAATACAACCGCAATACTGATCAGTCTTTTGTCCATTTTATCGTCCTTGTTGTGGGTACTGAAAGCAAGAAAAGTATAATAAATGCTAAGTGTTAGCAGTTTTAACTTATTGACCTTAGCGTTCTTGCTGGTGTCACTATACGATGTTGTCACAAAAGTTCAACAAAAAAACAGCTTGAAAAATAGAGCCTTAAACCGTCTTGCATATTGAATTTGAGTGAGCTGTGTTAGTTTTTAGGCTAAAGTTAAGAGGACTGCGCCTTTGTCGCGTTTTTATTGTTCTATCTGTCGTTATCCGCAAAATGCTTGCTTATGTGCGAGTGTTCAGCCTATCTCTCCAATGACTCAGTTGGTGGTTTTACAGCACCCGAGTGAAGTCGAACATAAGAAGAATAGTGTGCGGGTATTGAGTCTTGCTGTACCTAAAACGCAAGTTTATGTGGGTGAAAGCGAGTCTGACTTCAAAGGTTTACGGGAATATTTAGCGGCGTGTAATAAGCCTATTTATCTCGTCTATCCCTCTGCGTTAAGTGTAAGTGTTGAACAGCAACATATTAATCCTGATTGTATATTGCTGTTGCTCGATGGCACTTGGCGTAAGGCATTCAAAATGCTGCAGCTGAATTCTTGGTTAACCCAGTATCCTGCGGTGCATTTGGCTGAAGGTTATGAATCGCGCTATCGGATCCGTAAATCGAGTCGTAGCGATAGTTTATCGACCTTAGAAGCTTGCGCTTATATGTTAAGCGCCCTCGATCCTACCCTTGATGTTCAGCCGTTAATGATGGCATTTGATGCTATGGTGGAACTGCGGATTAAGGCGATGCCGAGTACAGTGCAGGCTCGTTATCAGAACTCAAATGAATCCAGTGGTAAGGTATAGTTGATGGGGTTAAGGCTATTGAGTCTTAGATGTTTTAGGTATGAATTAGTGCTTTTAAGTTATTGAGTTTTTGAGACTCCGTACGAATTAAAATAGTCAAAATCTTATTCAGATCACGCTAACGTAATGTGAAATACGGTTTAATAACTGGGATTCATTTGCGCAGCAAATGATGAGATAGCTTTGCCAGCCAATTGCTTTGCAGGGGAGTAATTCCATTCATTACTATTAGTAAATGGCGTGCTGGCAGGGCTATCGAGCTTTAAATATGGTTTTTTTTATTGATAATGATGAGAGCGCTTTGCCAGGCCATCATTGGCTTTGCAGGGGAGTAGATTCCATTCATTACTATTAGTAAATGGCGTGCTGGCAGGGCTATCGAGCTTTAAATATGGTGTTTTTATTGAGAATGATGAGAGCGCTTTGCCAGGCCATCACTGGCTTTGCAGGGGAGTGATTCCATTCATTACTATTAGTAAATGGCGTGCTGGCAGGGCTATTGAGCTTTAAATATGGTGTTTTTGTTGATAATGATGAGAGTGCTTTGCCAGGCCATCACTGGCTTTGCAGGGGAGTTATTCCATTCATAACTATTAGTAAATGGTGTGCTGGCAGGGCTATCGAGCTTAAATCATATGTTTTCTGCAAGAAAATCTTTCCCCTTCGTTCGCGACCCATCAAAATATTTCGATAAAACCTTAGCGGAATCTTTCGTTTTCCGTTGTAAACGTTGAGAGCGTTAATTCGGTACGCCGGTCGGATTATCGAGCCGATGCGAACATCGGCAGTCCTAAATCTGTTCTAGGCTAAGCGTTTTTCCGCAAGAAAGGCTTGGGTGAAGTTTTCGACTGAACTCGGGTAGCCAAATAGAAATCCTTGGGCGAAACCTTGGCCCATGTCAGTCATTATGTCTTTTTGTTGTTGAGTTTCAATACCTTCTGCGACGAAGTGAATGTCGAGTGCTTGTGCGAGTTGCACTATAGCATTGCAGAGCTTTTGTCCTGAGACTTCGTTTAAGCGCAAGGCAAACTCGGCATCAATTTTGACGCTGTCTATCGGCAAAGTCCCTAAGCGACTGAGTGACGATAACCCAGTCCCAAAATCATCGATGGCAATACTGACACCTAACGCTTTGATACGATTGAGTGTGAGTCGTGCTTGCTCCGGTTGTCGTAACAATGCCGATTCGGTAATTTCTAAAATCAGTGCTTCGGCGGGTAATTTCGCCATTTCTAAGGCATTTATCACTTGGTCGATAAAATCTAAGTGTTCTAATTGCAGTGGTGACACATTGACTGAAATTCTAAAGTCGGGTTGATAATGTGCTCGCCAGAGGGCCGCTTGTACACAGGCCTGTTCTAATACCCATTGGCCAATGCTGACAATTAATCCTGTTTCCTCAAGCAATGGCACAAAGTCGGCAGCTTCATAATATTCTGTCGGTGACTTCTGCCAGCGGAGCAGGGCTTCGGCAGCAATAGTTTGATTTGTGTGTAAATCGACTATGGCTTGATAAGCGAGAGTGAATTGTTTTAGGCTATGCGCATGCCTTAGGTTATTGATTAACTGTAATTTTAACTCGGCTGCTAGGCTCATTTCCTTATCGTAAAACACGAGATGCGGTAAGCTCTTTTTAGCGCAATACATGGCAGTATCGGCAAGACTAATCAGTTGTCCCGCTTGGTTACTGTGGGTAGGAAATAGCGCAATGCCTATGCTGGTGCCGAGGAAGAACTTTTGGCCTTCAATTTCAAAGGGGCTCTCAAATAAGCTGAGAATCTGTTCTGCAAACAGTTGGATTTCATCTTTGCAGCTACAGTCTTGCAGCACTAAGGTAAACTCATCTCCTCCCATACGGGCTATATCGGCTTTTTCGATACAACCCGCCTCGAGACGGGCGGCGACGAGTTGTAATACTCTATCGCCCATGGAGTGACCGAAGCTGTCATTGATATTCTTGAAACCATTGAGATCTAAAAACATCAACGCCCCCAGTGCGAGGGGATCAGTTTTAAGTTTTTCGAGGGCACTATTGAGGATCTGTTTGAGATGGAACCTGTTAGGTAATCCAGTCAAGGTATCGTACATAGCCCGAGTTGTTAGCTGGGTTTCTAATAGTTTTTTAGTACTAATATCACTGAAAATATTCACATTATAATGAGCATCATCTTCAGTGACGATTTTACGACTGCTCTGCCAAGCAGGGAAGTTACTGCCATCTGAACGTCTTTTCCACGTTTCGCCCTGCCAAAATCCCCTTTGTTTCAAGGCGATTTGGCATTCGGTTTCTTCCCCCATATTATGGGTTCTTACCTCTAAAAATTCAGGGGTTTTACTGATGAGCTGCTCTGCGCTATAGCCGCAAATACGGCACATGGCTTTATTGACAGCCAAAATTTGATTATCAGTGTCAGTGATATACACAGCTTCGGCACTTTCTTCGAGCGTGGTCGATAAAATCTCTTTGGGAATATGAGCAAAACCATCAGAAATCGTTTCGCGCATTTGATTGCGGCGATTAAGAGCTTGTAATTCAACGAGTACAACGGGCTGTTGTTGCAGATAACAGCGATAGAGATTAATTCGAGTCGGCAGTTCATTGCCTTGTTGGCTCATGTGCAGCCAGTTGAATTCAACATTATTGCCTGCAATGGCTTCAAGGATCATTTCCCGCGCAAATTCAACACTATTGCGGCCTGAAGATTGGATCCTCGGAGAAAAATCATAGGGAGTTGCATTCACAAAAGCATCGTATTCAGTCTCAAAATAACTGAGGGTGGCTTGGTTGGCACTAATAAAGCTAAAGCCTTGAATTAAGGCTAAGGGGGTTCTATGGGGATGTGCTTGCCAGAGAGACAGCTTTTCTTGCAGTACAGGATCATCTGTACTGAGTTTCTTAAGTAAGTGTTGCCATCTGATCATTCAGGATACTCCCTTGTGACGCAAAATAGTCACATCCCATTTTTAGGTCTTCGTTGAACACGAAGTTGCCCAATAGTACATCATTCCAATGGGGTTAAAAATAAACCTAATTGTTGTTTCACTCAAATAGAAACTTAAAAAGTGTAGTTTAAGACTTGTATTCAAGCATATTTTTTAAGAACACCTGCTGCATATTTTAAGCTTAGGCAGATTTTATGCTATGTTTTGCACATCTTGCGTGAATTAGCTTTTATCATTGATTCATTCAATTATCGAATAAAGGAGACAGGAAATGGCGTATTTATTTAAAGTGTTAATCTCTAAAATATTAATATCGCTAGTCCTCATCTTTAGTTTTCATCTCGCGTTAGCAAATGCCACCGAGGCGCCAAAGCCTAGATTGACCCTAGAGCAAAAAGCCGATAAGGCACGCATCGACTCACAGCGATTAGAACAGGCTCAATTAGAAAAGGCCCGTCAAGCCACTAAAGAGACGACAGAGCGGGAAGATAAAATTAAGCAACAATCCCAAACCAACGATTGGGAAGCGCAGCAAAAACTTAAGGCACAAAAACAGTTCGACGAAAGAGAAAGTCGCGAGCAAAAATATTTACGGGAAGCAAAAGAAGCTGCCGCAAAAGAGCGTAAAATCCCTAAGCCTTAATTAGGCCATCGACATAGTCGATTTCAGCTAGTCAGTGCTAGCATTATTTGTGGGCATTACGGCTATTCTCATTACTATGCACCTTACTATCACTAGGAATTGTTGTTGAATATCTGCCCCTTATGTCATGGCGTTGAATTACTCGCTTATCATCAAGATAGGAAGCGCAGTTACCAGCAATGCCAAACCTGCCAACTGGTGAGCGTGCCTTCTGAGTTTTATCTTTCGGCCGAGGCAGAAAAAGCCGAGTACGATAAGCACGAGAATCATGCCGATGATCTCGGCTATCAAACATTTTTAAATCGCACACTCAAGCCACTACTTAGCCGTGTTAGCACTTCGGCCCAAGGGCTCGATTTTGGCTGCGGAGAAGGTAAGGCATTGAGTCTAATGGCAAAGGCGCGCGGTTATCAGATAGATAATTACGACCTTTATTACGCTAATAATCCCGAAACGTTAGCCCGCCAATACGACTTTATTACCTTAACCGAAGTCATTGAACACGTGAGTGGTGCCGCAGGGTTACTTGCCCAGCTTGATAGGTTATTAAAACCTAATGGCATTTTGGCGGTTATGACCAAGCGTGTGCAGGATAAAATCGCATTTGCCAGTTGGCACTATAAAAATGACCCTACCCATATCAATTTTTACGCCGAAGCGACCTTTGAATGGCTCGCCCAGCACTATGGCTGGCGATTAGAAATTATCGATAAGGACGTAGTGTTCTTATATAAAGAGATGCATAAAGTTGAGAAAAGTAATGCAACACCCTAATTTATGTGTCTAATTCGATTAAATAAGTTCCCATAAGTGCATATGCGAGCGGTATAAACCAAAAGGATTAACACTGCTGCTAAGTGTCTGGATGAAGGGGTAAATACAATGGACGTTAAGACTTATCTACAGGCATTGAGTGCTATTTACGCCAACATGAATCAAACATTAGAACTGGATCGTGGCTTATCAAACTCAGTCTTAGATGAAGCCGAAAAACAATTAGGTTTTAAACTAGTTTCCCCGCTAAGGGAGCTTTGGGGATATGCCAATGGCGGCAATGAGTGGAGCACAGTCTTTGCCCGAAAAGATTACTTTTGCCGGTATGATTTTTTGTCATTAGCCTCATCATTTAAATTTCGTGACCGAATGAGAAAACAGGCCCAGTACTACGTTGATTACCACGAGCCAGAAGTGCGGGATCCCAAAATCCAATCAGGATGGTATCAAGAAGGTTGGCTGCCCTTTGCCCAATTTGGGGGTGGCACATTACTCTTGATTGCAGATCATTCGCCCTCGGCATTAGGTAAAATGGGACAAGTGATCGCATACACCCATGACCCCGATATGATGGACTTTATTAGCCCAGATCTAAGCCAATTTTTTGCACAATCCTTGGCGCAAATCGCGCTATATCCAGATGAATTAATTGAGGATTAAGGATAACAAAAATGTACGACCCATTACTCAACAAACCGAGTGAACTGATTATTGAAGGTGAGCTTCAGGGCAACGATAAGTTACGCATAAAAATGCTCGAAGACGTTTCTCTGATGACACCAGAAACGAAGCATCAAATTCTAAATGCTATGCTCAAAATGCATAAGTACTTTGAAGATTATTGCGGTGACTTAGAGATTTCTTTAAATACCATCAATGAAATAGCCGCAAATACCCAGCCGTTGTACATTATATTGGATGACACCAGCACAATGGAGACTCGGGCAATTCGTTATCATTACTCCTGCAACTGGGAAACCGATCATGGGGTAGAAGTGATGGTACTCAATGGTAATCAAGTGATTTTTGTGGGCAACTGCGGTTACATCTATGGCGTGTTATTAACCTCCATTGATAGTGCTTTATCCCTTCAAGATGAAGAGCTTAATTTTCTGTGAGTTGCTGACTAAATTTCATTACCGTTATTCCCGCGCAATACTGTGTTACTCAGAAAGGCAATTTTAGCTAGGCATTTTAGCCAGACATCCATATATGATGGCTCTTGTTCAAGTAATTTTAGCCAGTACAGGTGGTAGAGAAACCGAAAGTGCATTATGTTGTTGATTTAAAATGGGTGGCTAGACTTTGGCTGGTAAACCAAGCTAAGGAGCCAAAACGTAACAAAGCGTTTAAAATCCTTCGCTTTACTCACTGGAAGTTCAAACTGCTGCTTCAGTTTGAAACTCCTTTAACACGGAGTTAACTTCCTATGACACCTGAATATCTAGCCAAACAAGTTGAATTTATTGACTGGCTCTCGGCTGCAAGTCCGATTGAAGGCGTATTGGGTTCTACATATGGATGGGAGTGGCTGCCTACAAGCAGAGATCAAGAGGATCCTTTGAATGGTCCGAAAAAATTGGAAGAAACAAAAGACGCGGAGATGCTTGTGTATAAATCGGCGCTCAGATCTCTGAGAAAAATTGGCCGGTCACATCCTTTGCTTGTGTATGGTCCTCATGATTTTACTGAGAGCTTTAGAGGCGGCGCACTCTTTGCCTTCAAAATGGCAGCGAGAGAGGCCGCTCTCAGACAAAAGGGCGTATGGAGTGAGGTGGCTGAGTTGTATAGCCAAGGCCGATGGCCATGTGGTTTTAAAGAAAATCGTGAATTTGTTGTTTTGTGACTAAAGCTAACGATGCCAAGCATTGGGACAGCTTTTCCGTTACCTTAAGTTTCTTTAACTGAGATCCGCCATCCCTATCTTTTTTCAGGTTGATTTATCTAAAAGCTAGATTCCCGCCCACAGCATTGCGGGAATGACGGTTAAAGACAGCCTCTAATGAAGCACAGTCTCTTTTACCTTTATCATTAAATCTATTAACAATTCTTCCTTGTCCGTGTAGTTTAGATAGCTTATAAAAACAACAATAGGCTATCGCTATGACTTTACCCTCTGTATCACTTGCTGCATCAACATCATTTGAATTTAAGCCCCTAGTAAATAAATCCCATTTTTCCAAGACCTTACTCGCGTCGGCCTTAGCCTTAAGCTTTATGGGCACAGGTTTAACCTCAGTGCAAGCGGCGACCAATACTATGCCTGATGCGGCTAAGTTGGCGGCGGGTGTGGAGCAAAAGGTGATCGACTGGCGTCGTGATTTGCATCAACACCCTGAGTTGTCTAACCGTGAGTTTCGTACCAGCAAGATTATTGAAAAACATCTGAAATCCTTAGGATTAGAAGTGCAAACGGGTGTTGCACATACGGGCGTGGTGGCCATTTTGAAAGGCGGGAAGCTGAAGGGCGGCAAGCCTGGTCCGTTGATTGCGATTCGAGCAGATATGGATGCACTGCCTGTGACTGAAGTGGTCGATGTGCCTTTTGCCTCTAAGGCGACTGACACTTATCGCGATCAAAAAGTGGGTGTGATGCATGCTTGTGGTCACGATACCCATGTGGCTATGTTAATGGGCGTGGCCGAAAACTTGGTTAAAGTGAAAGACAGCCTAGCGGGGGATGTGATGTTTATCTTCCAACCCGCTGAAGAAGGTGCGCCAGAGGGTGAAGAGGGCGGCGCGGAATTGATGCTCAAAGAAGGGTTGTTTGCTCAGCGCAAACCCGAGCAAGTATTTGGTATGCATGTCACCTCGAGTATGCCGAGTGGCATGATTGGCCTGCGCAGTGGTCCAGCAATGGCGAGTGAAGACTCTTTTACTATCAAAGTGAAAGGCAGCCAAACCCATGGTTCCCGTCCTTGGAATGGGGTCGATCCTATTGTCGCTGCGGCACAAATTATCACTAACGTGCAAACGATCGTCAGCCGTCAGGTGGATATCACTAAAGCGCCGGCGGTGGTGAGTTTTGGTGCAGTCAATGGTGGCATTCGCTCTAACATTATTCCCGATGAAGTCGAGCTGATTGGCACGATTCGCACCTTCGACCAACCCATGCGCGCCGATATCAAAGTGCGTTTAGCGCAAATGGCACAGCTGTCGGCGAAAACCTTAGGGGCGACTGCGACTACTGAGATCCACCAAGGCTATCCTGTGGTGGTTAATAATCCCGAATTAGTCGCCAGTATGCGGCCTGTGCTTGCGAGCGTAGTGGGCGATAAGATGCTGATTGAACCCGGATTAATCACAGGTGCCGAAGACTTTGCTTACTATGCCTTAGAAACACCGGGGATGTTTTTCTTCCTCGGGGTGACGCCAAAGGGAACGGACCCTGAAACGGCGGCCAGCAATCATTCGCCAGCATTTTATGTGGATGAAAGCGCGCTAAAAGTGGGCGTTGAGGCCATGACCAAAGTGGCGTTAACGGCACTCAAAGCCCAATAAGTGGCTAACGTATTATTCCGTAAGCACTGCGGTATAACTTGAGCTTACAAAAAATCGGCGCGGGATACGCTTCCTGCGCTTGATTTGTTAAACAATTTACCTCTATATGTGGATATTTACAGCAAGGAGCGAACAAGATGAAGCGCACGCTATCGGCTCTGGTTTTGGCCATGGGACTTTTGAACCCCCTAAGCCAAGCACAGGCCACCACGGCAGAAGACATTAAGAGTTTCACGCTAGATAACGGCATGAAAATCATGGTGCTAGAAGATGCCTCTATTCCCAATGCCAACATGTATTTATTTTGGAAGGTCGGTTCACGTAACGAAGTGCCCGGCATTACTGGTATTTCGCACTTTTTCGAACACATGATGTTCAACGGTTCGAAAAAGTACGGCCCGAAAATGTTCGACCGCACTATGGAAGCCGCCGGTGGCGCGAACAATGCGTATACCACTGAAGACATGACGGTTTATACCGATTGGTTCCCCGCCAATGCGCTCGAAACTATGTTCGATCTCGAGGCTGACCGCATCGCTAACTTAGATATCAACCAAGCCATGGTCGATAGCGAACGTGGCGTAGTGCAGTCGGAGCGTTCCACTGGCTTAGAAAACTCTAACTGGAATGCCCTCGAAGGCGAAATCAAAGGCGTGGCGTTTTTAGCCCACCCTTATTCTTGGTCGGTGATCGGTCACGAGTCGGATATCGCCGCTTGGTCGCTGGAAGATTTAGTCCAGTACCATAAAACCTATTACGCGCCGAACAATGCCGTGGTCGTGATTGCCGGCGATGTAAAGCTTGCCCAAGTAAAAGCCTTGGCAGACAAGTACTTTGCGCCTATTCCGGCACAGACTCCGCCTAAAGCGATTCGCACTGTCGAACCTGAGCAAAAGGGTGAGCGTCGCACCTTTGTGCAGAAGGCATCGGTCAGCACACCTAACGTAATGTTGGCGTACCATATTCCGGCGGCAACCCATGCGGATTTTTATGCGCTGGACTTATTAAGCTCGATTCTAAGTCAAGGTAATAGCTCGCGTTTATATCAATCATTGGTTGATAAACAAGTGGCCTTAGAAGCGCAAACCTACATGCCGATGTCGGTCGATCCTAACCTCTTCTATGTGATGGGCGTTGCTACACCTGAGGTGAAAGCCTCGACGCTGGAGCATGCGTTGATTGAACAAATCGATGCGATTGCGACAACGGGTGTTACCCAGCAAGAACTGGATAAAGTTAAAAATATTAAGTTGATGGATTTTTATCGCTCGATGGAAACCATTAATGGTAAGGCTAATACCATAGGCACCTATGAGATGTATTTTGGCAGTTACGACAAGTTATTTAATGCACCTGAAGCCTATAACAAGGTGACGCCAGCGGATATTCAACGTGTTGCCCAAACCTATTTACGTAAATCGAATCGTACTGTAGCTGTGCTGGCGGCAAACGAGGAGTCCTCTCAATGAAATCGATGACAATGAAATCGACAGCAATGAAATCACTTAAGATGGTATCACTCGGAAAACCTTCTAAGTTAATGGCAGCATTGGCTTTAGGCACAAGCTTAGTCTTAGCGGGCTGCGCGGCGACATCGGCACCAAAGCGGGTCGATACTGGCAGCTTTGCGATGCCAAGTTACGATAAGTTTGTGTTAGATAACGGCTTAACTGTGTACTTAATGCCGCAGCGCGAAGTGCCGTTAATTACCTTAAATGCCGTGGTACGCGCCGGTGCTGTGAATGACACCACCGCAGGCGTGGCACAAATGACAGCAGAAGGCTTGCTGTTAGGTGCGGCGGGGAAATCTAAGGCAGATATCGAGCAGCAAGTGGATTTTCTCGGTGCAAGTTTAGTGGCCGAAGCGGATAAGGAAGGCAGTTATCTGAGTGCTGACTTTATGGCGAAGGACATTGACTTGATGCTGGGCTTATTTAGCGCGGCGATGTTAACGCCTGACTTTGATGCCGCCGAGTTTGATAAACTCAAACAGCGCGCGATTGCTGGGCTGCAGCAGGATAAAGAAAGCCCACGGGCGGTGATTGGTCGCTACTTCGATAAGCTCGTATTCGGTGCCCATCCTTATGGTAATGCGGCTTCGGGTAACAGTGATTCGCTTGAACAAGTGACTGTGTCGCAGCTGCGCGCCTTCCATAAGAGTTACTATCAGCCTTCCAATACTGCGATAACTGTCGTGGGTGACTTTGATGTGGCGACGATGAAAGCCAAGTTGACGCAAACCTTTGGTCAGTGGCAAGGCAACGAAAAACTGGTACAACCTGATTTAAACCAAGGTTTGCCTCAGTTGACCGAGGCCAAAGTCTTGCTGGTGGATAAACCCGATGCAATCGAAACTACTTTTGTGATCGGGGGCTTAGGTATTAGTCGTGACAATCCAGACTATGTAGGTTTAACGGTAGTGAACACTATTTTAGGTGGTCGTTTTACCTCTTGGCTTAACGACGAGCTGCGGGTGAACGCAGGCTTAACCTATGGCGCACGCTCAGGTTTTAGCCCTTATACCGATTCGGGCGTATTCACAATCAGTACTTTCACTAAGACGGAAACCACTCAAGAAGCGATGGATTTAGCCTTGAAAACCTATGCTCGTTTATGGGAGAAAGGTGTAGATCAAGCGACCTTAGATTCGGCTAAAGCCTATGTTAAGGGTCAGTTCCCGCCTCAGTTTGAAACCTCTGGGCAGCTGGCGGGGCTCTTATCAGGCATGTATCTGTATGGTTTCGATGATAAGTTTATCAATGAGTTCCAAGCTAAGGTGGATGGTTTAACCCTAGAAGAAACCCAAAGGTTAGTGAAAACTTACTTCCCGCAAAAAGATCTGCAATTTGTGCTGATTGGCAATGCGGCTAAGATTGCACCGATTGCCGCTAAGTACGGCAAAGTGCAAACCGTCGATATTAAAGCCACGGGATTTGGCCAATAAGCTATTATTGCGAGGCTTGATTCGATAAAGAAAAGGTCTGCATAGTGCAGACCTTTTGCTTTTCTGTTCTTGGTGCTAGATGCAGCGTTTATTGTCCACCCGGCTTAGCATAATGGGTCATCCAATCCTTCACTTGGTTATACCAATAGATAGAGTTATTGGGTTTCATAACCCAATGGTTTTCATCGGGGAAATAAATCATCCGCGATTCCACATTGCGAGTTTGCAGGGTGCGGAACAGTTCAAACCCTTGCCCCACTGGTACCCGGTAGTCAAGTTGACCATGACTGACTAAGGTTGGGGTATTAAAGTTAGCCGCAAAGTAATGTGGAGAAATGGCTTTATACAGCTCAGGATTATCCCAGTAGTTGCCAAATCGGGTGCTGTGGACGGCAAAATCCGACGCCATTTGTGAATACATGTCGTAAACCGCAGCGTGGATCAACAAGGCTTTAAAGGGATGTGGTTGACCTAAAATAATTGAGGTCAGATAACCGCCGTAACTTGCGCCACCCGCCACCATGCGGTCGCTGTCTATCCAGCTTTGCTGTTTAAACCAGTCGGCCGCCTTGAGCACATCTTCGAGGGATTTATTCTTCCAATCTGGGTTAATCGCATCGGCAAACGCTTGTCCGAAGCCGCTAGAACCATGGAAGTTTGGCCAAGCAGTGACATATCCCCAAGAGGCGAAGGTTTGTGCGTTCCAACGGTAATGGAAACCGTCGGTAATGGCGTTATGTGGCCCGCCGTGAACCAGCATAAAGAGGGGATATTTTTTACTGCGATCGAATCCGGGAGGATAGTGAACCCACATTTGAATATCTTGATCTTGATATCCCTTGTAGGTCACTGATTCGTAAGTGCCTAAATCAACATCTTTGAGAATATCGTCATTAAAATTCTCTAGGCGTACCGTCTTACCATTGCGGGGATTAATGCTGACCAAGCGCGCTGGGTGCAAAAAGCTCTCGTTGGTGGCAATCAGTTCACCGTCTTTACCTATGGCGGGTTGGCTAAAGTCAGTTGCCTCTGTAATGGCTTTGACTTTACCGTTTTTGGCATCGATATGATAAATGCGGTTAGTGGCGGCATCTTCGATGGTGGCATAAAAGCCTTTACTGTCGGGGGTCCAATTAAATTGGCTGACCGAACGATCCCACTCTGGTGTTAGCGTATTAAGTTTACGGCTATCGATATCCAGTAACATCAGCCTTGAAGTATCGGCATAGAAACCGGGGATTTTCTGACGGGTAAAAGCCAGCGTTTTGCCATTGGGGCTAAAGCTGGGATCAGCATCTGCGGCTTGATTTTCTGGGGTGATATTCTCTGCTTTACCACTGCCAATCGTCGCAAGGAAAATATCCAGTTTAGGGTCGACACGGTTGTCTGAGCCATAAGTACTGAAGGCAATTAAGCGTTCATTAGGCGAAATATCGTAACTTGAACTGCTTTGGCTCGAGCGTGGTAACTCATGGCCGAGTGCTTGCGTCACGGATTCGACTTCGCCGCCTGAAGCGGGGAGCCTAAATACATGGGCTTGGCGACGTTCATCTAACCAGTGATCAAACTGAGCGTAGGGCAAAGCGTTCCACTGGCGAGCGGAGACCTTATTGTCCTCGTCGGCTTTTAGTTGGGTTTTCATCTCGTCCCATGTTTGATTTTGGAATACATTGCTGATGAAATACAAATGCTTGCCAACCCATTTAATACCATTTACGCCAGTAGGTATGTCGGTTAAGCGCTGCGCTTCACCCGGACCGTCCATAGGCAATAGGTAGATTTGGCCTGCGTCGTCTTCATTTCGCTCACTCACAAAGGCTAAGGTTTTGCCGTCGGGCGAAAACACGGGCTCGCTCACCTTTAACCCTTTGACTGTAATAGCACGATTATTTTTACCTTCGCCATCAAAACGCCATAACTGGGTCGAACCTTTATCTTCCTTCAGATCATATTCTGTGACTGGCGCAATAATATGCTCACCAGAGGGCGATACGACTGGGCTACCAATACGCTTAAGTTGCCAGAGCAATTCCACCGAGAGCGGTTTACTCTGCTCCGCAAATGCTGAGCCGAATGGCATCAACAGACAGAGCAATAAGATTCCTGTCTTCTTCACTGTGAGTCTCCTTATCATACATATAGTTATAATGATTTTATTTGTGGTGCAGATTCGAGAGTATAGAAACCGAGCATGAAAGCAAACTGAGTGATAACCCATAGCGGGACGCTTTGTGTAAGCATCTGTGAATGGTTGTCGGCTAATTGTGATTTGTTGATGGCGGAATTACAGGCTAATCTAGGGTGATATTTCGGCTGAGGACTAGGTAGATGCAGAATAAAATCAACCGATTAAGACTATTATGGGGAGTGGCAATTGCACTGAGTGCTGCTATTCCTCTGGCTGCGCACGCGGCTAGGGTAAGTTTTAGTGAGTTTTGCCCTCAGTTTACTGGTCAATGGGGAGGCGATGCCGCCAAAGTGGGGGAAGCGCCACGAAAAGTGACAGTCACCGGATTTTGCTCCCATGATAAGCGGCAGCTGTTATTGTCTGTGAGTGTTGGCACGCGTGCGCCCTATAGTGAAACCTGGTGGTTTAGGGAGCAGGGCGAGCAAGTGTTGTTGACCTATTACGATGGCGTGTCCCAAGAGAAGCAGCAGGTCTTTAGCTTATATCGTCAAAATGGCGATTATTCTTTGCTGGGTGAGGGCGTGGTGACTGCTCGGTCTGCGTTAATTCAATTACTGTTTGAGGTAAAGGGGGCGGGTGCTCAAGCTAACGCATGGCAATGGACGCAGAATATTCAATATTTAGACGATGATGTTGATCGCTATCAGCTTTTTCGCGGAATAGAGATGACGCCAGTCGCGCCATCTCCTTAGTCGCCAATCCGATTTACCTTCGATAGCGCTTAAAGTGCGCCAGCAAAATCCAGTTGGCGCCATGCTTCATAGCTGATAATTGCCACCGCATTAGACAGATTCAAGCTACGGCTGGTGGCCGCCATGGGGATGCGTAGTCTCTGCTCAGTGGGGATAGATTCGATAATCGCCATCGGTAAACCTCGGGTTTCTGGGCCGAATAGCAGCACATCGTCTTTGGCAAAACTCAGCTCTGTATGCGGGCGACTCCCCTTAGTGGTGCAGGCCATAATGCGTTTGCCTGCCATGGCTTCGAGGAAAGCATCGAAGTCTTTATGGCGAGTCACATTGGTTAAGTCGGCATAGTCCAAACCCGCGCGGCGTAGCTTTTTCTCTTCTAGATCAAAACCTAATGGCTCAATCAAATGCAGCTGGCAGCCATTGTTTGCGCAAAGGCGAATGATATTACCTGTGTTAGGTGCGATTTCTGGCTCATAGAGTGCGATATGGAACATACTGGCCCGCCTGTAGAAAATGACGGCCGATTATACGGCAAACGGTGCCCAAGCGCAGTGTCTGTTGTGGGTGGATTTGGCTAAGTTCATGCAATAGAGGTTGTAATCGGTGGAATTGTTAGCTCAAGGCTTGCCTGTTTTATTATCTCAACATCAAGATACTTTTTAAGAAGTCATTATGCCCTTTATTATTGCGTTACTCGCTCCTGTATTTTGGGGGACGACCTATGCGTTAGTGAGTCTCTACTTACATGACATGTCGCCCTACTGGGTAGCCGTGTGGCGTGCCTTGCCTGCGGGGATATTAATGCTGATGCTGCGTCCTCGTTTGCCAACTTTGGTTTGGTCAAAGCTTGGTTTGCTGGCTTTTTGTAATATCGGTGCCTTCTTCACTTTGCTATTTATCGGCGCGTATCGTTTGCCGGGCGCGGTGGCGGGAACCTTAGGGGCTACTCTGCCGCTCATCTTCTTAATACTGGCTTGGCTCATTGATAAAAAACGCCCAGGAATGAAGTGGTTATTATTAGGTTTGATGGGATTAGGTGGGGTCATTTTACTGCTTAACCCTTCGGCGGATCTCGATCCTATCGGCGTACTTTGCATGCTGAGTGCCACCACCTTAATCGCTTTTTCTTCTCGCTGGATGCAAAAGTGGGATGTGGGTGACTTTTTAGTGCTGACCGCGTGGCAGCTATTATTAGGCGGTTTGATGTTGATCCCACTGGCTTGGTTTATGGCAGGGCCACCGCAGCTACCGAGTATGACGCTTGTACCTTCACTGATATGGTTAGTGATTGCCAACACCGCCGTTGCCTATTGGGCTTGGCTGTGGTCTATGCGAAACTTAGGGCCAGAAATCATGGGTATGGTCGCTTTAGTCAACCCTGTGGTTGCCGTATCATTAGGGGTCATGATTGTGGGGGAAACTTTAGATATGCGCCAATGGATGGGAATAGCTGTGATTTTATTGTCACTGTTATTGATGAAGTTGCCGCAGAATTTAAGGTTAAATCCATTTAAAAAAGTGCAACCCTAGTCATTATTTTGGGGTGAATGAGGCATAGATGCTAAAACGTTTGGATCTGAATTTACTGCCCGTACTCGAAATTCTACTTGAGGAGCAAAGCGTGACCGCTGCTGCTGCGCGGTTGCATTTGAGCCAGTCGGCTGTGAGTAAACAGCTCACACGTCTGAGGGAAGTGTTTGATGATCCTTTATTTGAACGTACCGCCTACGGCCTAAAACCGACGCCCAAGGCTTTGTCACTCGCGCCTGAGTTGCGCCAATGCTTACAGCAATTGGCACAATTTACTCGGCCGGACACCTTCGAACCCGCCTTGAGCCAACGACAGTTTATAATGCATTTGGTCGAAACCACCTATTCACTGACCTTTCCCCATTTTATGCCCATGTTGCTCACCCAAGCGCCCGGTGTGAGTCTCAATTGCCAAACGTGGCGACTCGATACCATGGACAGATTACTGCGCTGCGACATCGACTTAGCCATAGGTTGTCGCGAGTGGGATGAGCGTTCACCCATGCATGTGAATAACATTCCCGATGACTTATGCCATGTTGAGTTAGTGCAGGATTATCCCGTGTGTTTGATGCGTCGTGATCATCCGGCGTTAACACAAGAATGGAATTTAGATACCTTCTTGAGTTATCGCCATCTGCAAGTGGCCTTTGGCGGTTTAGAGCATTGGTTGCTGGATGATGTGTTGCAACTCGAGGGCCGTAAACGGGATATTGCCGTGAATATGACCGACTTTCAGAGCGCGCTCACCCTGTGTGAACAGAGCGATTTGATCCTCTGCGCGCCTTCGCGCTATGCCTTGGCTGTGATGAAGTCTTTTGAGCTTCAGTCTTTACCATCACCCATTAAATTGATCCCCGGCGCGTATTTATTGATGTGGCACAAACACTTTGAGCATGATTTAAGCCATAAATGGCTGCGAGAGTTGATTATTAGCCAAGTGCTGCGTTCGATTACACCTCAGATTTAGGCAGTTTTGGTGCGGCTAACCAAGTGATTAATGCGGGCAAGATATTTTGCCCATCTGCTAAGCCTTGCTGATAGACGGCGGTTACTTTCCCGATGTTGCGATCGAGCCGCGATAGGTTAAGTGGTTGCGCTGGGCGGATCACAAAGGCTTTATTATTCGCAACGGCTTGGTTTAACTCGACTAATGCTTGATTATAAACTCGGTGGCGCTCACTTAACGCATGGGCAACGGCGGGGTAGCGTTTATAGGTTTTGCGGGCTAACCAATTCATTTTCATCGCGGATTTTTGGTAATGCTGATCTTGAGTCAAGATCACCACTTGGCGTGCATAACCATCTTTGCGTGATTGCGCTAACGGTATCGGTTCGCCGATGCCGCCATCGAGGTAATGGTGTTGGTTAATCACGCTGGGTTTAGACATAAAAGGCAGGCTAGAGGAGGCAATGAGCACGTCGAGCAATTTATCGTGATCATTAAAATCGGCCATCCCAAAGTAATCGGTTTTTCCTGTGTTGCAGTTAAAGGCGCCGACCTTGAATTCGGTATTACTATTTAAAAATGTATCAAAATCAAATGGCAGCAACTCATAAGCCATGCGACGGTAGGTAAAGTCTGTATTGACATAATTACCAGTTGCCAGCCAATGGCGGATGCCCATATAGCGTTTGTCATTGAGATATTGCTGCTGAATGTGGAGATTGCGACCAAATTGGCGGGATACATAGGACGCGGGATAAATGGCACCTGCAGATACCCCAATTACATAGCTGAAGTGAAGTGACTGCTGTAAAAACGCGTCTAATACACCTGCGGTATAAATGGCTCTGAGGCCACCACCTTCCAACACTAAGGCCACATCTTTCATCGAGTTACATCTTTTTATCGGTTTATCACCGCAGAATACCCCTGCTTAGCGCAGAAATGAATGCGTGTAAGGTATCCTCAAGATGCGTGACCAACATCAAGATGATGTGACTTTTTCTTAGTTTTAATTGGTAAGATATTGGTTACGTTATCGTTTACGCCATCTTTTTGATGGCCCAGATTAACATGATAGGCTTGGTGAAAATCTGCCTGACTAAAGTATTGGCTAAGTGCATTGAGCGCTTCTTTCACTTTTGCAGGCTGCTTATCCCGCGCCGACGTTACGCTATAAACACTGTAGGTATTGAGTGACCACTCGGGTAATAGGGTGACCAGTTGGCCGCTTTCGAGGTATTTGTGTACTTCAGGTTCGGGCAGGGCGGCAAATCCTAGACCATCGAGTGTGAGTTGAATTAACGCCTGCATATTGTTGACGCTAATTCGCTGGCTTGTCAGTTCAAAACACGCTTGGCTGAAGGCGTGGGTTAAGATATCGCCTTTAGCATAAGTGTGATAGATCCGATTTAATTCAGTTAATTCCTTTGGGTGGCTAAGGTTTTTATGCATTGGCAGATAATTAGGTGAGGCGCACAGTAACATACGCCAATCGGCTAAATGGCGGGCAATTAGGTTGGAATCCGATAAGGGGCCGATGCAAATCGCCAGATCGATACCGTCGTTGACTATATCTATCGGGCCATCTTGCAGCAGTAAATTCAAACTTATCTGTGGATGTGCTGCCAACAGGTAATTAAAAGGTTCGCTTAACAGGCCGCCGCCAAATCCTATAGGCGCGGCAATCTTTAATTCCCCTGATGGAATACCTTTCAAGTTATTAAGTTTCTGCTCTGTGCTTTCGACTATCGCTATGACCTTGCGGCAATTCTCGTAGAACAAACTGCCCGCTTCGGTGAGTGTGAGGTTGCGGGTATTGCGGTGGAACAGGCTGATCCCCATGTCCATTTCGAGCTTGGTCACTTGCTGACTTACCGCCGACGAGCTGAGATTTAATTGCTGTGCTGCGGCACTCATTGAGCCCTTTTCTGCGATTGTCGCAAAAACGATCATCCCTTTGATCATGTTTTTATTCATTTTTAAGTAACTCTTACAAGTGAATACCTAAAGTCTAACTTGAGCTGATTGTAACATAGAGATACATTGCCGTATTGAAAATTGTTCTCATTTACAATCTTTGCTCTAATGGAGACTTGTCGGTTATGTTGTTAAGTCGTAAGAAGTACCTCGCTCAAGTGATCACCGCTTTATGTTTGTTGCCCACAGTACCAGTAACAAATGCCCTTGCGGATACCGCGTCAGATAAAGAAAAGATGATGGAAAGAATCGTGGTGACTGCATCGGGATTTGAACAGCAAATTCGCGATGCGCCAGCTTCTATCAGCGTGATCACCCGTGAGGATCTGGATAACCGCTTCTACCGCGACTTAACCGATGCCATGTTAGAAGTGCCCGGCGTAGTGATTACGGGCGGTGCAGACCGTCAGGATATCAGTCTGCGGGGCATGGGTAGTCAATACACGTTAATTTTAGTGGATGGTAAACGCCAATCCTCGCGCGAGACACGGACCAACAGTGACGGCCCAGGCGTTGAAGGCGCTTGGACGCCACCATTGGCGGCCATCGATAGAATTGAAATTGTTCGCGGGCCTATGTCATCACTTTATGGTTCGGATGCCATTGGTGGGGTAATTAACATTATCACTCGCAAAGTGCCAAACGAGTGGCAGGGTGAGGTGCGACTCGACAGCACTTTGCAGGAAAAGTCTGACTCGGGAAATGTGTATCAAGGCAACTTTTTCGTCAACGGTGGTTTGATCAAAGATCTACTAGGGATGCAACTTTATGGTCAATATACCCAGCGTGAAGAAGATCAAATCTATGGTGGTTACCGAGGTCGCGATGCGACTAATCTGACAGCGAGATTTGCGCTCACGCCTAATGAAAATCACGATATCATGTTTGAAGTTGGCACTTCTAACCAAGAACTCGACAGCAGTTTAGGTAAAACCGTCACACCGTTAGCACCGGGCGAAGCCTGTGGTCGTCGCGGTTGCCCTGAATCTTCAACGACAGAATATGAAAACAGCACCTTCTCCCTTTCACATACAGGTCGTTGGGACTTTGGTACTTCGGATAGCTATATCAAGCATGAAGTGTTTGATAATAAAACCCGTAAGATGAAAATCACTAACACGGATGCGCAATCTAGCCTTATCACTACGTTAGGCCAAAGTCATACAGCGACCTTTGGCGCAGCATTCAACCATCAAGATTTAACCGACGAAACAGGTAACCAAGTGAGTGACTTAACTGATATTAGTCGCAAACAATGGTCGGTGTTTTCCGAGGATGAATGGCGCATTGTCGATAGCTTTGCTCTGACCATGGGGCTGCGTTTGGATGATGATGAAAACTTTGGTAATCATGTCAGTCCGCGCGTTTATGGCGTGTGGGGATTAACCGACAGCACCACCTTAAAGGGCGGTGTATCAACAGGGTTTAGGGCGCCGAGTTTACGTCAGACAGTGCCCGACTGGGGACAAGTCAGCCGTGGTGGCAACATGTACGGTAATCCAGATTTACAACCTGAAACTTCAGTTAACTACGAGTTAGGTTTGTATTCTGATCTGACCGAGAGCATTACCGCCAGCGCGGGTGTGTTCTATAACGAGTTTAATGACAAGATCACCCGCGTTGCCTGTCCTGCGACTCAATGTACTGATGGTCCAAATCAATTTGGTTCTAATCCAACGACTTATGTGAACGTCGACGAAGCTGTGACCCAAGGGATTGAACTGAGTTTCGACTATCGCATTCGCTCAAACTTGAGTTTGACGGGTAACTATACCTATACGGATTCGGAGCAAAAGACAGGTGTTTATAAAGGTAGCCCATTGAATCAATTGCCTAAGCATTTGATCCAAGCGTCTTTCAACTACGAGCCTATTGATAATTTAAGCACTTGGTTAAGGGTGAACTACCGTGGCGAAGAGAGCCAACCGACGACAGGACCTTCATCGAGCAGTTTAATCGCCCCTTCTTATACTCTGCTGGATTTGGGGGCTAACTACCAGTTGAACGATAGCTTGAAATTTAGTGTGGGCATTTATAACGCCTTCGATAAGGAAATTACCCAAGAGGAATACGGTTATATCGAAGATGGCCGACGTTACTGGTTAGGTATGACCTATAGTTTTTAAATTAAAAATAGCGAGTTATAAAGAAGCCAGCACTTAGCTGGCTTCTTTTTTGATTATTCAAAATTCGGTTTACGAATAAACAGGACGCTGAGATCTTGCTTTGGCGTGAACTGTTTTTGCTGGAACTCAAAGGTGAGTGGGTCAGTTTTTTTAAGCTCGCCATCAAAACACAAACTAATAAGATCTGTGGGCTGGGATTTTTTTAGGGTGAGTTTGAAGTCCTTAATCGACCCTTGCCAGTTATTAGCTGTGACCAAAATATAGCTAAGATGGCTCCATTCGACGCCAATCTCCTGATCTTCACCGTCTTGTTTGACAACGAGATTACGCTTCCGAATACCTTGCTTGGCGCTTTCATCTAAACAGGCCAGTTCAGTGTAAGTATCGATAATACTATTGGCAGTATCGGGGATGCCCGTTGAGAGGCTTGGCGTGTAACTGTGGCTGATGGAGACAGATTGGCCCGCGGGAAAGGTTTGTTCCCACACAAAGTAATCGCTTAGGGTAAAGGCGATTTGTTGGTCCTCATCCAACCATTGCTTGGGGAGTGCGGGTTTACCCTTGGGGACTTCGGCATATTCGGCAAAGTAAGCGACTTCATCTACACCCCAGCCAAGCTGTTTCAGCTCGGTTGAAATATCGGTTTTATCGGCAAGTTGGGCAACAAGCCTGTGCTGAGTTGGCTGGGTTTTGCCATTCACTTTAAGGGTGAAGTTATCAATGCTGCTGTGATCGGCGGAGCCAAAAAACATTGGTGGCATGGGGAAGGCGATGGGGACGATAAGATCCTGCGAACTGGTGTTGGTAAACACATAATCGACCCTGACTTCGGTCTCGCTGATGAAGAGGGACTCTTTATCCATACTGATATTAGGCTGATATTTCAAGGTAATAGAGCCATTAGCATCCCCAAAACTGCTATCGTTGGCAGAGGCAGTTTCTCCGTAGACGAGTAAAATTATAGCAAAAAGGGGTATGGCTAAGTGTGCTGACATGTACTTCTTAACTCTAGTTGGATGTTTTAGTATCAATGGGGAACTATTATTGCGCGCGGGCGAGGTCGATGGCCGCACTTATCGCATTTCGCGCTTGTGGGCTATTTTTCCAGCAAGTGGTGCGCAGCATGCTGGCGACTAAGTTAGCAATATCATCCACTTCGTGTTGGGCGAGTTGTTGTAGTGAGCTGATACCAATTTCTTCGAAGCGTTTAATTACCGTCGGGCCAACGCCTTTGAGTGCTAATAAGGCTTGTTTTTCTTGTTCATTAAAACCCATAACGAATACTCCTTTATTGTTGGGATTGTGCTCAATTAATAGTACTGGGCAAGATTACCTTTAAACCGAGTTAACAAAAAGGCCCTCGAAGGGCCTGTTTAGTCTTTATGAATCAACAATCATCAATAAGTGTTACATATCACAGGGTTTGAGTGGCTTACGCAATTGAGCGCGCACGTTGTCCATGCCGGCGTAAAACTCTTTCATCATCAATAGACCCATCATCTTGCCGTTATCGGTGACGATCAGATTGTCGGGATCTGTTGGGTCATTTTTAATCGCACCAATCAGTTTCATCGAGGTCATTTCTTTAAATAAGGCGGTATCTAAATTGACGCCAAAGGTTTCGCGGAAATATTTACGCGATAAACGGCCGGAGAACATGCCCAGCAAAAAGCGATATTGCATCACGTCTTTTTTGCTGTAGTTCTTTTGTTGCTCGACACCCATTTGACCCGCTGCGATGCGTTCTTGGTACTTACGTAGCGAGAAAGTGTTCACATAAAGCGTGTCATTTAAGAAACTAAATGAGCCCGAACCTACCCCTAAGTATTCGTCGTAATCGATAACGTATTCATCAAATCCTTCGTCATCGGTTTTACCAAATGCCCATGCAGACAATTGATTATATTGACCATTAAGGCTATTTAATATTTGGCGATATTGGTTTGCCATATCCGCTTGCGGCGCCGCTAATTTGCCTTTAACACTCTTACGGGTTTGATGAGTGATCATCAGCGGATAGGTGGTAATTTGTCTTGGGTCTAAGCGCGATGCCATGTCGAGGTCGTGTTGGATCACTTCATCGGTTTGGCCGCGGAAACCAAAAATCAGGTCGACGTTGATAATAGGGAACAACTCTTTGGCACCCATGATCTTGTCGAAGGTTTGCTGACCCGTGCCGAATTTATCGAGTCGGTCGGTCATTTTTAAAATATCGTCATTAAAGCTTTGTACGCCGATAGACATGCGATCCACTAAGCCTTTGAGCTGTTTAAAGCCTGGGCTGTCTAAATGCTGCGGATCGGACTCGCAGGAGACTTCTTTAATGCTAGGAAATAGGGTTTTAGCGTGTTCTATGGTACGGGCTAATTCGTCTTCTAATACCGTGGTGGTACCACCACCAATGTACATAGATTCAAAGTCATAGCCGAGGGCCTTGACCATTTCCATCTCTTTACGTAATGAGATGAAGTAGGCACGCGCCTTGTCTTCCTTAAACATAAAACGGTGGAAGGTACAGTAAGAGCACAGGGTATGGCAGAAGGGAATATGTGCGTATAGCATATATTTTTTGCCTTCAACCGGTGCTGGCATCATTTCTGCTGAAAGCGTATCGAGGCGAAGATTCTTATCGACATAGTACTGCATGACCCGTTCCATCGAGCCGAGCATCCAGTTAGGGACGGTAATATTCGCTTGATAAGGCGTTGCGATAGCGCCGCTGAGCGTTTGAATAACTGATGACATAACGATTCCTATCTGAGAGTGCTAACCGTAAACACCGAAATTGCTTTAGGTAATTCACGACCACCTAGCGCAATAAGACTACCTCGTATGTAATTGTTAAAACGTGAACTGGTTATAAGTTACGGTTTCCTAACAAGGAAATCACGGGCTTTTTGTTAAGCAGATCATGTTTTAGCGATTGAGAATGCATTTTTATCATGCATTTTTTAGCGGAATTTATTGTAGATTTGCGGGGTTAGCTTGCCGTGTCAGTCTAAATGCTGAGATTGAAAATCACCATTCTAGGCATTTTGTTGCTGGCGGATTAGCGCTTGTCTATCCAAGGGTCGGCTGTCATCATCCGAACGATAAAAATAACCTCTTGATGTAAAGGGCCCACTATGTTGGCAAACGTAAACCGCTTCTTCCCGCTGTTGGCACTGATAGGCGCAATGACAGCTTATCTGATACCGAGTTGGTTTACTGAGCTTAAATCCGCCATAGTGCCGCTGTTGGTGATAATCATGCTATCTATGGGGCTCACCTTAGATCTTCAGGATTTTGCTAATGCATTCAAACAGAAACGTGCTGTACTCGCAGGACTCGTGCTGCAATTTTCTGTCATGCCGCTCAGTGCATTACTAATTAGCCTGTTATTAGGATTAGATAGGGAACTCACCATAGGCATGGTGTTAGTGGGCAGTGTTGCAGGCGGCACCGCCTCAAACGTGGTCTGTTATTTAGCAAAAGGCGACGTGGCTTTATCGATAACCATGACGGCACTGTCAACCTTAGCGGGCGTGGTGTTAACACCACTGATTATTAAGCTGTTGATTGGTGAGATGATCGATATACCCTTCGCTGATATGCTGCTGAGTTTAGTGAAAATTGTGCTGATCCCTGTCAGCGTTGGTGTGATTATCAATCATTTTTTTAAATCGCTGGTGGCTAAAGTCGCTCCTGCATTGCCACTGATTTCTATCTTGGCAATTGTGATGGCGATTACGATTATCGTGGCGTTAAATGCCAATCAGTTTGGTAAAGTTGGCCCGATTATTCTGCTTGCCGTGTTCTTGCATAATGGTCTTGGTCTCGCCTTAGGCTATTTCTGTTGCCGTTTATTAGGCTTTAACCACACAGTTTGTAAAACTATCTCTATCGAAGTTGGCCTACAAAACTCCGGTCTCGCCACTGCTTTATGTATTAAATTCTTTAGCCCCACTTCTGCCATTCCCAGCGCGATATTCTCGATATGGCATAATTTGTCTGGCGCCATGTTGGCAGGATATTGGGCGAGAGAATCGCAAGATTAATAAGATGTTGCTGTCGAAAATAGATAATTCCTGTTGCCTAGCAAGCGAGGCCACAGGCTTAAAATGCTGTGACTAATTAACCGGTAATGGGGTCTCGACAGGCATGAGTGTTAGCTGCAAGATATTTTCTTGCCGGCTTAATGCCAGTGGCAGTGTGTAGTTGGGAATGCGTAATCCGAATACGGCACCTTGTTGTAACAAGTGATACAGCTGATCTGTCATGGTAATCGTTAAACTGGCGCAGCCATGTTCATCGACTCTGCCTTCTAGTGGTAAGGCGATTTTGTCAGCTAAGGTTAGATACGCCGCCATACGCCAGTGAGAGTTTTCTCCAATATTGTATGTGCTGCCATGTAGTTGGTTGTAGCCTAAACCACAGGCCTGCAAGCTTAATTGGGTTTTGGCCGCTGTTGGCAACGAAATAATCTGTTGTCGCTGCTGTGCCAGAAACTTACCCCACGTCAGGCGATGAATAACTGAGTCAAGTGAGATGGGAACATACTGATCTTGCTGTTTTAGTGCATTAAAGCGGGCAATGCCCTGTTCCAATTTAGTGAGATCGTCTTCATATTCCAGTTGTGCCTTAAGCAGATTATATGCGGGCGTTTTAGCTTGTTCCATGCCGGCTAATGCCGCTTTCTCGTAGTATGCCAGTGCTTGCACTTTATCGGCTTCTGCGCCCAAACCGTGCTCTTCCATGCTGCCTAAATGATAGTTAGCGATGGCAACTTGACGCTTAGCACCTTGTAAAAATGCGGCTTTCGCACCGCTGTAGTCATTTTCATTCAACAGCAGAGCGCCGTAGTTTGTCCACGCCGTACCGTCATCTGCTGCCATACCCAATTCTAGCCACTTTATGGCTTGCTGGCGTAACTGCGGGATGTTGAGGCTTTCTCTTTCGCTGCCGACACTTTGCATCGCCATTAAGTACGCGCGCAGATACTCGCGTGAGACATTATCCTGATAGAGGTTATCGGGCTGGAGTTCAAAGGCTTGCCCAAAGTAACTCCCCGCTTGCTGCGCCGCAGTGATTGCTTTCGCTAGATAGAACCTTGAGCTGGGATCTGCCGGACTGTGTGCTCGTCCTAGGTTATATAAGGTCGGTAGTTTAAGACCCCGCGCCAGCGCTTCTTCTAACAAGGGGATGGCCTGCGTTTTTCGATCATTATCCAGCGCCATGCTGCCTAGATTATGGCTGGCATGGGCCGAACCTAAGGCTCTGGCTTGTTCATAGTATTGGCTGGCGGTGGCATTGTCTTGCGTGACGCCACGGCCGAGATGGTAGGCTTTACCCAGTAAGAATAACGCCTCAGCATTGTTCTCTGCTGCTTGCTGCTGTGCTTGTTGCAAGAAAGCGTCGTATTGTTGTTGCTCAAATAGCTGTTCCAGCGCGGACTTTTCTGCAGTTGCTGCAAAGCTTACGGTCAACAGTAATAGGAGAGTCGCAATAGTGAATATCTTCATAACATCCTTGTCGTTAAGCGGGTACTTGTAAGCGGTAGTGCTAGTGAAGTTGTTTAACGTAGAGGCTTGTTATGCTACAAGCAAGCCTTGCGGTTTACCACTGTGTTATGGACAGGCGGATGAATTGCAGCGGTAGCACTGCCGGGTGTTGGCGTTACATGGAAGCCGACGATAGCTAATCGTTGATTAGCTGAGTCCGAAGTTTTTTAGTGGTATTCAATATTGTGGGAGATGGGCAATACGTATCTTCATTCCTGAACTATAGGCTTCACGCTCTTATTATTGCTTTAGTACAGTTGACACTGAATCAATTTAATCATTTTTTGGTAAATAATTTTTATAAAAATATAGTATTAATAATAGGTTAGTTTTCTTGGCTGCGATTTATATTGCAGGTGTGTGTTTCGCTTTATATCTCATCTAAAAATCTGACAGCCCAATAATTTTTGTTATTAGGCCGCAGATTTAAAAGCTTTTTTTAGGGAGCCTAAACCTAAAGCTTAAAATGCGAGACCACACCGACGAGTTGTTCCTTCGTCGCGGCCAAAGAGGTTGCGCTATTGAGGGTGGCTTTACCGCTTTGATTCAGTTCATCGACCATTTCACGAATGGTGGTCAGATTACGGTTTATCTCTTCGGTCACAGCACTTTGCTCTTCTGCTGCGGTGGCGATTTGATTACTGAGCCCATTAATATCGAACACATAAGTGGTCAGGGTATCAAGGTTTTCCGTCACTAGATTGGTGGTATCGGCGGCTTGTTGGCAACTGTGTTTGGTTTGCTCCATTGCGGTTACGGCGGCATTGGCACCAAGATAAAGTTGTTCCAGCATCTGGTTGATTTCTGCGGTACTTGCTTGAGTGCGTGCGGCCAGTGAGCGAACTTCATCGGCGACAACAGCAAAGCCTCGACCTTGTTCACCTGCACGGGCGGCTTCGATGGCTGCATTAAGCGCTAGCAGATTGGTTTGATCGGCAATTTCACCTATTACATTCAAAATCGCGGCGATATGACGGGTATTTTCGTTCATATCATTAATCGCATCAGCGGCGACATCGACTTTAGCGACCAAGGCAATCACAGTGTTGGCAGCTTGTTCAACGGCTTTCTTCGATTTATCCGCTTGCGCATTTGCTTGTTGAGTAAACTGGGCTGCAGATGCAGCATCACCCGCGACATTATGGGCTGTGGCGCTCATTTCAGTCATGGCTGTCACGACTTGGTCGGTTTCGACGGCGTGGATTTGCAGTGCATGATTATTGGCATTTGACTGTACATTCAATTGCCCTATTTGGTCGGACATATGATCCGAGGCTTGGGCAATTTCAGACATAATTTCACGTAGATAACCTATCACACTGTCGAGATCTTCTGCGAGTGAGCAGAGCTCATTTTGTCCTTTAATATTTGTTTTATGAGTTAGGTCGCCATGGGCAAGACGTTCCATTACCCGTTTTATCTCATTGATTATGTGGACGAGTTGTTTACTCATAATGAGGGCGCTGAAGAGTGACGCTACAATCGCGAACAAGATCAATCCCAGTAGGATACTTTCTGTTGAGGTGACTTTATCTTCAGCTTGTTTGCCTAACTCATGATTTCGCAGAGTGATCAGCGCGACTAATTGGTTGATTTGATTACTGACCTTAGGCCCGAGCGCAGCACGCTCATTGGTTAGCTCAGGTACTGCTCCAGTTTGTTTAGCGAGTGCCAGTTCTTCTTGGTAGAGACGAACATAATGTTCTGTTTGTGGTAAAAGAGTGTGAATAGCTTGAGCATCAGCGCCCATGAAGTCGGTATTAAATTTGGTCAGTTGAGAGACGAGTTGTGCAACCTTATGTTGTTGTTCGGCGATAGCTTTACCGTTGTGGACTAAGGTGGCTAAGCGCAACTCAAAAAAGGATTCTCGTACTGTAGTGAAAGTTTCTGCGAGCTGAGTGTTGTCGACTAGGCTTTTACTGGTCTCACCGAGTTCGTTAAAACTGCGATAGCACGAAATACCTATGATGATCAGTAAGATACTTGTAAACACTGATGGCAATGCCGTCAATGTACTGGTTTTGGCATTTTTAAACATGGTGACCTTCTAGGATAAAAAGCAGCAATGCGTAATTTAATTACGCTATAGGTAATTTTAGCGTGCGCGTGAGCTAGCCAGCAAGAGAGTATTTTATGGAAATGTCTACTAAGATACTGTTTTTAATTGAATTGTTTTATTGGTGTTGCATCTGGTTGGTTGCTAAGTTACGAAATGTTGTGTTGTTTAAATTCAACTTTTATCTAGATGATTGTTTTTATTATTAAATAACTATGATACATGCAATTTTTTTACAGTGATTTAGCATTTAAATTGGTCTTTGTGATCTCGTACTCAAATGCTACAAATGATTCAAAATGTAATTCAGACATATACTTAAAGCCGATGACTCATGCTGAAATAAAAGCCCCCGCCAGTAGTGATTGACGGGGGCTCTACGTTTGCTAGTGGCTAAGTATTTTTTGAATACCTACAACTAGATTTCAGTCTTATTCTTTATATTTAAGCGTGCCGTTGGCTTTGATTTCATCAAACCATAGGTTGTGATGTTGGCTTGCCCAGTTTTCATCACAGTAGCCTGACACCATACATTCCATACCACCTTCTGACATCACAGTTGCCATGAAGATGTGTACGATAGAGAAAGCACAGATCACGATAGCGCTCACTGAATGCAGTACCAGGGCGATCAAGCTTAATGTACGGCTTGGCTCGAACAGGTTAGGGAAGAGTAATAACATGCCCGAGGCTGAAATGATTAATCCAAACAGGGCAAATGCCCAGAACCACATTTTCTCACCCGCGTTAGCAAAACCTGCATCTGGGTGCTTACCTTTGAACGGACCAAAGTTAATGTAACCGCCTACTACCATGAACCACTTTACGTCGTACATTTTTGGCAGCTGGTTTTTCGCCCATAGGGTGGTCATCAATGCCCAACCTATCATGAAGGGAATCGCCATCACGTCATGGATTTGCTTCGCGCCATAGACGATTGCTTCCCAGATGCCTTCACCCAACCAAGGTTGGAAGAAGAAGCGACCCGCCAGCAAGGTTAAGCCTGTTAAAATCAACAGTAAGCATGGAATCGCGCCTAACCAGTGGATTGAAACATCAAACTTAGACCAGCGATGCACTAACTTGCCTGAAAAACCATGGTGCAGCTTGGAGATGCCATTCACCTTGATAAATAGGACAAAGATAATGATCATACCGAATAGTGCTGCCATTAAGGCGGGCGCTAACCAGTCGCTACGCAGCGCTAATACCCGTAAATCGTAGGTATTGATCGGCTGAGCATGAAACTCACTTTGGGAGGTAGTGTATCCCGTGGCACCATCCTTCAGTTGCGCCCAAATTTGGGCATCAGACTGTTGAACTTGATTCGCCAGTTCATCACCACCATTGGCTATACACACAGCACTAAATAACAGTGCTATGGCGAAACCTATGTGTTTGAACCATTTGTTCATCATACATCCTCTCTCACTTAGTCGCGCCCACCTAGATAGGCGCTAAGCTAAGTCTGTGGACAGATCCTGTTGACCTGAATTAATTCCAAGCCGCGTTTTTAGCACCACGATAAGCCACACGCTCACGGAAGATGCTTGAAACCACTTCGGCATCCCCCGCTAACAGGGCTTTAGTCGCGCACAGTTCTGCACACATAGGCAGTTTGCCTTCGGCAATACGGTTTGAACCGTATTTTTGGCGTTCTGCATCTGAGTGGTTTTCTTCTGGGCCACCGGCACAGAAGGTACATTTATCCATCTTACCGCGGCTACCAAAGGCACCTTTTTTCGGGAACTGAGGTGCGCCAAATGGACAGGCGTACAGGCAGTAACCGCAACCAATACAGGCATCTTTGTCGTGTAGCACTATGCCGTCGTCGGTTCTGTAGAAGCAGTTTGCTGGGCAAACCGCCATACAAGGTGCATCTGAGCAATGCATACAGGCGACAGAGATTGAGGCTTCACCACGTTGACCATCGTTGATTGTCACTACGCGGCGGCGTTGGATCCCCCACTCGAGAGCGGAGTCGTTTTCGTTTTTACAGGCAGTGACACAACCGTTACATTCGATGCAGCGCTTGGTATCACACAAAAATTTCATTGTAGCCATAATGGCAATTCTCCTAGCTTAAGCTGCACTTACGCTTTAACAATCTGACAGAGTGATGCCTTGGTTTCCTGCATTTGTGTCACAGGGTCATAACCATAGGTCAGCGCAGTGTTACAAGATTCACCAATAACGTAAGGCACTGTTCCCTCTGGATAATTAGGCGCTAAACTTTCTCCGTGCATCACACCCGCAAAGTGGTATGGCATAAAGGTAACGCCGGGTTTTACCCTTGGGGTAACCATGGCTTGCACCTTAATACGGCCACCTTCGGCGCCTTCTAACCAGACGTCTTCACCGTTACGAATGCCGCGATCGGCAGCGTCGGCAGGGCTTATCTCAACGAACATTTCCTGTTGAAGTTCAGCCAGCCAAGGGTTGGAGCGAGATTCTTCACCACCACCTTCGTATTCAACCAGACGACCCGATGTCAGTACCAACGGGTACTTGCCGCTCATGTCTTTGTCTTGGATAGACTTATACAGCGTAGGGAGACGGTGTACTTGCATGTCGTCATAGGTTGGGTATTTTGCCACTAAGTCACGACGTGCTGTGTATAACGGTTCACGGTGTACAGGGACTTGGTCAGGGAAAGTCCATACAATACAACGAGCTTTAGCATTACCAAAGGGGATACAACCGTGCTTGATTGCCACGCGCACTATGCCGCCTGACAAATCTGTTTTCCAGTTTTTACCTTCGGCTTCCGCTTTTTCTTCCGCCGTCAGATCATCCCACCAACCCAATTGTTTGAGCATATCGGCAGTAAATTCTGGGTAACCGTCTTGAATTTCAGCGCCTTTAGAATAAGTGCCATCGGCTAAAATGCTTTGACCCTTATATTCAACACCGTAACGGGCACGGAAGTTACCACCGCCGTCTTTAACGTGTTTGGCTTGGTTATAGAGGATCTGAGTGCCAGGGTGTTTAGCCTCTGGCGTGCCCCAACATGGCCAAGGTAAACCGTAGGTTTCGCCTTTAGCTGGGCCGCCTGCGGCTTCCAACGTCTTGTTGCTGAAAGTGCCCCAGTTTTGGGTGTGTAACTTGATACGCTCAGGGCTTTGACCTGTCATACCGATAGTCCACATACCGCGGTTGATTTCACGGGTGATTTCTTCAATCACAGGTAAACCATTTTCAATCGCGATGCGTTTAGTGTACTGCTCGGCAATACCCAGTTTTTGGGCTAAACGGTACATGATTTCGATGTCGGTTTTAGACTCGAACAGTGGCTCGATGACTTGCTCACGCCACTGGATAGAACGGCCTGAGTTAGATACTGAACCGTGAGTCTCAAACTGAGTTGCCGCAGGCAGCAGATATACGCCATTCTTACGACGGTGCATAACACCTGCCATCGTTGGGAATGGGTCGACAACGACGACTGTGTCCATCTTGTCTAAGGCATCACGCACTTCACGCTGACGGGTTTCAGTGTTGACCGATTGTCCCCAGAAAAACGCCATACGGATATTATCTTTCTGCGCTAACTTGCTCTTATCTTCTAACACACCATCGTGCCAACGAGAACAAGGGATACCCGGTGTCGTCATTGGATCTTTGCCAAGGTAGGCTGTTTGATCGAAACGACCTTTCACCCATTCCATGTCCAGATCCCAAACATGGGTCCAGTGACTCCATGCTGCAGAGGTCAAACCGTAGTAACCGGGTAAGTTATCAAATAACAAACCTAAGTCAGTTGCGCCTTGTACGTTATCGTGGCCACGGAAAATGTTAGTGCCGCCACCTGAAACGCCCATGTTGCCCAGTGCTAATTGCAGAATACAATAAGCGCGAGTGTTGGCATTACCCACGTGGTGTTGAGTTCCACCCATACACCAAATCACAGTGCCAGGACGGTTATCAGCCATTAATTTAGCCGCTTGATAAACCTCGGCTTCGCTCACGCCAGTGATGTTTTCGACTTCTTTAGGTGGGAACTTCTTCACTTCAGCACGGATACTTTCCATCTCGAAAACGCGGTGCTTGATAAAGGTTTTATCTTCCCAACCATTTTCAAAAATGTGCCATAACATACCGTAAATAAACGGAATATCAGTGCCTGGGCGAATTGCACAATGCAAGTCTGAATGCGCTGCAGTGCGAGAGAAACGTGGGTCAACGACGATGATTTTGGCGTTGTTTCTTTCTTTAGCGATCAGAATATGTTGCATCGAAACGGGATGCGCTTCTGCTGGGTTTGCCCCGATCAGGAAGATGGCATGAGCATTCTGGATATCGTTGAAAGAGTTTGTTTGCGCACCGTAGCCCCAAGTGTTAGCAACACCGGCTACAGTGGTAGAGTGACAAATACGAGCTGAATGGTCGACGTTGTTTGTGCCCCACATAGCCGCCAATTTGCGGTACATGTAACAACCTTCGTTAGAAAACTTAGCGCTACCCATGAAGTACACTGAGTCTGGGCCAGATTCTTTACGAATGTTGAGCATTTGGTCGCCCACTTCGTTAATAGCATCTTCCCAAGAGATTTTTTTCCACTTGCCATCAACCAATTTCATTGGATATTTCAGGCGTTTTTCACCATGACCATGCTCACGCAGTGCAGCACCTTTCGCGCAGTGACCACCAGCGTTGAATGGATGGTCGAATGCGGGTTCTTGGCCCGTCCACACACCATTTTGTACTTCGGCATACAGGCCACAACCGACGGCGCAGGCACTACAAATAGTACGTTTGATTTCGATTGGCGCATCATGCGGCACTTCTTTGGCTTCGACACGACGCATCATGCCTGTGCCCATCAGAGATGCTGCGGCAATACCACCAGTAGCGATACCTGCGTGCTTCATAAATTGACGACGGCTGATGCCTAACGCCGGTTTGTCTGCCACTGTGGCAACATTGGACTTGCGAGTTAACTTCATCGCTGACTTCTCCTAGATTAGCTGCGCAAGCTATCGTAATAGCTGCTGATATGCGCAGTTTCGTGGTAACCCTTTGACTCTTTAGTGGTTACCTTGCTGCTCTCGCTGACCTGTGCCACGCTCATGCCGGTTGCGGCAATGGCGGCACCCGCTACGCTGCCGACGGTGAGCGCTTTGAGCAAAGATCGGCGAGATAAATCGCTGGGTTGCTGCTTCATGCTGACTCCTGAAATTAGGGTTTAGTTTTTGAGATCGCACGGCTTTTTGTGGGGTTCATCTTGTTATCAAAAAGTGAAGATTAGCGGCGGAAAAGATAATGAAATCATCTTGTTTACCATCAATCATCGCGCGTGACGGCAATATAGTAGGAAAGGGTTGAGTAGGAATTGATCTAGGACAGTTTGCAGCCCTGAAATCTGCGGCCGTTCTCTTAAAGCGTTAACTCGCTCATAGTTTAGTGAACTACTGGGGAGGATGGCGTTGGCGGATTTTTGTATCTCGCTGTTTCAGTTGTTAATTTTTTGTGCTTTTGAATTAATGCGATGGGTATCAGTGCGAATAAAAAACACCCCGCGATGCGGGGTGTTTTGAGGATGTAAAAGCTGCGGTTTAACTTAGTCTTTATACTTTAAGCTGCCGTTGGCTTTGATTTCGTCATACCAGAGATTATGGTGCTGGATTGCCCAGTTTTCATCACAATAGCCTGACTTCATACACTCCATACCGCCTTCGCTCAGTACGGTCGCCATCCAAATATGCACTATAGTAAAGGCAATCAAGATAATGGCGCTGATAGAGTGGATCAGCAGCGCGCCCATAGAGGCTTCGCGGGGTAAATCCAAGCCTGGCAATACCAACATGATGCCAGATACGCTGATGAATAAACCAAACAACATCAGGGTCCAGAACCACATTTTTTCACCGGCGTTAGCGAAACCACTGTCAGGGTGCTTACCTTTGAACGGGCCAAAGTTGATATAACCACCTACCACTAAAAACCATTTCAAATCATACATCTTGAAGGTTTGTAACGGCATCCATTTCACCACACATACAGCCCAAGCCGCGATAAAAATGGGACCTGCCCAATCGTGGATTGTTTTGCTGCCATAGATCAATGGCGCCCAAAGGTCGGGGCCTAACATTGGCTGTATGACATGCTTACCTAACATTATGGTTAGACCGGTAAACATCAGTGCCAGACAGCTGCTCGCCATGATCCAATGGATCCACAGATCCGCCTTGGACCAGCGCGAAACCATCTTGCCTGAAAAGCCATGACTCAGTTTTGATGGACCATTCACCAGATAAAACAATAAGAAAGCACCAAACACACCTACCACGGCTAGCGCCATTACGGGGGTTAAGTATTCATTTCTCAGTTCTTTACCTTGGTTACCGGCAACGTTAATCAACACCCCAGTATCTATCCCTTTCGCAGTGGTATAGCCGGCATCGCCTGCTTTTACCGCTCGCCAAAGATCGGCATCGCTGGTTTGCGCTTTCGCCTGTTGTTGACTCGATTGCTGATCACTTGCGTGTACTGGGTTTGAGCTCATGACTGAACCTAATCCCAATCCCATGACGAGCACCAACAGAGCAAACAGACTGCGCAGTGATTTGTTTAACTGTTTGTTTAACATTTTCACTCCTTGCCAGAGGTTAGGGATTTCTCCCTAACCCTCGCTCTGCTTAGTTAATCTCACCTGTCTTGGGGTTGTAACCCCAAATCACGTTAGGATTGCCTCGAGAGGCCATACGTTGACGGTAAATGTTTGACACCACTTCCGCATCACCTGCGAGCAGCGCTTTAGTAGAACAAAGCTCAGCACACATAGGTAACTTGCCCTCAGCAATACGGTTAGCACCGTATTTTTTACGCTCAGCTTCGGAGAAGGTTTCTTCTGGGCCACCGGCACAGAAAGTACACTTGTCCATCTTGCCACGACTACCAAAGGCAGTCTTTTTCGGGAATTGCGGTGCACCAAATGGACAAGCATAGAAGCAATAACCACAACCGATACAAGTATCTTTGTTGTGCAGCACTATGCCGTCTTCGGTACGGTAGAAACAATCTGCCGGACATACGGCCATGCAGGGAGCGTCAGTACAGTGCATACATGCCACTGAGATTGAGGCTTCGCCAGGTAGACCATCGTTGATCGTCACCACGCGGCGACGTTGAATTCCCCACTCGAGAGCGGAGTCGTTTTCGTTCTTACATGCAGTGACGCAACCGTTACACTCGATGCAGCGCTTGGTGTCACACAGAAATTTCATGACTGCCATAATGGCTTATCTCCTCATCAAGTAGGTTAGGCTTTGCTGATTTGGCATAGGCTGGACTTAGTTTCTTGCATCTGAGTCACAACGTCGTAGCCATAAGTTAAAATGGTGTTTGCAGATTCGCCTATCACGTAAGGCACTGTGCCTTCTGGATAGTTTTTCGCTAGGCTTTCGCCTTCAAACACCCCAGCAAAGTGGTATGGCATAAAACATTCACCGGCAATAACGCGCGGTGTCACCATAGCCTTAACCGTGATTTTGGCGCCTTCTGGACCATGAACAAAAACATTGTCACCGTCGCGAATACCGCGATCCGCTGCATCAGCAGGGTTCATTTCGATGAACATTTCTTGTTGTAGTTCAGCTAACCAAGGGTTAGAACGGGATTCTTCACCACCACCTTCATATTCCACTAGGCGGCCTGATGTGAGTGCCAATGGAAAGTCTTTAGCAAAATCTTTGTCTTGAATTGACTTATACAGTGTTGGTAAACGTGCAACCATACGATCTTCGTAGGTGGGGTATTTAGCGACTAAGTCACGACGAGGCGTGTAAAGTGGTTCGCGGTGGCGTGGAATATCGTCTGGGAATGTCCATACAATACAACGAGCTTTAGCGTTACCGTAAGGGATACAGCCGTGCTTGATAGCAACACGTTGGATACCGCCGGAAATGTCAGTTTTCCAGTTTTTGCCTTCGGCGTGTTTTTTCTCGTTTTCGGTCAGGTCATCCCACCAACCTAATTGCTTAAGCATATCGGCGGTAAATTCAGGATAGCCATCTTGGATCTCACTGCCTTTAGAGTAAGTACCTTCGGCAAGAATATTATTGCCTTCATGTTCCACACCATAGCGAGCACGGAAGTTACCGCCACCGTCTTTCACATGTTTGGCTTCGTTATACAGAATCTGGGTACCAGGATGTTTCATCTCTGGTGTCCCCCAACAAGGCCAAGGTAAGCCGTAGGTTTCGCCTTTGGCAGGACCGCCGGGGGCTTCTAGGCTATCAGCATCAAAAGTACCCCAGTTTTCTTGGTGCATTTTTAAACGCTCTGGGCTTTGTCCGGTATAACCGATAGTCCACATACCTGTGTTAAATTCGCGGGTGATATCTTCAATCAAAGGCTCTTCACCATTGACTTTAATATGCTTGAATAGCTCTTTATCTATACCCACTTTTTTGGCGAGTTTGTACATGATCACATGATCAGGCAGGGATTCGAACAGGGGCTCTATGACCTTAGAACGCCATTGTACTGAGCGGTTAGTCGCAGAGATTGAACCGTAGGTTTCAAACTGGGTTGCCGCAGGAAGTAAATAAACCCCATCTTGACGTTGGTGCATAACACCCGCCATGGTTGGGAATGGATCGACAACGACGACGGTATCCATTTTATTTAAAGCTTCACGCACTTCACGGCCACGGGTTTCAGTGTTGACCGATTGTCCCCAGAAGAACGCCAGACGAATATTGTCTTTTTGCGCTATCTTGGTTTTATCTTCTAACACGCCATCGTGCCAGCGCGAACAAGGAATACCCGCAGAGGTTTGCGGTTTTTGTCCTAGATATTCGCCTTGATCGAAACGGCTCGCTACCCAATTAGGGTCGAGATCCCACACATTATTCCAATGGGCCCAAGCGCCAGTCGTTAAACCGTAGTAACCCGGTAAGTTATCAAATAACAAACCAAAGTCGGTTGCGCCTTGCACGTTATCATGGCCGCGGAAAATGTTAGTGCCGCCGCCAGGTACACCCATGTTGCCTAAAGCGAGTTGTAACATGCAGTATGAACGGGTGTTCGAGTTACCCACGTGATGCTGAGTACCACCCATACACCAAATAATGGTGCCGGGTTTGGTTTCAGCCATCATTTTGGCGACGCGGTACATCTGCGCTTTTGGTACACCCGCAACCAGTTCAACTTCTTCTGGGGGGTATTTTTTCACTTCTTCGCGGATACGATCCATGCCATAGACACGGTGTTTGATAAACTCTTTATCTTCCCAGCCGTTTTCAAATATGTGCCATAACAGGCCATAAATGAAGGGGATGTCTGTGCCAGGACGGATATGCACGTACTCGTCAGATTTCGCTGCAGTACGGGTGAAACGTGGATCAACAACGATGATTTTGGCACCGCGTTCTTTACCAATCAAAATATGCTGCATGGCAACAGGATGCGCTTCACTGGGGTTTGCCCCAATAAACATGATGCACTTAGAGTTGCGAATATCGTTGATTGAGTTGGTTTGCGCACCGTAGCCCCAAGTGTTAGCAACACCGGCTACCGTGGTTGAGTGACAAATACGTGCAGAATGGTCGACGTTGTTCGTGCCCCACAGTGCCGCGAATTTGCGATATAAATAAGCTTGTTCGTTAGAGAACTTAGCGCTACCCATAAAGTAGACCGAATCTGGGCCTGACTCTTGACGAATTGAAGCCATTTTATCGCCGACTTCATTAATCGCTTGATCCCAAGAGATCTTTTTCCATTTTCCGCCTTCTAACTTCATGGGGTATTTCAGGCGTTTTTCGCCGTGACCATGTTCACGCAGTGCAGCACCTTTCGCGCAGTGACCGCCAGCGTTGAACGGGTGATCGAATGCGGGTTCTTGACCCGTCCATACACCATTTTGTACTTCTGCATACACACCACAACCTACGGCACAGTGAGAACAGATGGTACGTTTGACTTCGGTGGGAACATTATGGCCAATATCTTCTTGGGCCTGTGCTTTACGCATCATGCCTGTGCCCAGCATGGACGCCGCAGCGATCCCTCCTGTGGCAAGACTTGCCGATTTTAAGAATTGACGACGATTGAGACCCAGTGCTGGCGCTTTAGCTTCGACAACCTGGTCTGTTTTGCGGGTTAATCGCATCACACACTCTCCTCTATTTTAGTTTTAAAGCGACGCATAATAGCTACGAATATGGTCGGTTTCGCGGTAGTTCTCACTTTTAGGCTCTGTGGTTGCTGCCGTTTTTGTCGAAGCTAACGCTTGACTACTCACAGTGACCACTGCGCCTGCCGCACTGCCGAGTGCCAATGCTTTAAGCAATTGACGACGGCCCATGTCGGAAGCTGGCTTCTTCATAGTGTCTCCTTGTGTTACTGGATAAGGTGGTACAAACGGCTACCACCTCGGTTATTGTGGAAGCCTAAGCTTCCGTTATTGTTGCTAAGGTGAACATTAATCTCACCTTCGCAGTTTGAACTCATCTCTAACATTTACATTTAGCACGCACATGCCGCGCTATCACTCAGTTTAGTCTTAGTTCATTAACTCTACTGGTTTTGCTAAATCGCTGGTGGCTGGCTGTAAGTCTGCGCTGCCTGGGCAATTGACTGGAATATCTAAGCTTAATTGCTCAAAAGCACTGGCTTCCATTGCAAAAAAAGCTTTTGCTAGCTGTGCAACCGTGGCGTAAAACGCCGCACTTGGCGCTTTGGCTAAATTGTCGCAAAAACGGCCAATCCAGCTGCCGATATGGCGTTGGTAAAAAGCCAATTGGCGATAACTTGGCGCTTCTAAAATCAGGGTTCCCATCACTTCACACAGGGCTGCAACGTGATCTTCGGGTTCCTTGACGTTGTCTTCGCGTTCAAACCCCAGTTGCATTAAGTCTTGGCGTAGCAATGCCAGTGGTTTATCCATCAATGAACCCGTCATAAACCAGCTGCCGTAGGGCAGGATCTCACCGCAACCTACACCGAGGAACAGGGCAAAATACTCGTCTTCTAGTTGTGCGCTGTTGAACTGCTGTGCGGCGAGTTGGAGTGATAACCAAGCTTTAGTCATCTCGTTGTCTTCATTGGCATCAATTTCAAGATTGGCCAAAAAGTGTAGCAGTTCAGTGCTTGGCTGACGGCGCAATAGGGCGGCTAACAGTTGATAGATATCGGCTCTCAACTGATCGTTTTCTGAAACTTGTCTTACTGATTCGGTCATAGCGGATCTCTTATCGCAGTTGCTTTTCAGGATCTTGAAGAATGTCTTCAAACATGTCTTTTACCCGGCAGTCGCCACACATTTTCAAGCGTTCAATATTGGCAGAAAATGCGCTGTGCGCGCCGACCATATCCAGCATCCGATGCACCATAGATTGGGTCGCAAAAGGAGAGCCGCAGCGAATACATTCGAAGGGGGCTTCTTCTTTCAGGGTGTGTTGTTGCTGACGGGCAGCTTTATTAAAGTTAATTTGCGGGGTAAGGCTTATCACTTTTTCAGGACACGCTGCCTCACATAAGCCGCATTGCACGCAGTTTTGCTCGATGAAGTGTAGTGCAGGTTTGTCGCCGCCATCTTGTAATGCCACGGTTGGGCAAATTGCCACGCAGGACATACACATAGTGCACTTTTCTACATTCACACTGACTTTGCCAAAGGGAATATTGCTGAGGCTAAGGCAAGTATCGATTTCACCCGCTTGGCTATTGAGGTGGTCGATCGCTTCAAATAGCGTATTGCGTTTAGTGGTCGACACAAATGCGGCGGGCACGATCACGGGCCAATCTAAGCTGATATCGAGTATCGAATGTAAATCGGCAAGCATGCTCGGGTCGATGAGGCTAATGCGTTGTGGCTGGCCCATTTCATCTAAAATGCTATTGGCTAACGACAGTTCGCCTTTAAGCATTTGCGTTAGGGTTGGCGCTGTTGCGTCTGTGTTGAGGATCAGCACTTGGCGCGCGCCCCAAGCGAGTACTGACAACCAATGATCGACGCTAGAAACGGTAATTTCTTCGAGGGCAACGGGGATGATGTCGCCTGCTAAATCGTCGCTAATAAAGTTGGCGCCGACAGCATTATCGTGGAACAAGATCACTGGTGCGGTTTGGGCTTGCTCGCGGAACCGACTAACGATTTTGTTCAGGTATGAATGCAAAGCTTGCGGCGTAGGTAAATCGTAACTGATGGCACCCGTTGGGCAAGCGCTGGTACAACTGCCTGCGCCGTGGCAAAGATATGGATCGATTTCAATTTTCTTTGCGACACTACTGATCGCATCTGCTGGGCAGAAGTTGAGGCAACGATTACAACCATTGATGCCATTGCGGTCGTGGGCACAGATATCTGAGTTAATTTTGACGTAGCGCGGCTTATCAAATTGGCCGATGAGATCGGGAATTTGCGCGAGGGCATCTTCGAGTTTTTCTGCGTCTTGGCCTACGTAAAAATAGCCGGGTGGCAGCATTTCTAAGTTCAAACAAGCTGCGCTGCTCAAATCGAGCACGATATCGAAATGGGGTTTACGGATTGACACTAAACTGAGTTCGGCAGCACCATCTTGATGTTCAACACTGACTTGGAATTGGCCTAAAAAGCCTTTTACGCCAATGAGTTTGTTGTAATAGCTTTCGACATCAGTTGCCGCTGCCATGACACGTTCTAGGTGCGCTTCATCTTGGCTGGTAATGGCTTCATTGGCTAAAATCACTCTATGGGCCATAGTGGACAATTTGTCCGCGGCGAGGCGAGCCAGATCTTCTGGGCCAATAATAAGAACATTGCCTTCGGTGGTATAGCTGACAGTTGGCGGGATCAGATTCTGCAACATCTGAGTTTGCGTTAATACCTGTTGTCGCGCTTGTTTTAACGCTTCTTGGGTTTGATTGGTCATCAAATAAGTGCTCACATTGCGTTCCTGAACAGTACTTTGGCTGTTTCTTGTTTTACTGTATCTGGGCAGATTTAGGCGGCTGGTAATAAGTAAGTCATTGCCTTTTCTGCTTTTATCTAAGCTTTTTTATATCTTAGTACAGCAATTCACATACCAAAGTTACGGACATTAAAATTAGCTAAACTGACGTTAAACAACTCGGGTATGTACCTGAGCTAAGGGCTCTGGTGCATTTTGGGGTAGGTCATCAGTCTCCCCATCCAAATTGTCCGTTATCGGCTCAGCTGCCCATTCGACTTCGACTTCATTAGTCTCATGAGTTGTTGTTTCGCTTACATCAAGACTCGTGGATGGATTGCTTTCTTCAGTTTGTTTGGCTAAAACAGCTGATTCTTCATCCGAGGTCTCGCTGTCTTCGGCTATGTAACGGAAGACTTTTTGCATCAATTCAGCTGAGACTTCTGCACTGAGTTTCGGTTGATTACTGTAATCGAGTGCATATTCCAAAAGCCCATCTATCTCGTTGAAATGCGGTTGTTTCCACAGTGCACGTAGCGCTGCTGATTTAGCCGCAGGGTCAACATTGGCGCCCATAAAACTCGCAAAGCTGCCGCCTACTTCAATTTCGTCGGGATTGGGTAAATCCGCTGCAGTGAGGATGCGATTAGGATCGTCATGCTCTGCAGTATTAGGTTCAAAGGCTGACTCTGTGGGCTGAAGCTGCTCAACTGCCATAGTAGGCTCGGCTACGATGGCCTCCTGAGGTGTGATTTCCCCGTCAGCCTCCCGCGCTTCCTCTGCTGCAACTTGTTCGCGCCGTTGGTTCCAGCGACTCAGTAGCCCGCCTGTTTTTTGTATGGATTCAGCCATTAGTCCCTCCGCAATGGATCGTGACTTGGGCCTTGATTATTACGGCCATCGACATGTTTACGGCGATGAGCGGCAATTTCGACTTCACCATATTGGGTGATAAAAGCTTCAATCCAACAAGCAATAGCTTTTGGCATCAATAAGTTGAGGACAGGGGTATTGCCCTCAAGGCAACCCGCCGCGACATTCTGATCCGCCGATAATGCCGCAGGTATCCAAGTGCCATCGGCCGTTTCATCACATACTAAATACAGCATGGCGTTATCTAAATCGAGATTGAGGCGATAGCTGGCGCGTTCGTCTTTGTGCAGTTCGAGTAGCACTAAGGTTGCATCGTCTGGGGCTTGATGGGTGGCGGGAAGTAGGTGATCAATTTCCCATTGTACTGAGGTCCAGCGGCCAACTTGCTTCTCTACTTTCTTGAGTGAAACGTACATAGGCCAAACACTAGTTGTATGTTGCATTGTCTCTCCGTCTCAGCCGTGTTGATGGACAAACCGTAGAGTGAACGGTTCGGTTTTACCAACAAATTGCGATAAAAGGTCACTGCAATATTGGTGCCAGTAAACATAGTGGATTAGTTTGAGCTAGATCATCAAAAACACCCTATAAATTGGACATTTTGTCCAGTACAGGATTTTGTTTGGGACATAAAAGGGCTAATGAAAAATCAGCATTGCGGCAGATCACGCATTTAACCCCAATTTTTATGTCTAGGTATAAATATTGCTATGCTCTGGCCATGACTCGTTAAGCGGTAACATTATGATCTCTGAAAATATCACTATTCCTGATAACAACATGAGCACAGATAGCGAAATAGCGGCAGCCAATCCTTCTCAAAAAACTCAGCATCAGTGTTCTTTTGTGAGAACTCAAGTGGAAGTACCGCTAACCATTGCTGTAAAAGCAGTGAATGAAGCCGGGGAAGTGATGGATAAATTTGTCGCCTGCGAACGTCCGCTTACCGTGTATTTGAACTGGCGACCAATAGTGACACTTATGACCCTAGGGGCGAAACCTGAGTCACTGGCGTTAGGTTATCTTAAGAACCAAGGCTTTATTTCGGATGTGAGCTTACTGGACTCTGTTATCGTCGATTGGGATGTGAGTTCTGCAGCCGTGGTTACCCGTGAACAAACCGCCGATCTGGATGAGAAACTCTCCGAAAAAACGGTGACATCAGGCTGTGGTCAAGGCACGGTTTATGGCAGTTTTATGCAAGATTTAGACGGCATCAATTTACCAACGCCAAGTCTTAAGCAAAGCACCCTTTATAGCTTATTGAAAAATATCAACGAATATAATGAAACCTATAAAAATGCGGGTGCTGTGCACGGTTGTGGCTTGTGCGAAGACGATAAAATTATGGCTTTCGTCGAGGATGTTGGCCGTCATAATGCCGTAGATACTTTGGCTGGGGATATGTGGCTGACTCAGGATCGCGGCGATAATAAGATATTTTATACCACTGGCCGCTTAACTTCGGAAATGGTGATTAAAGTCGCCAAAATGGGGATCCCTATTTTGCTATCACGCAGTGGCGTGACTCAGATGGGCTTAGCACTAGCGCAGCAGTTGGGTATTACTATTATTGCCCGCGCCAAAGGTCGTCACTTTTTGGTGTACCACGGTAGTGAAAATCTGCAGTTTGATGCCAATACGGCTCCTTAGCCCCAAGTTAGCTAAGACAGTAATGCTAAGACTTACATGCAGTAACGAAGAATAAGACAAGGAAACAAGATGACGTCTGCCAGTGAATTGGTCTACATGAGCGCGAAGCAAGTGGCTGAGTATTTAGATCTTAATGAGAAAAAAGTCTACGCCATGGCTAATGACAGAATTCTCCCCGCCACTAAAATCACCGGTAAATGGCTATTTCCGAAAGTGTTAATCGACCGTTGGGTAATGGATTCTTGCCACAGTGGCATGCTGACCGACCGTTTATTGATCACTGGTAGTGACGATCCACTATTATCTATGCTGGTGGCGCGTTTGATGGCGCAAGTTGGTAGCCGTGAGTTGATAAGCTACAGCGCAACAGGTTCACGCTTAGGGTTAGAGTTGCTTGCTAAAGGTTATGCCGATGTGTGCACCTTACACTGGGGTAGCATGGAGGATAGAAATATTCGCCACCCAGCTTTACTTAAAGGTTATAACAATCATCAGCAATGGATCATGGTGCATGGTTACTCCCGTCAGCAAGGGTTGATCATGCGTGCCGATATGCACCACAGATGCCAAGAAGAAGATAAAGTCGTGAACTTGCCTTGGCGTTGGGTGAGTCGTCAGGGGGGCGCAGGTAGCCAACAGCACTTAGAGCATTGGTTGTTAAAGCAAGGTGCTCGCTTAGATCAACTTAATGTCGTGCTAACTGCCTATAGTGAACGCGAGTTGGCGGGTTATATCGCTAGGGGGGATGCCGATATTGGTTTTGGTTGTCAATCTGTGGCTTTGGAAAGTGGTTTAAGTTTCGTGCCGCTGATTAAAGAGTCTTTCGATTTCGTTATGCCGCAAAGTATTTACTTCCGTCGTCAACTTCAACAACTTTTTACTATGTTGGCGAGCGGTCACTCGAGGCAAATGGCGGCACTACTTGGTGGCTATGATCTTACAGACTGTGGACAACTGCTATGGAGTGCGAGCTAATCCACTCAACTCGATAATGGATTAAGGTGAATAGAGTTGAATGGTCTCTGAACTACTTATTACTGCTACTACATGCTGATATCTAATGTAGTCAGCTACTAACGAATAAGTATCAAAGAGACCCTCTTTCTATTGCGGATTACGTCGTTTCGACTTTCTATGGTGGGTTGGTGGGAGGCAACTACTATATATAGGTAAAGTATCTTTATCGCCAAATACACTCAGAGTGTCATCTTCTTCTGTTGTTCCCCGTCATTCTCCCATTAACGACTCTATATAAAAGTGGAGGTGAGATATTCCGGTTCGAGCAGCCGTTATTCTCATTTAAATCTGATAGCATTCATGCTCATGATCCCTTTGTCTTGATACTGTACGCTGGCAATCAATTAGGCCAAATTACAGATAAAGCGCTATTTTGTGGATAACTTTGGGGGTAAGTGGTGTGTATCTTGTGGCTAGATTAGATAATTAGAATTAACTGCAAATTTCCTTAAAATAGGGGTTGCACAAAATTCTCTGCTGCCTATAATGCGCATCCACTGACACGGCAGACAGCGAAAGCAGGCTGACGAGTTAGGTTGAATTGAGTAGCTTTTAAGCACTTAATTCAAGCGCAGCAAGAAGTTGTAAAAAACTCCTTGACGCGAAACGGGAAATGCGTAGAATACGCAGCCCTAGCCAACTGGAAGCGTTCGACGCTCAGTGTGGTACTCAAGTTCTCTTACGAATACTGAGTTGCTCTTTAACAAGATAAAACAAGAAATCTGTGTGGACACTCACAGGTGTTGAGTTAATCGAAACTGCTTAACCTTCGGGTTGGCAGTCAAAAATTTAAATCAATGTAACAATGAGTGTTCATAGTAATATGTACAGTTTGTTTCTTTAGTTAGAAACAAAAAATCAGAATTCATTGAGCCGCTGAAGTCGCAAGACGGAAGCAACAAAACTTTAATTGAAGAGTTTGATCATGGCTCAGATTG
>NZ_JAKKRS010000015.1:0-142467 GCF_025654025.1 Shewanella sp. SM55 | reverse complement strand
CAATCTGAGCCATGATCAAACTCTTCAATTAAAGTTTTGTTGCTTCCGTCTTGCGACTTCAGCGGCTCAATGAATTCTGATTTTTTGTTTCTAACTAAAGAAACAAACTGTACATATTACTATGAACACTCATTGTTACATTGATTTAAATTTTTGACTGCCAACCCGAAGGTTAAGCAGTTTCGATTAACTCAACACCTGTGAGTGTCCACACAGATTTCTTGTTTTATCTTGTTAAAGAGCAACTCAATATTCGTAAGAGAACTTGAGTACCACACTGAGCGCCGAACGCTTCCAGTTGGCTAGGGCTGCGTATTCTACGCATTTCCCGTTTCGCGTCAAGGAGTTTTTGCAAACTTTCTTAACACTCATCAATCAGTAAACTTATCGATGAACTGTCACACCAGGCTGCTTAACGCTGTCTGCCGTGTCAGTGGATGCGCATTATAGGCAGCAGAGAATTTTGTGCAACCCCTATTTTAAGGAAATTTGCAGTTAATTCTAATTATCTAATCTAGTCACATCATACCCACCACTTACCCCCCAAAGTTATCCACACCCAGCTCATTTTAGACTCAGTTTCAACTTAAAATGAGGTTTGATGAGCCTCTATTACTACGAATAAAGCATGGAGATTCCGTTAATTCTCGAGGCCAGAGGTGGGCTCTTGATGCTACTTGTTCTGATAAATGGGCGAACGACAGATTAAAGAAACTCTTTGCCGACTTAATCAGAGATACAGGTCGTATTGCACAAAGCTGAGATTGGCCACTTGTTAGTTATGAGCTTATCTATTAAAGCTAAGTTGATTTGTCAAAAACGTCATGCACATTAAGAGTGGCATGTTCGCTTACCTATATTTAATGACAGAAAATTTAGTGGCATAGTGGCAATAATTTAGAAGCAAAAAAATACCCGCCAATGGCGGGTATTTTCTCATTCAGCTATGGCGTTAAACGCTGAGCTTATTCTTCAACAGGCGAGACCACGAACAGTAAGTCGCCTTGAGACACTTGCTGACCATTGCTGTTCAGGATGCGCTCTATACGATACTTCTTATCTTCAGGGTACAGAATCGCACTCTGACGGTTAAAGCCGGCTAAGGTCACTTGCGAGAACATCTTCATCGCTTCTGTTAGTGCTAGTGTTTGATCGACTGTGACTATGTCACCTTCTTTCACGAAGTCCGCTTCACCCGGTGCAGAAGAGGTATAGAAGATACCAGCGCCTTGGGCTAACACTTTCAGTTCGTTACTTTCGCCAACACGCAGTGACTCAGTGTCTACTTCCACAGTTTCAGCGGCAGCTTCCATTTCTGCGATCAACGCAGGAATATCGAGCTCAGCCATTAAGCGTGGCAGATAGTTAGTGTCGTAAACACCTTCGTTGAAGGTACCATCTTTCAAGATCAGCTTGAGTAACGGAATGTTAGTCGCAATGCCTTTCAGCACTACACTGTCTAAGTATTCGTACAGTTTGGCAATCACATCTTCACGGTTTTCACCGCGCATGATGATTTGCGCAATCAAGCTATCGTAGTATGGCGATACTTCTTTACCTGGCGCAGCAATCGAAATGATTTCCACATCTGGATGATCTGGGAACACACACTCAGTGATCTTGCCCGGATTTGGGATCAGTTGCAGTATGCCATGGCTATCGAGCGCCGCTTTCTCAGCCGTCACACGTACTTCCATCGCATAACCAATTTCTTTCGGTTCTAACGCTGCAATTGAACGGCCAGCAGCAATATCAAACTGCGCGCTAACGATATCAATACCTGAAGTCGCTTCCGTGACGGGATGCTCAACCTGCAGACGCGTGTTCATCTCCATGAAGTAGACTTCGTTCGCATCTAAGTTATAGATAAACTCTACGGTACCTGCGCCCATGTAATCGGTCGCGTCGCCTAAGGCACGGGTATAAGCCAGCACTTGTCGCTTCAGCTCATCCGGCAGCATAGTTGAGCCAGATTCTTCGACCACTTTTTGATTGTTACGTTGAACCGAACAGTCACGCAAACCTAATACTTTCGCGTTGCCGAACTTATCACGCAGCAACTGCACTTCGATGTGACGTAGTGATGTCACATACTTCTCTAAGTACAAGTCACCATTACCGAAGGCGGCGGCCGCTTCAGTTGCGGTTTTTTGGAATAAACCAATCATGTCTTCAGGACGTTTTACAACCTGAATACCTTTACCGCCACCACCTTGTACCGCTTTAAGCAGTACTGGATAGCCGATTTCGCTCGCCACGTTTACGGCTTGTTCAGCATTGGTCAGAATACCGTGCGAACCAGGAACAACAGGTACGTTTTGCGCTTGCGATGTCTTAATTGCGTTCGACTTGTTACCCATAGTCGTCATTGAATGCACGCTAGGACCGACGAAGTTAACACCGTTATTCACACACAATGCAGCAAACTGCGGGCTTTCTGAGAGGAAACCAATACCAGGATGCAATGCATCAACCTGTTCATATTCGGCCACTTTCAGCACTGAGTATGCGTTCAAGTAACTTTCATCCGATGTGTTACCACCAAGACAAACTAACTTGTCAGTTTCTTTAAGCATATCCGCGGGGACTGACGTCATATCAGGATCCGACGCCACTAATACCACATTGATATTATTGTCATGCGCCTTACGAATAAGTTTTACAGCTGTACAACCACGAGCGTGAACCAATACTTTGTTAATTGGCTTCATTAACTTACGTGGATCGTTCTGCACGATCACTTCTTCTTCAACAGTAGCTTCAACCACTAAGGTCGACAGTGCATTGATGATCACGTCGTTAATTTTTGCCGAAGGCATTGGCATCAGAGGATCGATACCCGCTAACTGAGAGTCTAAATTGTCGCTGAATGGGTTATGGACTAAGCCCGCCATTGCGCCAGGTACTTTTGACAAGTAGTTAGACAGCGTTGCCGTTGATGGTAAGTAAGCTGGCACCACCATTTGACCTGCGAATGGCATGTTAGTACCAGACAGATAGTAAGTTTGCACCAATGGGTGAGTCACAAAACTCGCCTGCGCACCACCTGTACAGTCACCAAAACCAAACATCAGTACTGGCAATTCGTTATCACGAATAAAGCGCGTGATACGGTCGTTCACGACAGCCATAGAGAATAGCGCCGCGGCGCCTTCTTTAGTCTGCATACCGCCTGAACTGATAAAGCACACAACGGGTAATTTACGCTTAGCACACTCGATTAATAGTGCAGAGAATTTCTCAGCACTGGCCATATCGAATGCACCCGCTTGGAATGCGGTGTTAGACACAGCCACACCCACACGCACTTTTTGACCTTTTTCTTTAAAGTCAGCAATACCTGTGATCAAACCACATGGGCGAATGCCTTTATCTAATGCGTCTTCAATCGATAAACGGAAGCCAGGGAAGTTGAGCAAGTTAGCCGACATCTTGTCGCCGTTGATCTCTTCGAAATGGGTAAAGAACTGCTTCACCACATTTTCCCAAGTCATGTTGCCTTTACGTTTTTCGTCACGCAGCACTTTTTGGATCAATAGATCCTGATAACCCATGGTCAAGCGGTTCCAGAAGTCCTTACGACGACCGATACGCACAGGGTTGATCGCGCCAGTGTACTTGCTGGTATCGCTTTCACTATCGAAATACTCAGGCAGTAAACGCTCGAAAAAGTAAGTCAGTACCACGAATAGACTGTCGTTAAGTTGTGGGAAACCCACACTCTTCCACTGCTCTACTCGCACCAACAAATCGGCGCGGTTCGATTGACCCATAAAATACTTGAGCCACTTATAGAACTTAGCTTTGTCGTTCGAGGTATCTTGCGTCGACAATGCATGGTCAATTGACTTGTGCAACAGGTTGTTCACTGAGTTACGTGACAAACTCTTCGACATCATGGCTTCTTTCGCGATTGACGCTAAGCTGCCCACAACGTTGTCATACAAGGCATTGAAGATCAGAATGTTATGGCATTGCCAAATAAAGTCTTCACGCAGTTCTTCATTTACCACCACATCAAGCACAGTCAGCTGATTAAGCTCAGGCCATTTAGCTTGAGTCACAGACTTTGGCAAACTTTCTAAGTGCTGAATCAGCCCTTTAAAGTTATTAGCCGCATTGCTTTTCCAGCGGTGATATAAAGACCAACTGATGTTGAATAACAGCGCCTTACGTGCTTTTTTATAGTTCTCTTTTGGCTCACCCAAAATCAAACGTGTCAGCATGTTACGCTCGGTCGAGACTTCGTCACGTTTAGCGACAAAGTTGGTCCATAATTTATTCAAATCTTCGTCATAAACTAGCTTGTCAGGGTTAGACAACCAAGCTTGGAACACACGGTCTTGTTCCTGTTGAATACGTGCCAACAGATCACCTTCTGGCACGCTAGCACGTGACAGACGACCATATTGCTCTTGAGAAATAGAATGGATACGGCTACGTAGCGTTAAATAACGCAAATAGCGATAGGCGCTACCGAACAAGTTATGGTGACTGGTCGGGCTCGTTGCCACAGCCAATTCTGCATTCAGTTCCAAAGCCATCAAGTTTTTAGATGGATTAAGGAAACGAGTTAAACTGCGATCATAATGCTCACGTAAATCTTTAGATTCACGCACAAAATTCATCGCTGCACGCTCAACCGCTTCTACGCTGCTAATAATAGCGCGGCGCAGATTGTGCTGACGCTCGTCGCGATCGCCCGGTGAAAAGTCGATGATACCGTCGATACAACCTGAGGTATAAAGCTCTTCTGGTGATACACCCACAGATTTCGCACATTCTTGCCAAGATAAGTTGTACTTACGGGCAATACTTTGCAGACCTTGTGGCTGGATCGTGTTGAAAATACCGTCACGCAACGACAACAGAATGTTCGCAGCCGCTAATGGAATTGCGCCACCAGAATAACCAGCACCAATTACGATACCGACTGTCGGTACGTCAACGTTGGCACTTTCTGCGATGGCTTTAGAAATTGAATGCGCTTGGTTTTGGCTGTTAGCGATTTCGCCAGCATCCGCCCCTGGGGTATCAATTAAATAGATAATAGGCATAGACAATTCGGCGAAATGACGAATTGCTTTACAAGCGGCGTAATGATGCTCAGGCATCCAAGCACCGTTAGCGGTAGTGCGTTCTTGGGCAATAAAGCCAATACGACGAGTGCGTGAACCAAAGTTCAGCTCGACCTCAGCACTGTAAAAAGAGCCCAAGTGAGTTTCCGTAATCAAACGACCTTTAAGATCGGCAATAATACGTTTTGCACCAGGACGGCCTTTATCTTGGGTCGGCTGGATCACTTTAGCAACGTAACCGTCGACATCTAAAGATGCCAAGTCTTTTAAGTTTGCTTGAATAGCATCCTCATTTAAAAGACCTTTAATTTCTTCCGATAAACTCTGTTTACTGTGCTTAGGAAACAGAGAAAAATCTTTTGCCAAATGCTCGGCCTGTAAAAAAAGCGGATCGGGCGTTTGGGCTTGAGTCATGTGTTTGGGCTGATTATTGCTGGTCATCAAAAGATCCTCTGCTTAGCCTCTGAAAATTTTTAGCCAATAAATATAACTTTGTTATCCCGTCAAATGCCATTAAACTGCATAGGACGCTTTGTTCCAAATATGAGACAGTGGGAATAACATGCCAGATTTAAACGGTATGATGCTATTTGCAGCCGTAGTTAGAGCGAAGGGATTCTCCCAAGCTGCACGTGAAACCGGCCACCCAAAATCCACCATAAGTCGCAAAATCGCGCAGCTAGAAGAACAACTTGGCGTGCGATTACTACAGCGCGACACCCGTAATTTGAGTTTGACCCAAATCGGGGCACTATTTTATCAACACTGTGATTCGATTCGCAATGAGGTAGAAGCGGCCAAGGCCGTTATCGAGAATACTCACGATGATGTGTCAGGATCATTACGCATTGCAATCCCAGTGTCATTTAGCCAAGAACTTATCGCTAACCTCTGTAGCGGATTTATGCGTTTATATCCCAATGTTGAATTGGATGTCCAGTTTACCGACAACGATATTGGTTTAGTCGGTGAAGGATATGACATAGCCATCAAATATGGTCCACTTCAATCGTCGGACTTAGTCGCAAGATTACTGTTTGAACGCCAGCCAATTTTGGTGGCAAGCCCTGCATACTTAAAACTCAAAGGCACACCCGCGACTCCAAAGGAACTCAGCCTGCACAGTGGGATTTTATTGGGGACTTCTCGCTCAGCACCAATTTGGCCACTGGGTAAAGGTTCGCGTAAAACCATGGCGAACTTTCAGCGTAAAGTGAGGGTCAACAGCCCGATAATGGTGAAGCAATTAGTCATAGATGATTTTGGCATCGCCATGTTATCCAATTCAGCCTGTAAGACCGAACTTGCTAATGGACAGCTAGTACCGATTTTACAGGAGTGGCCGATTGAACCTTTTAAGGTTTATGGGGTTTATTCGAGCCGACGCCAACTGGCCACCAACATCAGTGTCTTCTTAGACTTCTTTGTAAAACGCTTCAGCAGCCAAGAAAGCCTGCAATCCCTAATGGGTTAACGTTTCCCGTCGCATCAGGAAACCTGTTTCAAGAAAGTCCAATAAAAAAGCCTAGATCTGAGTCTAGGCTTTCAGTATCACGATTGATGTCAGCCAAGTAGGCCACTTCATACGCAATTCTCGCAAGGTTTAGATACGCTATGCTTACGCGACCTAGCATGGGCTAAGGAATAACGCGTTCCCGTTTTAAGATTTCCTTAGTAATGGCTTGACGCAATGGTAAACCTGCGGCGTCGGGAATATCCATATTCATCGCAAAAAACCATACATTATCATCGAGTTCAACCCAACCTACCCACCAGCCAATGCTTGGTTCTGCTCTGACTGCATAACCGGTTTTCGCACGGATAATATAGTCAGAATTCGCTTCAGTCAGCATGGCTTGCTTAACAATACGTAAACTGCGCTCAGAAGCGTGTATCTTGTTGTGATAAAGCTTACGTAGGAAATCGATTTGCTCCGTAGCCGAAATTCGTATGCCACCATCTAACCAAAAGCTATCCAAATTTCCCGAAATATCCTCATTACCATAATCAAACGAGGCGATCATCTTCGACATACGCGCCTCACCAATTTGGCGAGCAAACTCTTGGTAGACAGGCACAACCGAATACTTCATTGCAGTAATAAGGTTATGATCACGATTCCAAGTTGCGATATCTCGACTTTTACCATCCCAATTAAAGACTTGATGCTCATCCTTCACCACGCCAAGCTCTAGCGCGATCAAACTGTTAGGAATCTTAAACGTCGATGCAGGTAAAAAACCTTGATTGGCACGTTTAAGATTATTAGTGAATCCCTGTTGCTTGTTTTCATTCCATAACACCACTACGCCTTTAGTTTGGTGCTGAGTAAAACTAGCATCCCAACTGCGGGTTTCTTGCCACTCCTTAGCTGTAGTAGATGCAAAAGTCGGCGCCACTAAGCTTGACGACACTAAAATAGACGACATCACCAGCACAGCCGATATGGTGAACAAACGCATAAAGTCTCCTTGTAGAAAAACAAACAATCCAATGAACTAAAAAAGTGATTAAGGCTATCACTTAGGGTTTTGGCAAGCCCTAGCAAACTGCTGACCAATTGTGGCAAAAAAGAGGCAAACTAGACCCTATTGCACTGTTGCAGATGGGTTAATGCCAGCGCCACATGATTTGTGATAGAAGATATTGGCATAAGATGACAAAGATCACTGAGCTTAACTTTATTACCCTCAGCTTGTAGTGCATACTTTTTGGCATAAGAGACTATCCGCACGAAAAAAATAATCATTATTTCCAATGAATAACGTCTAATCACTACAGGGAAGCCAAACATGTTGAAGCCAGTGTTAACACTCATCCTCACCACCAGCTTAATGACTACAGCCAGTGCCGTGCAGTTATTTGGTGATGTTGAAGTTTCCCGCCTACCAACAGCCGAAAAAACCATAGGCGACGTAGTCACTCGCTATCAAGCACTTGACGATGGTCTGGCTCAGCTGAGCTCAAAGAAAAACGAAGTTGACGCCACCCAATTAGCGGCGCGCCAAGGACACAGATTGTGGCAACAAGCTGTCCGCGATGTGCAGTCAGGGCATTTTGACGACCGACCTTTATACTGGGCTCGCCTTGCCATGCTTAATAGTCTAAAAACCACCAGCGCCAACTTTAAAATGGCCGATTGGCAACAAGACATATTAATGAGTGCGGTTGAAAAGGCCTCACGGGGTTTTAGCGATATTCAATATGGTGATGATGTCCAAATCAAAATATTCCTCACGGGTTTCGATCCTTTCTTCCTCGACAAAGATATCACCCAGAGTAATCCTTCCGGTCTAGTTGCCCTCGCCTTGGATGGTTTTCGCTTTGATATTAATGGTAAAACGGCGCAAATAGAAACCGCTATGGTGCCAGTACGTTTTGCAGATTTTGACCAAGGACTTATCGAGTCGCTATTGAGCCCGATTTATCGCGATCCTAAAACCCAATTTGTGTTCACCGTTAGCATGGGCCGAACTGATTTTGATATCGAACGTTTCCCTGGGCGAAATCGCAGCGCAGCGGCGCCCGATAACCAAAACTTAATCACTGGCGGCACTAAAACCGCTCCCGTTGCCCCAAAGCTTAATGGTAAAGATTTTATCGGCCCCGAATTTGTGGAATTTTCACTGCCTGTTTCGGCTATGCAAGTCAAAGATAGTCAATGGAAAGTCAATGATAACCATACTGTCACTACCCTTGCCCGCGGCGAATTTAGTGCAACATCATTGAATGAGCTGCAAAACGAAACCTCAGTCGAAGGCTCTGGCGGCGGTTATCTCTCTAATGAAATCTCCTATCGCGCCATAGTCTTGCAGCAAAAGTTTAATAGCCATGCCAAGGTCGGCCACATTCACACACCAAGAGTCAAAGGCTATGATGCCGATACTGAGCAAGCCATAGTCGAACAAGTACGCACTATGGTGATGCAGGCGGCAGCGAGTTTATAGCCAAGTCACACTGGCTGAAACTGGCCGAAACTAGCATTGTCAGATAGCGTTCGCTATGATGCGAACGCTTAGGCAGGCTTAATCACCGATAAGTTTTAAGCACTCAATTTTATCTTTAACCGACGAGATCCAACGCTAACCCTATGCTGAAACCCGCTGACTTACTCAATGCCTTACGCCGTCGCAGCAGTGAAGCACTTGCCCCGCTGACAAAATCGACGTACGCAGCCTTGGGCCAAAGCCAAGATAAGTCGCAGGTGATAACGAGTCCACCAGCACCAAATCCGGCTCAGGCACATATTTTCACCGGTTCATCACGCCCACTCTCGTCACTACAAATTCAAGTACTAGAGCGAATTGAAGCTTGTTATCAAGAGGCCGAGATATCGCTTAAGCGCACTTTTCCACGCCCAGTCACTCAATTTAGTTTAAGGGGTAAGAGTGCGGGTACAGCTCATCTGCAACAGAATCGCTTGCGATTCAATCCTGTATTGCTACGCGAAAACAGCGAGGCATTTCTGACAGAGGTTGTCCCCCACGAAATTTGTCATTTGCTGTGTTTTCAGCTTTTTGGCAAAACCAAGCCCCACGGTAAAGAATGGCAATCTTTGATGTTAACGGTATTTAAGGTCAATCCGAGTACCACACATAGCTTTAATACCACTTCAGTTACGAGTCGCGATGTTGAGTATCGCTGCGCCTGTGGACCGATTCGACTGAGTATTCGCCGCCATAACAAGGTGTTGCGTGGTGAAAGTCGTTATATTTGTAAACGCTGTAAGACCCATTTAACTGCGATCTAGCGACTTTCAGCAAACAAAACTCCCACCTAAGTGCGACTCAATTTGCATAAACAGCGATATTTCCCTTACCATCACGCCATAAAAGACGAGCCAAAGGCTCGCGTAGTGTTTGTTATTTTGGGATAAATTTTGAACATAGCTTCTTTAACCGTTAATTCACGGCGACTTTTGTTGTGCCTAATCACTTGGGCGGCGACCTTATCTGTGCCCGCAAGTGCCTCAGTGTCACATCCCAGCAGTTTCAGCCAAGCGAAAACCAAGTCACAGGCGCTCTACGCAGGCAGTCGCCAAGGTACTCTGCCCGCAGTCAGCTTTTACTGTGGCTGTGAAATTCAGATCAAAGGCAAATCGTGGAAACCCGATCTCGCCAGCTGTGGTTATCAAGTCCGTAAACAGGAAACCCGCGCCAACCGTATCGAGTGGGAACACATAGTCCCCGCCTGGGAATTTGGCCATCAACTCCAATGCTGGCAAAAGGGCGGCCGTAAAAACTGTGCCGATAACAGTAATGAATTTAATAAGATGGAATCGGACATGCATAATTTGGTACCCGCAATTGGTGAGGTCAATGGCGATCGCAGCAACTTCCGATTTAGCCAATGGAACGGTAAGGCCGACCAATATGGCCAATGTGCTATGGTAGTCGACTTTAAGAATCGTCAAGCACAACCTCCCGCGAATACCCGCGGTAAGATAGCCAGAACCTACCTCTATATGCAGCAGACCTATGGTCTTAAAATCGCCTCAAGCCAATTAAAATTATTTAAGGCATGGGATAAAACCTATCCAGTTGATACTATTGAGTGCAAACGTGATAACGCCATAGCGCAAACCCAAGGTAACCATAACCCCTTTGTGCAGAATGCCTGTAATGCGCCACCACAGCGTCAACAATTAGCCGAATAAGGTCGACAATGAGAGTCCCAAGAATTTATCAACCTCAGCCATTAGCCATCAATCAACAGTTGAACTTAGACGAAGATGGCGCGGCCCATATCGGCAAGGTGCTACGCATGGGCAACGGCGAACATATCAGTCTATTTAATGGCGATGGCAATGATTATCTTGCTGAAATTGTCGATGCAGGTAAGAAGCATGTCACAGTAAAGCTGCTCTCCTGTGAGGCCAATTTATCTGAGTCGCCACTCAACTTACACTTAGGCCAAGTGATTTCCCGTGGCGATAGAATGGAGTTCACCATTCAAAAATCGGTCGAGCTTGGCGTGAATACGATTACGCCGCTGTTTTCCGATCGCTGCGGCGTGAAACTCAACGGCGAACGCCTAGAGAAAAAAATTCAGCAATGGCAAAAGATCGTCGTGAGCGCCTGTGAGCAATCGGGACGCAGCCAAGTGCCCGTGGTTCGCCCAGCGATGGGCTTACACGATTGGTGCAGTGAGCCGACCTCAGCGCTGAAACTCAATTTGCATCCACGTGCCGCACACGGCATCAATGGCTTAGATTTGGCGCATACCCGCGTGCGACTATTAATTGGCCCAGAAGGCGGTTTGTCGGCGGAAGAAATCGCCATGACAGAAACCTATCAGTTTACCGATGTGTTGCTTGGCCCCAGAGTGCTACGCACCGAAACCGCCTCGCTCACCGCCATTACGGCACTGCAACTCAGATTTGGTGATTTAGGCTAGACCGTCCACAACCGCACACAGCGGTGGTATGGCACCCCATTATCCAATAAATGCTTTTTTGCCTGCAAACGGCGACAAATAAGGAACAGATTAATGATAAAACTCGGCATAGTGATGGACCCCATCAGTGAGATCAACATTAAGAAAGACTCCAGTTTTGCCATGTTAATGGCCGCGCAGGAAAGAGGTTATCAGCTGTTTTATATGGAAATGGCCGATCTTGCCATGGTCAACGGTGTGGCTATGGCCAATATGCGTCCGTTAACTGTTTTCAATGATGCGAGCAAATGGTTTGAACTCGGCGAAGCTACAGACACGCCGATGAGCGAACTCGACGTGATCTTAATGCGTAAGGACCCGCCATTCGATACTGAGTTTATCTACGCAACTTACATGCTTGAACGCGCCGAAGAACAAGGCGTGTTGATCGTTAACAAGCCACAAAGCTTACGTGATGCTAACGAGAAACTATTTACCGCATGGTTTAGCGAATTCACGCCAGAAACGATCGTAACCCGTGATGCCAAACGTATCCGCGCTTTCCACCAAGCGAAGGGCGATATTATTCTTAAGCCACTTGATGGTATGGGCGGCACCTCGATTTTCCGCGTGAAGCAGGACGACCCAAACCTTGGGGTCATCATAGAAACCTTGACCAGCTATGGCCAACAATATGCCATGGCGCAAGCCTTTATCCCTGAGATAACCAAAGGCGATAAACGCATTTTAGTGGTCGATGGTGAGCCTGTGCCCTACGCCTTGGCGCGTATCCCAATGAAAGGCGAAACCCGTGGTAATTTAGCGGCAGGCGGAAGCGGTGTGGCTCAACCTTTATCCGACAGCGATTGGGCAATTGCCCGCGCCATTGGTCCAGAACTTAAAAAACGTGGACTGATTTTTGTCGGCCTCGATGTCATTGGTGACAAGCTGACTGAGATCAACGTAACCAGTCCAACTTGTATCCGTGAGATCCAAGCAGCATTTGATGTCGACATCACAGGCATGTTAATGGATGCTATTGAAGCACGCCTTAACACCAAAGCATAAAAATTTACCAACGAGTTTGTTGATTTAAGGCGCTTTGACATCACAAGCGCCTAGCCACTTTCTAGGGATGTGATATGAGTTTCACCAAAGCGCCATTCTTGTTACTCGGCATAGGTTTATTACTATCGACTCCGACTTGGGCCAACATAGAAACAGGTCCAACGAAAGCACCGTCGCGTCCCAAAAACATTGTCATCATGATAGGTGATGGTATGGGACCGTCTTACACTAGCGCTTACCGTTACTACAAAGATAATCCTGACACAGAGGAAGTCGAACAAACCGTATTCGACCGTTTACTTGTAGGTATGGCGAGCACTTATCCCGCCAGTGTCAGTGGTTATGTTACCGACTCAGCGGCGGCAGCAACAGCGCTCGCCACTGGCGTTAAATCTTACAATGGGGCGATCTCGGTCGATACCCAAAAGCAACCGCTGCCGACCATACTCGAAAAAGCCAAATCCCTTGGCCTCAGCACAGGTGTGGCTGTTACATCCCAGATAAACCACGCCACGCCTGCAGCCTTTTTAGCCCACAATGAGAGCCGTAAAAACTACGACGCCTTAGCACTCAGCTATCTAGAAACCAACGCCGATGTATTCTTAGGCGGTGGTCAAAAATACTTTACCCCTGAACTATTAGCGCAATTTAAAGCCAAGGGGTATCAACATATTACTCGTTTTGAAGATCTCGCCAGCATCACCCAACCTAAAGTGCTAGGCTTGTTTGCCGAAGTCCAATTACCTTGGGCGATTGATGAAAAAGATGCGAAAAAACTCAGCACTTTAACCCAAAAAGCACTCAATTTACTGTCGCAGAATGACCAAGGTTTTGTGTTGTTAGTCGAAGGAAGTCTCATCGACTGGGCGGGCCACAATAACGACATCGCCACTGCTATGGGTGAGATGGATGAATTCTCCAATGCCATTGAAGTGGTTGAGCAATTCGTGCGTGAACATCCTGATACCCTGATGGTGATCACCGCCGACCATAACACCGGCGGCCTATCGATTGGCGTCGATGGAAAGTACAACTGGAACCCTGAAATCCTACGCAACGTTTCAGCCAGTACCGACACATTAGCCTTAGCCGCCATCAGCGGTGAACAATGGCAGGCCGATCTTGCCCGCGGTTTAGGTTTTGAGCTCAACGAAGAAGAAATCGCAAAATTAACGGTCGCCAGAATGCAGGGATTAGAAACCATCGCGGTTGCAATTCGCCATGTTATTGATAAGCGAACTGATACAGGTTGGACAACCGACGGTCATACAGGCACAGACGTACAAGTGTTTGCCGCAGGTCCCGCATCTGAGCTGTTTAACGGCCATCAAGACAATACTGATATCGCCAATAAGATTTTCAGCTTATTGCCAAAACCGAAGAAACCTAAAAGCTAAGCGTTAGTCGATTCCGTTCATTAAAGACAATCACATAAGGCAACCGCATAATGCAGTTGCCTTTTTTATTGGGTCTTTTTATTAGGGATTTTATTAGGTCTTAGCGCAGTGATTAGATGCAAACTGGCTCGGGCATAAATAACAGGTATAATGCCCGCACTTAAGTCTATCGGTGCCAGTAACTGTGTTAACTAATCCATCGCAAGTCATTATTCGTAATCAAGACAGCCTAAGCCAACATAAGGTGTTAGTGCTCAATCATGAAGCCGATCTACTGCCAAAAGCCCTGCTCGATGTCGCGGCCTCGGTCGATGCCCTCGCCTTGGATTATCACCATTATTTACACTTAGCGCCGCACGCGAATTCAAAACTGCGTTGCTACTTCGGCCACGAACTGCCACATCAAGACCCAATTAAACCAGAAAAGTACGATACTGTTATCGTTTATTTCCCCAAGGCTAAACCCCTCGCACCTTATCTGTTTAACCTCGCCGCCAGCAATCTTGTGCCTAACGGCCAACTGTTAGTGGTTGGGGAAAACAAAGGCGGGATTAAGTCTTTAGTTAAACTCTTGCCTGAGTATTTTACGACGGGGATGAAGCTCGATAACGCCCGCCACTGCCTGCTGTTTGGTAGCCATTTAGAGGGCAGCGCCCCGGCAATGAAACTTAGCGACTGGGTCAGTCAGTATCAACTCACAACGCCGCAAGGCGAGATCAGTATCTGTAATTTAGTCGGGGTATTTAGCGAAAAACGGTTAGATCTCGGCACTGAATTATTATTGTCACACCTACCAACACTCTCGGGTCGAGTGCTCGATTTTGGTTGCGGCGCAGGCGTGATCACCGCCGCTCTACTAAAAGCACAACCGAGCCTATCCCTAGAATGTGTTGATATTAATGCCATGGCGTTAGCTTCTTGTGAACTCACCCTGGCGGCCAATGGCATGACAGCCAAAGTGTATCCATCCGATGGGCTCGCGCAAACCACAGGAAAATTTAACGGCATTATCTCTAATCCGCCGTTTCATGATGGCCTCGCCAGCACCACCAGCATAGCGCAGAACTTTGTCACCGATAGTGCTAAGCAATTACAACATAATGGTATTTGGCAAATAGTCGCCAATCGCCACCTGCCCTATTCCGATATTATCGCCGCCGAATTTGGCCAATTGAAAGTGGTTGCCGATAACAACAAGTACAAGTTGTATTACTTCCAGCACAAATAGATGTTTGATTAATAACGCGCAGATGCTTTCGCTGAAGCGCGTTATTGGCAACCCAGCCACTCACTCTTATCCCAATCCCTGTTTGTTTTCAGATAAAACCTCCCTTTCATTTTGTTACAAAATTCAATATTGTGATCTGCCGCATGCCCGCAATTCTGACAATCCCCCACTTATAGTCACTCAACAGCCGTTCCTAACATAGGGATTCGATTTAAAACATCAAAATAATGGTTAAACCTAAAATCAATATAAGTTGTGGTTTATTCAGTAATTTTTGTTATAAAACCAGAGATAACACTGATTATAAGACTCAATTTTTTATAAAAAACTATTTTAAAATTCACTCATAGACCATTAACAACAAAATGACAACATTTGCTGATTTTGCAGCCAAAAAGGCTTCTTTACCCTAAGTTTCTACTGTTATACTCAAAACAGCTTCTTAACAAGAATAAAACGCAATTACTAGGAATACCCCTATGCTGGACCCTGAACTCATAGAGCTAAACAGCGATAAGACAAAAGCTGAATTGCGCCTGATCCCTAATGTCCATGGTCCAGTCACCCATGAAGACATAATGCGCCTGTTGTCTTTACCTGAATTCGCCGCCCTGTTTCCGCTAGAACCAGCCATTACTAAAACCGTCGCTAAAATCAACTCTCTTTGTAATCAAGACGATGGAAAATTTGAGCTCTATACTACTTTGGCCGAACGTCGCGATGGCAGCATAGCTATCGAGATTAGTCCCGATAAAATGCAAGCCAGTCTTAAACTTACCGCAGCATGGGGTGGTAAACAGATAGATTTGCCAGAAATCCTCACTCACCTCAAAAAAAACAACGTCTGCATGGGGCTAAGCAAACTCAAAATTCAAGCTCTACTAAAGCAACTCAGCACACTCAAGCCAGGGGAAATCTGCCAAAGTGAAATAGCCCAAGGCAAAGCCCCTGTAAATGGACTCAATGCGGTATTAGAACGCAAAGTATTCCTTGCACGGGAGCGCTTGCTTCAGCCACAAGAGCGCGAAGATGGCAGTGTCGATATGCGCAATTTAGGCGCAATGATCGTTGTTAAAGCCAATGATCTCTTGATGGTTAAACATTTAGCCACCGAAGGCACTCCGGGCTACAACATCAAGGGCGAAGTCCTTAAACAAAAACCAGGTAAGGATGCCGTGCTTCAAGCGGGTACAGGCACAGCTTTTCATCCCAAAGATCCCAATAAGCTGATCGCCACAGTGCCGGGGCAACCCGTCGAAACCCGTACAGGTATGAATGTCGATGATGTACTGCAACTTAAAGATGTCGACATCAGCACAGGCCATGTCACCTTCAAGGGCAGTATTTTAATCACAGGTGATGTCCACGAGGGCATGATAGTTAAAAGCTCAGGCGATATTACCGTGATGGGGTTTGTAGACTCCGCCACCCTTGAAGCGGAAGGCGATGTCACTGTGAGTAAAGGCATCATTGGCCGCCAGATTAAAGCCAATGAATACTCTACCAATATCTATTCTCAAGGGCAGATCAGCGCCCAATTTGTGCAATATTCTCAATTAGTTGCCAAAGGAAATATCTTAGTCACTAAACAGTTGCTGCACAGTAATACCAAAACCGCCGGCAGTTTAACGGTCAGCGATCCTAGCGGTCGTCGTGGCGATCTGGTTGGCGGAGTAGCACACGCTGAAAAAGGCATCACGGCGGTTGTCATAGGTGCAACGGCAGGGACTAAAACTGACGTTTACTGCGCAATGGGACAGGCTGAACTCAAGCAAGATCTCAAGTTACTCGATGAGAGCGTTAAAGCTATGGTCGTCGCCAGTTTAGATATCGAGGCTCGCCTCAATAAACTGCCCCCCAAGTCAGAATGGCAAGCTGACGCGGTTATGATTGAGCAAATCAAGATGATGCTTGATGAAAAAAATCGCATCATGGACGAACGTACCCGTGAAGAGCTTGAATTCGATACCTTTAAACAAGAAGTCGAAGGCTACTACGAAAAATACCGTATCGAAGTGCTTAAACACGTATTCCTTAACGTTGAGCTGCATATAGGTCCAGCAAATCACCGTACGGCACGTGAACACGGCACTTGTTGTATTGCCAATGTTAATCAAGAGATTAACTTTGACTATAACGCCAAGGCCAAAGCTGCACCGAGCACATAAGGTTCACTAGGGTTCTTAACGCCAGTGCTGAGGCGGCTTTCGCTCGGTAGCCAAACCTCTGAACTCGTTCTGGCCTCTATCTATCTTCTCCAAGCGTGGCATACTGCTCACAGATAAACGCACGCAGCAGTATGCCAAGTCACCTTCTTGCTAAATCCTAATCCTTGTCTACTGCCGCCGATTGATCTCAGAGAATACCTCAGAGCCCATTTTAAACTTCCTAAGGATCTGAAATGACTAGCGTTAAGATGTCGAGTATTGAATGGCCAGCGATTGTAAAACTGACTCAAAATGACGAATTACTTTACCTAGAACATCAAAGAGATTGGCTCGAACTGGCCTGTCTCTATCAGCATCACTTCATCGAAACCGATCAATTATTAGACTCCAAAGGGCAGCGGTACCTTATCAGTGCCTGTCCACAAAAAATCCATGAAGATCCTGTTGGCGAATTACCTCGATTACTGCGCCAAAAACAGGATTTGCCACTCAATGAATTTATCAAATGGGTTCAAAATCATGCCCAAGCACTAGGACAATGTTGTGTCGCTAAACTGGCTTTCACGACAATTGCCCAAGGCATTGAAATTGTTCGTACCCTCGATGAATAAACAGCAAGCACATGATAAGCCATAATAAATGGCTATCAATAACTCAGTTAATCAATAAAAAACAATATGACCTTAAAAGCTAATATCCTCATAATCAATTCACAGGCATAATTTGCCACGGTGTAACAGCGCTAAGCCAGACGGTAAAGCGCTTAAGATGCACTCCCAAATAACCGTTTTCTGCGTCGACTCAAGGGATGACGTTTAAGTTGGCACTAAATATACAAACAGATGGAACCGAAATTGGAACTACTTAAGATTGACTGCTTAGGCAAACAACTGCGCTTAGAAGGCTCGCTCGCGGGCTGGCAACAACTCTACTGGGACAACACCTTAGTCTCACAAAAAGAAGCTTCCGTCGATAATGGCGGCCTTAAAGTCCATGTCTTTGAGCTCACCCACCACAGCAGCCCATTGGTGACAGAAAGTGGTGAGCAAGCCATCGCCATGACAGAAGCTAAAATCCAAGTTCGCCTCGAAACCGATCTCGTTTGGCAGCCTTTCCGCCTCGATTACTGCTTGCTGATGGATGACAAAATTATCGACCAAGGGCGACGGACAGAGAAAGATATCGAACGCCAAACACCAGAAACGCCCATCGTTAAGCAGCAAAAAATCAGCATGATAGGACTCGCCTCCCTCGGCTTTAAGCTGTTAAAGAGCGCTAAAGTCATAAAGGTAGTGTTAGCGGGCGCCAGTGTTGCCGCTTATTCTTGGCTATTTTCCTTCCAATTCGCCCTCGCACTTATCGCCTGTTTGGTATTTCACGAATATGGCCATATTCGCGCAATGAAATATTTTGGGATGAAGACCAAAGGGATTTACCTTATTCCCTTTATGGGCGGACTCGCGCTCTCCGATGAGAAAATTAATACGCGTTGGCAAGATGTGGTGATTTCTATCATGGGACCGACCTTTGGGCTCTTGATGTCCATCGCTTCCTTGATTGCTTACCACGCAACGGGCAATGTGTTTTTTGCTGGCCTTGCCGCCTTTAATGCGCTGCTTAACCTATTTAATTTATTGCCTATTCTGCCACTCGATGGCGGCCATATTTTAAAGAGCATCAGCTTTTCGATGAACAGCATTATGGGCTTGGTCGCCTGCGCCGCTGGTGCCGCTTTTGGTGTGTATATCAGCTACACCTTAGGCTTAGCGCTATTGGGCTTCTTGCTGTTGATCGGTAGCTTAGAAATCATCTTCGAGTGGCGCACTCGCCATCAAAGCCACCTGCTGCCATTAGACAGATACGGGCAAATCTTCTCGGTTATTTGGTACTTGCTCACGGTTGGTGCCTTAGTCGGCATCATCTGGCACTTAGCGGAAACGGGCGATGATATGCTCAGCTTGCCGCTGCAAATATTACGCAGCTAATCCGCTTAACGGCTAAGCACAGATTCAAACACTCACCCTGAGCAATATAAAAAACCGCTATTAATAGCGGTTTTTTATTTTTCTGTCGCGCTGTGATGCTTTTACAAAAATGCGCTATTCCTTTGCCAAAGGAGGGGCGATATCGCTGCCACCAAGGGCTTGATAAAGCGTCGCTTGGGCGGTGAGTTGGTTATAGCGATTCTCGAGTAAAGCCGCCTCGGCGCTGCGACGATTCTCTTGGGCATCAATCCAATTCTGAATACCGATAGCGCCATTGCGGTACTGGCTCTCATAAATGGCTTCAACGGCCGCCGCTGCGCTAAATTGCTGTGCCAACTTCTCCCCTTGATAACGATATTGCTGCTTAGCCGAAATCGCGTTATCGACATCCTCAAAGGCGGAATAAAGCGTCTTGCGATAATTCACCACTGCGGTTTGATAATCGATATCGGCAATGTCATTATTAATTTGCATTTGATTCCACTGCAAAAAGGGCAAGACTAGCCCTGCGCCTAAACTGCCAACGGGATTGCGTAACAACTCTTTTAACTCAGAGGTCGACTCCCCAACACCGCCGGTTAAACTCAGGCTTGGGAAATAACTCGCATAGGTCGCATCTTTACTCGCCAAGGCGGAGCGCAGTTGATACAAGGAGGCCTTCACATCTGGCCGTCTCACTAATAAATCTGCGGGTACACCCACGCTAACGTCCGGCACTGCTACGTCGGGGAGTTGCTTAATCTCAACCCAAGTTCCCCCTGAAGCTAAACTCTGCACTGGATCAGCGGCTGGCGCTTGATTGAGTAATATCGCGAGGGCGTTTTTAGCCACAGTTAATTGCTGAATAAGCTGGCTATGGGCGGCCTCTTGTCCCGCCATACTGCGCTGAGCTTCAAGCACATTCACTTGCGTCACGGCCCCAGAATCATACTGCCTTTGGGTTAATGCCAGCGTTTGCTGACTGTACTCGATACTCTTTTGGCTTAAATCAATCCGTTGATTTAAATAACCTATCTGCCAATACAAGGATGCGGTGGTCGCCACTAGGCTTTGGGTGGTACTTTCCCTATCTTCGGCGCTCGCCAGCGCCGCCCATTGAGCTTGGTCGATATTGGCCGACACTTTGCCCCACAAGTCCACCTCATAACTCACGGACAATTTTGCTTGATAACTCTGAGTCGCATCGCCACCCTCAAGTGGCTGATTACGGGAAGCGTCAAGGTTTGCCGATAACTGTGGGTATAGATCATCCCGCGTGAGTCCTGCCTGCAAGCGTGCCTTACGCAGCGTTAAGGTCGCTATGGTTAAGTCATTGTTAGTGCTCAATACTTGGCTGACCAGCTTATCGAGCTCGGGCTGATGAAACTGCTGCCACCAAGGATCAACTCTCACTTGCTCGTTCACTGTGGTGTTTTGCCACTGTTCGGGAATAGCCAATGCAGGCGGTTCAAAGTCTGAACGCATAACACTGCCACAACCACTCAGTAGTGCTATGCACAGAGCTGATCCCAAAGCCGTGCAAACAGCAATAGTACTGCTACGAGGCGAAAATGGTTGATTAAATATTTTAGTATTCATGGTGTTATTACTCTCTGGCTAGTGCATCAACGGGATCTAACTGCGCCGCATTGCGGGCGGGTAAGAAACCAAATAGCACACCAATTAAGGTCGAACAGGCAAAGGCGGCAACGATGGAGGTGGTGGAATAAATCATTTGGAAACTGCCTCCCGTTTGAGCAAACACCACGCCAATCAAGTAGGACAAGGCGATGCCTAAGGTGCCACCGCACAAACACACTAAAATGGCTTCGATAAGGAACTGGCGCAAAATATCACTCTGGCGCGCACCCACCGCCATACGAACACCGATTTCACGGGTCCGCTCAGTCACAGACACTAACATAATGTTCATCACCCCAATTCCGCCAACGACAAGGGAAATCACCGCGATAGCCGAGATCAGTAAGGTCATGGTTGCTGTGGTTTTTTCGATGTTCTGCCTAATGGTATCGGTATTGATGGTGAAGAAATCTTGCGTGCCGTGGCGCATTTTAAGCAGCGCGATAATGCCCTGCTCCGCCGCGTTACTCGGCACAGTTTCATCGAGTCGAACGGTAATACCATCCAAATAGTTTTTACCCACCATACGGCCAGAAACTGTGGTGTAAGGCACCCACACATTAAGCGCATCGCTGTTACCAAAAGCACTTTCTTTGGGTTGAGTCACACCTATGATACGTACGGGTAAATCTCCAAGGAAAATCACTTGCCCTATCGCCGAGTTATTGTCGGCTGCACTGTTAGGGAAAAGCTCCTTACGGGTATTGTCATCAATCACTGCATCTTGGGCGAGCGATGCGACACTGGCATCATCCCAAAATTGGCCCTGCGCTAACTCGTACCCTCTTACACGGAAAAACTCAGGCCCCACACCATTCACCGATGCCGATACCGCTTTATTACCAAAACGAACCGTTGCAGTAGAGCCAATGCTTGGCGTCACGCTATCAACATAGGGCAGATTTTTAAGGGCATTGGCGTCCGTAGCGGTTAAGGTGCGCACCCGCGCCGAGCGTCTATCGCCAAAACCAGAACCGGGGCGAATATCAATCGTGTTAGTCCCCATCGAACTGATACTTTTGAGGATGGCCTGCTGCGAGCCTTCACCTAAGGCCACCACAGAAACCACAGAGGCGATACCGATAATAATCCCGAGCATAGTCAAGAAGGTACGTAACCTGTGGGTCGACATCGCCACCAGCGCCATTTTAAGCGCTTCGACATATCTGTCCCACGAAGCCACCCGCGCACGCGAGCTGTCTTTTGCTGCCACTGCACCGCTCGGCTTTTGTGACGCCATATTTTGTAACGTTGAGCTTTGCGACGTCGAAGTTTGTGACGTCGAGCTTTGTGGCTTAGCCGTTTGTTTATCCTGACTGCGCTCATCGCTGATGATCACGCCGTCTTTGATTTCGATAATGCGGTCGGCATATTGGGCCACGTGCATATCGTGGGTCACGATAATGATGGTATGACCATCGCTGTGCAGCTCCTGCAACAACTGCATCATTTCTTCGCCGCTGTGACTATCCAGCGCACCCGTCGGCTCATCGGCAAGGATCACATCGCCGCCATTCATCAAAGCGCGTGCCACACTGACCCGCTGCTGTTGTCCGCCACTGAGCTGATTGGGTTTATGGTCAAGCCTGTCGCCAAGGCCTAAACGCGTTAACAAATGCTCGGCCCTGTCTTTACGAACCGTGCGTTCTTTACCCGCATACACAGCAGGTACTTCGACGTTGCCTATAGCGGTCAAATCACCCAGTAAATGATAACGCTGAAAGATAAAACCAAAGTGCTCGCGGCGCAGTTGCGCTAACTCATCAACGTCCATAGTCGAGGTATCTTGGCCGTTAATAAAATACGCGCCCTTTGACGGCTTATCTAAACAACCAAGAATGTTCATTAGGGTCGATTTACCCGAGCCAGAAGCACCTACTATCGCCACCATCTCGCCACGGCCAATCGACAAGTTCACATCTTTCAGCACAGTGAGTTGCTGCTCACCCGCCTGAAAAGTGCGATAACAACCTGAAATTTCAAGTAATGCCGTTGTCACTGTTAAAACCTCACGCTAGGTGGGCGACGTAATTTACTGCTGCCATCATCGGAAGACGGCATGCCAAGCACAACCTGATCGCCTTCCTTCAAACCCGCGGTGATTTCAGCATTGATTTTGTTGTTAATCCCCACAGTGACATCCACATATTGCACTTGGTTATCAACTAACACGGGCACTTGATATTGCGGGCCGCTGCGGGCTTTACGCTCGACAGACTTAGCCTCTGGCACCGCGGATTTCTCCCTCGGCTTTATACGCAATATCTGCGCAGGCACTAATAGCGCATCATCGGCCTTAGCTAACACTATAGACACCTGCGCCGTCATGCCGATACGCAAGGTGCGGTCAGGGTTTTCTACATCAAACAGACCATGGTAATAAATGGCGTCTGAGTCGCTAGAGCTCATATTGCTATCGTCGCCATCCATCGAAATCGGCCCAGGCTCAATCGCCCTCAAAACGCCACGGTAGGGATGATTCGGTTTTCCAAGAACCGTGAAATACACGGCTTGACCCGGATGGACATTGACAACATCCGCTTCAGAAATCTGCGCTTTAACTGTCATGGTATCCAGCTGCGCCATTTCAACTATGGTCGGTGTCGTTTGATTGGCGTTAACGGTTTGCCCCACTTCCACCGCGGAATACACCACAGTGCCATCCATCGGCGCGGTAATTTTGGTATAACCTAAATCGATTCTGGCACTGTCGACGTTAATCTCAGCCTGTTGTTTTTGCGCTTCTAATTGCTCAAGCTCGGCTTGATAAACCGTTAGATTAGCATCGGCCACTTCATAATCGGCGCGGGAACTGGCCTTATCGGCAAGCATTTGCTGCTGGCGGCTAAATTCCAACTTGGCTTGGCGGATCTGCGCCTGTTTAGCACGGAACTGAGCATTGATACTCTTGAGTGATGCGAGGGCATCCTTCAAATTATTCTGCTGCGCTAGGCTATCAATCTGAGCAATCAAATCGCCTTTCTTTACTTCATCACCCAGTGCCAGCGGCAAACTTAAGATTTGCCCCGATACCTGCGCACCTACACTCACCAGTTTGGATGCCTGCAACATGCCATTGGCAAGTACTGAGTTTTCGATATCGCCACGGCGCACCGCTTCAGTTACATAGGTAGGTGCCATTTCAGGCTTATGCCACATAAAATAAGCACCGCCACTCAGGAGGATTAAGCCGCTTAACGCGAGCAGCAATTTACGCTTTGAGGATTTTTTCATCGGTATTGTCGTGTCCATCAATGCTAAAGACAGCAAGCATTCATCTTGCTAAGGAACTGAAATTGTTCCAACAGTATATAGAGTTAGCCAAAGACAGTAGACGAAGGAAGTGTCGTTAACAGGTAAAGATTTGCAAATATCTGTGTAGAAATTGACAAGGAAAGCACGATTGAGTGGTGCTTAGGCTCAATGCCGATTTAGTACGATACCAAATCGTTAGGTGGTAAATTGTTGGTGTCTACATTCTATGACTGTGCCACTTGTGGTAGTTCAGCCATTCAAACGAATCTAGATACAGACTTCATTTGATTCTTTTTCAAGAAAAATCAACGTCGTGGGGTGAAGCCTTATGACTTTGATGTCGATTTAAATACAAAAACGACCAACCCGCTACGAAACATTCACGCCAAGTACTGGCCATTCTCAGTGAATAACCCAATGATTAATCGAATCAATCACTCAATTCGACTAATTCATGCTGGCGAGGATCACCTGCGTGGCATCAAAACAGGCGAAACATGATTCGCCGACAGCCAAACTCTGTATTTGGGTGAGTGGCATCACCGAATAGATGATGTCTTTGCCATCAATAGCTATGGCTAATTCGGCCTTATCGCCAAGTTCAGTCACGCTCAGCAAACAACCGCTTAAGCAATTTTGCCCATCCACTTCACAGACATGAGTCGTCGCCAATACAGCGGGGGCTTTAAACAGTAACAACACAGATTTATCCAGGGCTAACTGCAAGCGTTCGCGGCTCGAATGGGTCACTGAAATCTGAATCTGTTGTCCGCCCGCTAAGGTCACGCTGATTTTGTCATTTAATCCAAATGAATCAATGCTATTGATACGACCCGTTAACTGATTGCGGGCGCTGGTGTTGAGGGAGAAATGCGCCATCACATCCAATAAACTGTGCATATCGACGGACTCATCGAGCAAGGCAGCCAAAGCCATTTCTTGTACTTGGGAGGTGATGGAATACACCTTAAGCAACCGTTCGCCAAATTCGGTGAGTTTAGCGCCGCCACCGCCTTTGCCGCCCTTTTCGCTACACACTACGGGTTCGGGCATGGCGGTGTTCATCTCATTGATCGCGTCCCACGCCGCTTTATAACTGATCCCCGCAAGCTTGGCGCCTTGGCTGATCGAGCCTGTGTTGGCAACCTGCTCAAGCAGGCCTATCCGCCTAGGATTGGCGAAGGGCTTATCCCCGAGGGAAAGCGTAAGTAATGCATGTAAATCCATCGTTTATCCCGCACCCAAGTCTGACTTGAGTCCTATTGTCCTTCATCGTCTTGAGGATACCAATAAGATTACCTAGATATTTCAGCGGATGAATGCCATTAATCAGCAAGAAACCGCACACAGATCACTAATTGATTGCTTAGGGCTTGAATTATCGATATATAGATTGGTATATATCGATCACTTTTTATCACGGAGGAACACAATGAAATCCATTCACCTTAAGCAATTACTGCGTTTTACCACGGCTTCATTATTCACAATCGTACTGACATCTAGCCCTATTTTTGCGGCAGACAATGAGCAAGTGACTGTTTTTGCAGCGGCATCGCTCACCAATGCACTTAACGAAATCGGCCAGCAATATGAAAAAGAACACAATACTAAGGTGATATTCTCCTTCGCCTCTTCCTCAACACTGGCAAAACAAGTCGCCAATGGTGCGCCCGCCGATCTGTTTGTCTCGGCGAATCAAAAGTGGATGGATTATCTGGTCGATGCTAAAGCGGTCGATGTTAACAGCCGTAAAACCTTGTTAAAAAATACCTTAGTCTTGATTGCCGAGAAAAATAGTCCTATCACAGAAGTCGTGCTCAATGTCGATTGGGATATTAAAGCCGCATTAAAAGGCAGTCGTATGGCTGTTGGCGATCCAGATCATGTGCCTGCTGGACAATATGCCAAGCAAGCCCTCGAAAACCTCAAGCTATGGCAAGCCGCTGAGCCCTTACTCGCCCGTGCTAACAATGTCCGTGCCGCCCTCGCTTTGGTTGAACAGGGTGAAGCGCCGCTTGGCATAGTGTATTCAACCGATGCGAAAGTCGCCCAAAAGATCAAAATCGTTGGCACCTTCCCAGAAACGAGTTACAGCCCAATTGAATACCCTGTCGCCTTAGTCAAACAAGAATCGACCGCAAGCGCCAAAGCGTTCAATGAATATCTGCAGGGCCCAAGCGCAAAAAATGTGTTTGAGAAATATGGCTTTGGAGTGAATTAGGGTGCTGAGTGGTTCTTTGTTAAGCGGCTCTCTGCTAAGTGGCTCTCTTTTGAGCGACTATGAAATTGCCGCACTGCTGCTCAGCTTAAAGGTGTCATCCGTTGCCGTTATCGCCAGTTTACCCTTGGGTATTTTATGCGCTTGGTTGCTGGCAAGGGTCGAGTTTCCTGGCAAGGCTATATTTGACAGTGTGCTCCATCTACCACTGGTGTTACCGCCTGTGGTAGTGGGTTACCTCTTGCTGATCAGCATGGGCCGCCAAGGTTTTATCGGCCAGTGGTTATTTAATTGGTTTGGCATCAGTTTTAGCTTTAGTTGGCGCGGTGCGGCCCTCGCGGCGGCGATAGTGTCATTCCCGCTGATGGTCAGAGCCATACGCCAATCCTTTGAAACCGTTGATATTCGACTCGAACAAGCCGCACGCACTTTAGGTAGCAGTCGATGGCGGGTATTTCTCACCATCACACTGCCGCTCACCTCACCAGGGATAGTGTCGGGGATGATTATCGCCTTTGCCCGCAGCCTAGGGGAATTTGGCTCGACCATTACCTTCGTTTCTAATATTCCCGGTGAAACTCGTACTATTCCGCTCGCCATGTACTCTTTTATTGAAACCCCAGGGGCAGAATATCAGGCCATGCGTCTGTGCATTATCTCAATAGTGATCGCACTAGCATCTTTACTCGCCTCCCAATGGCTGAGTAAAAAAGCCCTGCAGAGGACAGCAAGCGTATGTTAAGGATCAATATTGAAAAACGGCTCGGACAACTGCAACTGAAAGTCGATACCCAATTGCCATTGCAGGGCGTGACAGCCGTTTTTGGCCGCTCGGGTGCGGGTAAGACCTCACTAGTGAACCTACTTGGCGGGCTTTCGACCCCAGATAGCGGTGAAATCCGCCTCGGCGACAAACTGCTTTATCAACAAGGCAAAGTGAACCTTCCCCCAGAGAAGCGCCAAATTGGCTATGTATTTCAAGAAGCACGACTGTTCCCGCACTATAGCGTGAAGGGCAATCTCAACTATGGTGTGCGTAAAGCTAACCCAGTCTTGTTCGATAGAATTGTGCAACTACTAGGGATTGAAAAACTGCTCAGTCGTTATCCCAGCACGCTATCGGGCGGTGAAAAACAACGGGTTGCCATTGGCCGTGCCCTGCTGACATCACCTGACATGCTGCTGATGGATGAGCCGCTGGCATCACTCGATTTACCCCGTAAACGCGAGTTACTGCCATACCTACAAACCTTATCGCAGGAACTAAAACTGCCGATAGTGTATGTGAGCCACAGCCTAGATGAGATCTTACAACTGGCGGATTATATGCTGGTGCTGCATCAGGGGAAATTGATCGCCCAAGGGGCCTTAAGTGAAGTGTGGAATAGCGAGCAAATGCGGCCTTGGGTGCCATTGCAGGAACTCAGCTCACTCCTCAGTGCAAAGGTCGCCGACAGACATCCCGACTACCCCATGACTCGACTCGTGATGGATGATGGAAACTATTTGTGGGTAAGTGGCTACCTGGCTGAAACGGCAAAGAAACTCAAAGTGCGTATTCAGGCAAATCATGTCTCGGTTTGCACTGAGCTCCCCAAAGGCTCAAGTATACGTAACCTGCTAAAGGGAGAAATTAAAGAGTTATACCCCAGTGATAACGGCGAGCAAATCCAATTAAAAATCGCCCTAGGCCGTGATGAACTTTGGGCCAACATCACCCCTTGGGCCTGCGACGAACTGCAACTCACTCATGGCAAAGCGATTTATGCACAAATCAAAGGAGTGACTATGACGCAAATGGATATCGCTGAATCCCACTAGCTCAACCTAGAGCACCGAGCGAAAACCAAATTTCAGGCACAAAAAAACCGACTCTAGGTCGGTTTTAGTTCCTTCATCTGAAGGATTTGGTACCAGTGGCCAGACTCGAACTGGCACGCTTTTAAGGGCGGGGGATTTTGAATCCCCTGTGTCTACCGATTTCACCACACTGGCATATCAAATATGCACTTAGAAGCAATCAAAACAACTGGCTGTCTCTAAGTTCTGGGAATTATACCTTTGCTTATGACAATGGCAAGTCTTTTGCCGCGACTTTAATACAAATTGCATTTAACCGCTCAAAAATCATGCTCTTGGGGTTATTCTGCGCCATGGGATAATAAAAAAGCGGTATATTCTTTATCACTTTTTTGAATATGGTTTACCAACCAAGCTTTCAAGAAAGCCATTAATTCGTCGGCAACATCTTCACCTCTAACAACCCGCTTTTGAAAATCAAGTACTTGCCCAACTAACTTGCCGTGTTTTTCCTTGTGACTGTCAGTTTGAGGATAACCAAAACGCGCAAAGAGTTCCTCTTCATAGGCAAAGTGATTGGCGGTGTAATCTACTAACCCTTGCACGATACGTTTGATGGCTTCAAGTCCATACTCTTCATTTAATGTGCGGTGTAATTCATTGATCAATGAGACTAAGCGCTGATGTTGACGATTGATCTCTGGCATCCCTATGTCTAACTCAGGCCCCCATTTCACAAAGAGTTTATTTTGCGCCTGACTCGAATTAAAAAATGCCGCATTCACATGGAATCGATACAGCAAGGAGCCAATTTCCTGCGACATGTTATACACTTTCAAACTCGATAAGTTAGTGTTGTTGGTGTGGGAGGCATTACTCAGGGCTAGCTCAGCCATCACACTGATATTTTTATTAATTTCCTCTGCTACTGTATGTTGCTGTCCCGATGCCGTGGCGATTTGGTGGGACATATCGGTAATGGTCTCCACCTGAGCGACAATCTGCCCGAGTGCACTGTGAGCTTGATCAACCATATCAGCCGTTTCGTCGGCAATCGCCACGTTTTTCAACATGACTTCAACACCATGTTGTGCGCCTTTTTGTAATGCGGCGATTTGCTGCTGGATCTCAACCGTGGCTTCGGATGTTCGTTTAGCGAGATTACGCACTTCATCGGCGACTACAGCAAAACCGCGACCATGTTCACCCGCTCTCGCACTTTCAATGGCAGCATTTAAAGCGAGTAAATTGGTCTGTTCGGCCACCTGCGAAATCGTTTCGATAATACTACTGATATTGTTGCTGTCGGCGGCCAAGTGCTCGATCACGGTTCGAGTATCATGGATTTGTTGCGACATAGCGCCAATTTTAGTGACTATGCCATTCATGATTTGATCGCCGCGCTTAGCAGAACTTTGGGCAATATCAGCTGCCTGCGCAGCACTCACCGCATTTTGCGATACGGCTTGTACGCTTGAAACCATCTGCGTCATCGCACTGGCTGCCAGTTCCGTTTGATGCTCTTGCTCTAACACGCCTTGTTTTGCCTGCTCACTGATGACCTTGATATCCGAGGCTACTTTTTTCATTCCTTCGCAGGTATCAGACAAAGATAAAATCGTGCGACTTACATCCTCGCCCATGCGGTTGATACTATGAACGACCTTAATGAACACGCCCGCATCTTTCTCTTCTAATTGATAGCTTAAATCTCCCTCGCCTAAGTGGTGTGCTGCACGCTCAAGTTGTCTCAAATTACGAATTAATTTATTGATGTTGAACACTAAAATGGCGGCGAGCGCGCTTAAACACAAAATGGCAACAAAGTGCCCTGTGATCACCAAATAATAGAGGGGATAAAGCAGCAACAATAGTGGCGCAAAGATAGAATTATATCCCATTGAATCCTTGTGACTTTTTTTAGAATCCATTTTTTACTCCTTTAAAAAACTGATATCGCGCCTTCATATAAAAACAAGAACGAATAAATGGAATAGCGCGTTAACTGAATATCGATCGAGTTGAATAGGTTAATCCTAGACGCTAACGGAAGAAGAAACAAAGCTAAATTATTTGAACTCGTCGCTGTTAAGCATACTCTTAAATTTGACCAAGATCACAGAGTTAACTAAGGGTTATGACTTTGTATTCCTATGTCGATTTTTTATTGATCGAGATCAGTATTTTAGCTATCGAATACCGCTAATTTAGCGAGGACTTCACAGGAAAGAGGATTTCAGTCATGGCATTTTGGTTAGATCTGATGTTTGGTAACCCCATAGGCTTACTTTCAATGATCGTTATCTTTAGCACAATAGGGATAGTGTCTTATATCACTTGGATGTTCATTGTGAAGTCGGCACCGAAACCATAGTTTTTGCTCCAGTTGTTCTTCATATTTCTTGTATAAATGCAAAATCTAGGGGGTCTTATCACCCCCATTTTTTGTTGTCTCGTATGTTAAAAATGCTAACTAAAACATCGCTAGCACTCATCCGAGTGAGGTAGAACACGCCTATGCTGCGTGTTTTCTGTTTTGTACTAATCCATTCAAAAATTGCGGACGCGCCTTAATCAACGACTGCATTTCTTCTTGGCTCGGCTCACCTGCTGGCAAACGCAGCACATCACGGTTAAGGTACATACGCGCTTTCATGGCAATCTTATAGTCGGCGGTCGGTCCCTGAATCGCATAATGGCGCTCGTTACCGAGCTTTTCTAAGATGCAGGCATTCACTAAACTTTTTACAGCGGGTTCATTTTGCGGCAGAGTCAAAATCGTGGCGCCTTGAAGAAAGAATTCCCTCACTAAAGCTCGCTCAGCGGGATCAAGTAGATTCACTTTAGCTTCAATCGTCTCAATAACGCGCTTATCACTTAAATGACGGATAGACTCATCTAAGCCTAAGTTAATTAATTGACTCAAAAAGTAAGCGATAGAAACGATTAGACCTAATCCAACAAACTGTGCATGTTCTGGCACAAATTTATCGAGCGCCAGCACTGCCAGCACATTAGGAGGAATAAGAAGTAAGACAGAACAACTCACCATAAGCCACAGCATGACTCTAAACATCATTTTCTTCGGGCTAAAAAACTTAACTGAATCCAGCTTGAGTTTAAACATAGTGCTATCCCAGTGACAAAAAATTGAACTTATCGGCTAATAAGCAAATTTAATGCCACAAATTAAGACATATTTCGTTGATTTTATCTGCGAGAAAATGCACTTTCTGGATCTGTAGGTCTATGCTTATAAGCATCTCAAGCCGCTATTGCATAAAGAAAATTTAAGATGCTGACATTCTTTAGCCAACTTATCAAAAGCCCCATAGGCAGGCACCTTACCCTGTCTATTGTACTTTTTAGTTCTGTTATCACCTTAATCACCACAGCGTATCAGTTGATCAGTGATTATCGCAATGATGTAGTGCGTATCGATAGAGTATTTTCCAACATGGAAAAGGTGAACTTAGATGTGCTCGCCGCCAGTATTTGGGTTATTGACGAGCGGCTCATTAACACTCAGCTCAATGGGCTAATTCAGCTGCCCGATATTAACTATATTTCGATTAAAGATGACAGCGGCCAAGCATGGAATGCAGGCGAGCAAAAACAAGAACACTCCTTAGATAAAACCTTTCCTTTAGTCTATAAATCACCGACTGAAAACATCAATGTCGGCACACTCGAAATACAAGTCGATGTCGATGCTATCTATCAACGCTTGTATGATAAGGCCATTATCATTCTGCTTTCTAATGGCATTAAAACCTTCTTAGTGGCTGGGTTTATTCTATTTTTAGTGTGGTTCAACATTACTAAACACTTAGATAAACTCAGCCAATACTGCAAAAATATCGACATAGACCATGAATATGAGCCACTACAATTTGTCCGTCATGAAAAAATTGATGAATTCAAACAAGTCGCCGATTCCATCAATAGCATGCAAGTACAACTTAGAAGCTCATTTAGCGCCTTAAAGAATTCTAAGACGGAACTGCAAATAGCCTTAGAAGATAGAGAGCGGCTACTCAAGCTCGAACGTAGCTATAAAGAAGAGCTAGCAAGACAAGTTAAAGAAAGAACACTAGAGTTAGAACAATCCCTTAGCGCACTAAAACGAGCACAACAGGTTTTAGTTGAGCAAGAAAAAATGGCGGCCTTGGGTGGACTCGTGTCAGGGGTTGCCCATGAGATAAACACCCCAATTGGCATTTGTTTGACGGCGGCGAGTGCGCAGCTCAGCCATATTGAAGAACTGATCGACCTGATCCACAGCGATCAAGCCACATTAGATGAGATAAATGAAATACTTAATGAGTACCAAGAAAGCTGTGAACTCATTGTCCGTAATATCACTAAAGCCAGTAGTTTAATTCAAAAATTTAAAACGATCGCCATCGATCGCAGTCATGAAGAACACCAATGCTGTAATCTAAACCAGCAGCTACATGAAATCCTAGAGTCGACATTAATTATGCATCCCAATGTTAACGCCTCAACGGAGATCAACGTGGAGCCTACACTCAATATCAAAACCAATATCAGTTTGTTAAATCAAATTGTTAGTAATATTCTCTCGAACGCCTTCACCCATGCATTCCAAGGACATGAAGACAATCTTATCCACATTAGTGCGACTTTGGATGAAGAATCAATTCAAATCAGCATTCAAAATAATGGCTTAGCCATTCCAGCCGATGTTGCTGAGCACATGTTCGAACCCTTCTTTACGACAAATCGTAATAAAGGTGGTACTGGCTTAGGATTATCAGCGGCCTTTAATGCCGCAACACTGTTGAAAGGCACTATGAGTTATCGCGCAGACTCAAAACTAGGCGGCCCACAATTTGATATTAAATTTCCATACACTCAATATGAACCAGTCAATAATCAACAAGATTTTTATATCTAGGTATAACCTAATGAAATTACATAATATTGAAGGGGCATCACCGCCCTTGAAAGCGGTGATATCTTGACTGAATCTAGGTTAAGAGTTTAAACCGCCTCTTGAGCCTGCTGTGCCAATCGCGCTAACACGCGACTTGCCGCCACAAAACCAAATGTCCCAGTGACCATAGTCACAGCCCCAAAGCCAGAAGCACAATCCATCCTCATGCTGCCATCAGCCGCCGCTTTAGTACCGCACACTGAGCCATCGGCTTGGGGATACACTAACTGCTCACTGGAAAAAACAGCATCGATAGCAAACCGGCGTTGCACGTTTTTAGAGAAGTTATACTCGCGGCGCAAAATATTACGCACTTTGGCTAGCAAAGGATCTTGGTAGGTTTTAGCGAGATCAGTTAACTGAATTTGCGTCGGATCTGTCTGCCCGCCCGCACCGCCCACTGTCACTATCTTAATTTTTTGACGTTTACACCAAGCAATTAACGCAGCCTTCTGCTTAACGGCATCAATACAATCAATAACATAATCAATATTGCCACCCTCTTTAGCTCCAAGCAAATACTCGCCTAGATTATCCAATGTAATAAAATCTTCAATTTCATTCACTTGACAATCAGGATTAATTTCACGGATCCGTTGTGCCATCACAGCAACTTTAGAACCGCCGATGGTGGAGCTAAGAGCATGTATTTGACGGTTAGTGTTAGTGACACAGATATCGTCTAAATCCATCAAGCTTATCTGTCCGATGCCGCTTCGCGCTAAGGCCTCTGCCGCCCAAGTACCTACGCCACCAATACCAATCACCACCACGTGGGATGTGGCAAATTTAGCCAACGCCTTTTGTCCATACAAACGGCCAATTCCGCCAAATCGATTTAGATAGGCCTCAGTCATAAATACTTACCTTATATTACCCAATAACAGCAGGAGCGCTTGCCCTAGCATCGAATGGATGCCAACAGGGGCAGCTTAATAGCAACACCAGAAATGTGCCGTGGATTCTAAACGATATCGACATAAACCGAAATCAGATCCTCAGCCACCAAACACTAGATGCAAAGGGATACGAATACTAAATGAGTGTAATAAAAGCAAAGGCCCATCATTTACCACCGAGTCATTTGGTAATCGACTTAATAAAAACATGTATTTCACTTGTAAAACAATATGTTGAATAAGCCATCCTTTATATGAAACTTGATCAAGATCACACTTTATCATTTCAAGTCTGTGCAGACTTTACCGCATAAAAGCTCAACAGCATGCATAGATACTGAAGTTATCAATGCATATAACAGCGATAAGCACAGGAAAATGAAGATGAAAAAGAATCTACTGACGACGGCTATTATTTCTAGCCTCACACTCTATTCATTCACAGCACTCGCCGATGGCCCTGAATTCTATGGCCATGCTGATCTTGCCATTACCAATTCAGACACAGGTTATGCAACTCAAAACCAAAAGGAGGGCACTGTTCTTGAAAACAACTTCTCTTGGTTAGGCGTAAAAGGTTCTGAAGCTGTAAGCCCTTACTTTGACATCATTTATCAAATGGAATTTGGTGTCGAAAACTTTGACAACTCAAATAAAACCTTCAATGCCCGTAATACATTCCTAGGTATCAGAAGTGCCGCAGGTACGGCTTTAGTGGGTCGTAACGATACCGTATTTAAAGCAGCTGAAGGTAGCTTCGATCTTTTCGGTAATACCAATGCTGATATCGACTTACTAGTTGCAGGCCAAACACGCTCCGCCGATGGCATTTCTTACTATTCACCTAAAATTGCCGATCTCGTGATGCTTAATGCCACTTATCTGATGAGTGATAACTATGACCAAGTGGATAGCAATGGCAACGACGTGTATAGCAAAGATCAAATGTATGCTCTGAGCGCCACCTTAGGGGATAAAGCCTTTAAAGCACAAAACTACTATGTCGCTGCCGCCTATAGTGATGGTATTGATAACGTTGAAGCCTATCGTGGTGTGGCCCAAGCTAAATTCGGTGACATAATCTTAGGTGCCTTATATCAACACAGTGAGCATGTGGATGATAAGTTTGCCAATCTCTCAGGCGATACCTATTTTGTCAACGCAGCCTACTTAATTGGCGACTTAAAACTAAAGATGATGTACGGCAAAGATGACTCAGGTCTAGGCAAGTACGTGAGCCGTTATGTTGGTGACCAAGACAACAGTGGCCTAGAACAGGTCCGTGATGTTGACCTGCAACAGTTCAGTGTGGGCGCAGATTACCGCCTGAGCACTAAGACTATGGTCTATGGCCACTACACGCGCTTCGATGGTGATCTTATGTTGGCCGATGTAAAGCAAGACCTGAATGACAACATCTTTACTGTCGGTTTACGCGTTGATTTTTAAATAGATTAATCAACTAACCCCAAGGTTATTTATTGATAAAAAAGCGGCTTCGGCCGCTTTTTCTGCTTAGATATCGCCCCCAAACACAAATCTATAACCAATATGACAGACTTGCTACAGCATTAGTATATGCTACAGTTACCCTCGCCGACGCACTATCTAAGGCAATCCGCCTTACCTACCACTTAAGTAGTAAGTGAAAAATAGAGTTTTACCCCTTTCAGGTAAATTTGCAGTCAAGATATAAGGAAAGATCCCAGAAATGGCCCGAATATAGGCAAGGAGAGCCAAAAACATGATCTGCGCCACAGCCTGCGAGTCGTAAAACTGTAAAAATCGGCGGCAACTTTGTTACCGACTCAGGTAGCAAATGCGTTAAACCACACAAAAACCATGAAAAATGGATAAGAACTTAGGTTCGAGGGAGCACAAAACATGAAAAAGACATTCATCTCTGCATCAGTTGCATCAGTATTAGCATTGGCTTCATTCGGTGCGCTAGCCGAAGGCCCAAGCTTCTATGGTCGTTTAGAGCTTGCTCTAACCCATACTGACACAGGTGCCACTCTACAATCAGGTACTAACGGCTTAGAAGCAAACTATGCCGATGAGAATAACGCAGGTACTTATTTAGAAAACAACTTCTCTCTATTAGGTGTTAAAGGTTCAGAAAAAATCGCTGATGGCTTTGACGTTATCTACCAAATGGAATTCCAAGTTGAAAACACTTCTGGTGCAGGTGATGTTTTCAAAGCACGTAACACTTTCTTAGGTTTAAAAACTAACGCTGGTACTGTGTTAGTGGGTCGTAATGACTCAGTATTCAAACAAGCCGAAGGTGCTGTGGATATTTTCGGTAACACTAACGCCGATATCGACCGTTTAGTCAGTGCCCAAACTCGTACTGCCGATGGTGCTTGGTACTATTCACCAAAAATTGCAGGCTTAGTGACATTAAACGCTAACTATCAATTTGATGATAACGACACTACAGCTAAGACTTCTGAAAGCCTATATGCATTAAGCGCAACTCTAGGTGACAGCAAGTTTAAAGAACAGAATTACTATGCTGCAGTAGCCTATAACAAAGGCATTGCTGGTGTTGATGCATACCGTTTAGTTGGCCAAGCAAAATTCGGTCAATTCAAAGTTGGTGGTTTATTCCAAAACTCTGAAGATATTGTGAACAATGACATCGAAGGTAACACTTACTTTGTTAACGTTTCTTATGATCTGAACGGTGTAAACCTGAAGGCTGAATACGGCATTGATGAAGCTGGTTTAGGTGGCGCTTACACTAAACTGGGCGGCGTAAAAGGTGCTGATGACATCAACTTCCAAAACTTCAACATTGGTGCTGATTATCGCTTAGCGAAATCAACTATGATCTATGGTCAATACGCTATGTACCGTGGTGATTTTACTGTTGCTAATGCTAAAACAGATCTACAAGATGACAACGTATTCTCTGTAGGCGTACGTTACGACTTCTAATCTCTTACCTAAGAGATAATAGAAACCTACTGTAGTAATACAGTAGGTTTTTTTATGCCTCAAATCTAATCCAAAACGCAAAAAATAAAAAACCACCTAAGCCAAACTGAGGTGGTTTTAGTTAACCCATTTAATTCTTTACAGCATTGAAACCATTACAAAGCATTAGATGCTCGCTAAAGCATCACCACCGTCACCTAATTCAACGCTATCGACACGTTGTAATCCTCTAGGCAATTTTGCACCACGACGTCCACGTTCACCTCGATAATGCTCAAGATCGCTTGGCTTCAGTGTGAGTTTGCGCTTACCTGCCCACAAGGTAACCGGCGTATCACTCGGCACTAATTGTAAATGCGTCATAAGTTCATCCCGATTCTTGGCCCTTTCGGTTGGTATGCCAATAATTTTATTACCTTTACCCTTGGATAATTGCGGTAACGCTTCTAGCGAAAACAGTAACATCCGCCCTTCGTTTGTGATCGCTAGCAGTGACATTTCTTTAGTGCGGTCGATCAACTTAGGCGTTAATGATTTAGCGTTTGTTGGTAGACTCAGCAAGGCTTTACCTGCCTTATTGCGCGACACCATATCGTTGTATGAACAAATAAAACCGTAACCCGCATCCGTTGCTAACAAGTAACATTGGTCTTCTTCACCCATCAACACATGCTGCATGGTTTCGCCAGGTGCCATATTGAAGCGAGTCGTAATAGGCTCACCTTGGCTACGGGCCGATGGCAGAGTATGGCTATCCGTCGCAAAAGCCCGCCCAGACGAATCAATAAACACTGCGGCCTGATTGCTACGTCCCATCGCGCTACATAGATATTGGTCGCCAGATTTATAGGAGAGCGACAAAGGATCGATATCGTGGCCCTTAGCACAACGCACCCAACCTTTTTCAGATAAGACAACAGTCACGGCTTCTGTCGGCGTTAACTCTTGTTCAGTTAATGCTTTGGACTCATTACGCAATACGATTGGCGAGCGACGATTATCGCCATAGGTTTCGGCATCTTGAATTAATTCTTTCTTGATCAACGTCTTCAAGCGACGCTCTGAGCCCAATAACTGCTCCAGTTTTTCGCGTTCGGCTTCAAGCTCATTTTGTTCGGCCGTGATCTTAAATTCTTCTAACTTAGCTAAATGCCGTAACTTTAACTCGAGGATTGATTCAGCTTGTTTATCACTGAGTGAAAAACGGGCCATCAACTCGGCTTTAGGATCATCGTGAAAACGAATAATCTCGATCACTTCATCAATGTTGAGGAAAGCGATCATTAGGGCTTCGAGTATATGTAACCGCGATACCACCTTGTCTAAACGATATTCTAAACGACGTTTAACCGTATCAACGCGGAACTCTAACCACTCAGTTAATAAAGTTTTCAACCCTTTAACTCGCGGACGTCCATCGAGACCCAGCACGTTTAAGTTAACTCTAAAGCTCTTTTCTAAATCCGTGGTGGCAAACAAATGCGCCATCAGTTGATCGCAATCGACGCGATTGGAGCGCGGCACCACCACAAGACGCACTGGGTTTTCATGATCCGACTCATCGCGTAAATCGGCCACCATAGGCAATTTTTTCGCCTGCATTTGACCAGCGATTTGCTCTAAAATTTTACCGCTACTGGCTTGATGCGGCAGCGCCGTTATGATGATTTCACCGCCATCGACAGTGTAAACCGCACGTGCTCTTAATGACCCACGGCCCGACTCATAAATTTTTGCAATATCGGCAGACGGGGTAATAATCTCGGCTTCAGTTGGATAATCAGGGCCCGGTACAAAGGCCATCAATTGCTCGAGTTCAAGCTTAGGATCATCGAGCAATGCTACGCAGGCGGAGACTAATTCTCTCACGTTATGCGGCGGAATATCCGTCGCCATACCTACGGCAATACCAGTAATACCATTGAGTAAGATATGCGGTAAACGTGCAGGCAGTACTTTAGGTTCCTTCAAAGTGCCATCGAAGTTAGCACCCCATTCAACCGTACCTTGTCCCAGTTCACTGAGTAACACTTCAGAGAATTTAGAGAGACGAGCTTCGGTATAACGCATAGCCGCAAATGACTTAGGATCATCAGGGGCCCCCCAGTTACCTTGGCCATCGACTAACGGGTAACGATATGAAAATGGCTGCGCCATCAATACCATAGCCTCATAACAGGCACTATCGCCGTGAGGATGGTATTTACCTAATACGTCACCAACCGTACGGGCCGACTTTTTATGCTTAGATTGAGCCGATAAACCTAACTCACTCATCGCATAGATAATTCGACGCTGTACCGGTTTAAGTCCATCCCCAATGTGTGGCAGGGCTCGGTCCATAATGACGTACATGGAATAGTTCAGATAAGCCTCTTCGGTAAAGCGCCGCAATGGCATTTGCTCTACCCCATCGAGACTTAACTTGATAGCGTCACTCATTTTCTTCTAGTTCCTGTGTTTCTTCAGTACTATCGCCCTTATAAAACAAGCGATACACGTTACCTTTTAAATCATCGGAGATGTACATAGCACCATCGGATGCCGATAACAGCGCAAAGGGTCGAGCAACGGGAAATTCACCGTCAAGGAAACTAACAACCGTTTCACGACTCACCACTTTTTGATCTTCAATCTTAAGCATAACTACTTGATAGCCAACTTTACTCGAACGATTCCACGAGCCATTTTCGGCGACAAACAACTGATTATGGTAAATATCGGGAAATTGACTGCCGCGATAAAATGCAAGTCCCGTGGGTGCAACATGGGCTGGCAACTCATACATTGGCAGAGTGATTTTTAAGTTTTTCGGTTTTTCATAGGCAGGTTCGACAACACTACTGGCATGTAAATAAGGAAAGCCATAATGACTCCCTATCACATCGATGCGGTTAATCTCATCGGGTGGCAAGTTGTCCCCCATCCAATCACGTCCTTGATCGGCAAACCATAATTTTTTGTCTATTGGCGACCAATCAAATCCACTTGCATCACGCACACCAGCCGCAATCTGCTCACTCGCGCCAGTATCAACATTGATCGCTATGATACTACTGTAAGGCACTGGCGCTTCACAGACGTTACAGGGCGCACCAATAGACACATATAAACGGCCATCTGGGCCAAAATTAATTGCCCGAGAACTTTTCTTCTCTGAGTAAGGTAAGTCACTGTAAATCTCTTTGGGTCGACTCGGGCGGCGCAATCTTTGCTCAATATCAACAAAGCGCACTATTTGATTTTCAGTGGCGACAAACAAATCACCATTGTGGAATGCAATCGCATCGGGTGATTCAAGCCCTTTGGCTATCACATAGCGCTTATCGACACGACCATCTTGATTACTATCAACGAGAGCATGGATAGTGCCGCTCTTATTGGAACCGACAAATAAAGTGCCATTAGCCCCCATCGCCATCTGCTTAGCATCGCCAATATCCGAGGCATAAAGCGATAAACCAAACCCCTTAGCGACGGTAATCATGATCGATTGGGAACCCGCAAAGGCGCTATTGCAGAGCAATAACGTCACACTCGCTAAGAGCGTAAAACCGGCAGAAAACACCTTTAAGCAATTATAATTATTAGTTTTAATATACAACATTGTAATTTTCTTTATGCCTATGTTTTATTGTTATCGGCAATAGTGCACAACATTAAAGTAAAGCCATGTCACCCTTATCTTCAAGCCAGTTTTTACGGTCCGGCGAACGCTTCTTAGCGAGCAACATATCCATCAAAGCATCCGTTTCTTCGATGTCATCTATCGTCAACTGTACTAAACGACGAGTGTTTGGATCCATCGTTGTTTCACGAAGTTGTAAAGGATTCATCTCACCCAAGCCCTTAAAGCGGGTGACTTGTACCTTACCCTTTTTATTCTCAGCGGCAATACGGTCTAAAATACCCGCTCTTTCTGCCTCATCTAAGGCGTAATAAACCTCTTTGCCGATATCAATACGGAACAACGGCGGCATAGCAATATACACATGACCCTGCTCAACTAAGATACGGTAATGCTTCAAAAATAGCGCGCATAACAAGGTAGCAATGTGCAGTCCGTCTGAGTCGGCATCCGCAAGGATACAAATCTTGCCATAACGTAATTCAGAGATATCACTACTATCGGGATCGCAACCAATCGCGACCGAAATATCATGGACTTCCTGTGAAGCTAACACCTGTGAAGCATCGACTTCCCAGGTATTCAAGATTTTGCCACGCAGCGGCATGATGGCTTGAAACTCACGATCGCGGGCCTGTTTAGCACTACCACCCGCAGAATCCCCTTCCACGAGGAATAACTCTCCGCGCATCGGATCTTGGCCACTACAGTCTGTCAGCTTACCCGGCAGTGCAGGTCCCGAAGTCACCTTTTTGCGGGCCACTTTTTTGGCGGCCTTTAAACGACTCTGGGCATTATTAATGCACATTTCGGCTAAGGATTCAGCTAATTCGGTATTTGAGTTCAACCAGAGTGAGAATGCGTCACGCACAACGCCAGACACAAAAGCAGCGCATTGGCGACTAGAAAGCTTTTCTTTTGTTTGACCAGCGAATTGCGGTTCTTGCATCTTCACCGACAATATAAACGCGGCGCGATCCCAAATGTCTTCGGGTGACAGTTTAATACCACGGGGAATTAAATTTCTGAACTCACAGAACTCCCGCATAGATTCCAATAAACCTTGGCGAAAACCATTCACATGGGTACCACCGAGCGGAGTCGGAATTAAGTTAACATAACTCTCGCCAATAGATTCGCCGCCTTCAGGCAACCAAGTAATGGCCCAATCTGCGGCTTCTAGTTGGCCTTTAAAGCAACCCACAAACGGCTCTTCTGGCAACCTTAAATTGTCGCCAATCGCTGCCTTCAAATAATCAGTTAGGCCGCTTTCATAGAACCATTCATGGACTTCGTTTGTCTGTTTATTGGTGAATTTGATCCGTAAACCTGGGCACAGTACCGCTTTAGCACGAAGTAGATAAATCAGTTTTGAATTTGAGAAGTTAGCTGAATCAAAATAGCTCGCATCGGGCCAAAAATGCACTCGAGTCCCCGTATTACGACGACCACAGGTCCCTGTTGGGCGTAAATCTTCAACCTTAAAGCCATTTTCAAAAGCGATGTCATACACTTGGCCATCACGGCGAACCGTGACTTCGACACGGCGCGACAAAGCGTTAACCACCGAGATACCGACACCGTGTAAACCACCGGAGAACTGATAGTTTTTATTCGAAAATTTACCGCCGGCATGCAATTTGGTCAGAATCAACTCAACCCCAGGAATGCCTTCTTCTGGGTGGATATCCACTGGCATACCACGGCCATCATCAGTGACTTCGAGGGAGTTATCAGTATGTAGAACAACTTCAATTTTTGTCGCGTGACCAGCCAATGCCTCATCGACACTGTTATCTATGACCTCTTGGCCCAAATGGTTCGGTCTGGAGGTGTCGGTATACATACCTGGACGGCGTTTAACAGGATCGAGTCCGTTGAGAACTTCAATGGCGTCAGAGGTGTATTGATTTGTCATAGGGCACGCTATAGGTTGTTATATCCGGCCATGTTGCGGCTCGGCATGTCAGTTTGTCAAGGTAAGTGTAAAAATTGGCTTACAGTTTGCAGATGCGACTCATAACCAACAAAGCTGTGATCACCACCCGCTTCAACTCGCAATTGACAGTGATGATACTTATTGACCGCTTCGCGATAATCCAGCACATCATCACCTGTCTGCAATAATACCAAAAAACGATCCGGATTGCGGATCACAGCCGTATTAAATTCAGCGACTTCAGACTTATGCTCAGATAAGACAAGATAATGCTGTTCAGTGTAAGGATTGAATTGCGGCCCCATAAACTCATCGAACAACTCAAAGGGTTTTACCGCAGGATTAACTAACACCGCTTTGCCACCATAGGTTTCGGCTAAATAGCTGGCGAAATACCCACCTAAAGATGAGCCTATATAAGCTAATGGCTCTTTGGCATCAATCGCCGCCTCAACATAAGCGGTTAAGAGCACCATCGCAGCCTTAGGTGTATTAGGCAATTGGGGCTGATGGAAGGCCACACTAGGGTGATGCAGCGCCATGTACTTAGCCGTCATCACAGCTTTATCTGAAAATGGAGAGCTATTAAAACCGTGAATATAAAGCAGCATATTTCCTCAGGCTGCGGCTATTCGCGTTAATAACCGCTAGAGTTGTTGTCGGGGGAAAAATGGTTACCCGGTACGCGATACACTTTAGTATTGATGCTACCATCGGCTTTCAACTCCAGCAAACGATAACCCGGTTGAACGCCATCCAAGGCAAAATAAGGCGATAACGGCTTAAATTGAATACAAGTGGAAGGTGTCGCCATCAACTGCAACGTGCCATGGGGCCCATTATGATGGGTATCAATACATTGGTGCACATGTCCCCAGAGCAATCCTTTGACCTGCGGATACTTTGCCACTCGCGCGATAAACTCGGCGCCATTGTCCATGCAGTGCTGATCCAGCCAAGTACAATTCACAACGATGGGATTGTGATGCATCACCAGTAAAGTATGGCATTCAGGATGTGCGGCAATGGCTTCATCAATTAATTCGAACTGAGTCTCGGCCATATTGCCGCCAGGCTTTCCCCGCACGGTTGAATCTAACATGAGGATTTGCCAGTTTCCCGCCAGAATACGCTGCTGCCCAAAAATCTGTTCACCCTGCATGTGCAGATACATGATCCGTGGATCGTCATGATTTCCAGGAAGATAATGGCAAGGTAAGCCAACGGGGGTGACTGCTTTCACAAATTGCTGATAGGACTCAGCCGAATAGTCTTGACTCAAATCGCCCGTGGCGAGCATCAAGTGAGCAGGATAGTCCACAGCTCTAATCGTATTTAATACGGCAGCAAAACTTTTGCTAGTATTAACTCCTAATAGCTGAGCTTCAGGATCGGCAAAAAGATGCGGATCTGTGACTTGCACGATACGCACGCTTTCCCCTTCAGCTATGGAGTAAGAGACAGCCTCTTTCAGCACATTGAATACCCAATTCTAAGACTGGCACACGACACTGTGTTGGTAACCAATCTTTAATAACTCTTCCAGGAATGCATTCACCTGGTACTTTTCATCACTTTGATACATGCGTACATTGGGATAATCATACACTGGGCGTAATTGGTAAATCTGTTGGCCAGTTAACACTTCTGCTAATTTAGCATCGTGATAAATTCTCACTAACACCTTGGGAGTATTGATAAACTCCTTGATTTCGATGGGACGAGATATCTCAACTAGCTGAGTATATTTGGTATTTTCTAAAATTCGCACTACTAATATACCAAACTCACCTTCGAGTCGCCATGACTCACCGATAGCTATCTCTAACGGTAACCATTTCAACATGTAACCATAATTACGCCCGCACAGTGCTAAAAAATCACTGACGTTGGGTTTATAGCGCCGTTTTAGACTCGAAGTAGCCAAATTCATCCCAACTTAAACCAGTTGCTGATAGTTCAATTGTAACCATTGTAATCCAATAACGGTCGACGCATTATCGATCTCACCCGCAACCACTCGCTCATAAGCTTGCTCGCGGCTCATGACATGCAATCGAATATCTTCGTGCTCTTCAGCTAATCCATGCAATCCACGGGCGTTGTTTGAATCGACATCAGCCCAATAGAAATAGAAACGTTCTGTACTACCACCTGGGCTCGCTAAATAGCTATTCACACTGTGTATTTGCTTAGCCATTAAGCCTGTTTCTTCCATTAATTCTCGGTGTGCAACATCCAGAGGCGTTTCTGCGGGCGCAATCATACCCGCGACTAACTCAAGAAGCCAAGGAGATTTAGCGGTTGCTAATGCAGGAAAGCGTACCTGTTCGATGAGTACGACTTTATCTTGCTTGGCATCATAGGGAAGGACTACCACAGCATGACCCCGTTCAAACACTTCGCGAGTGACAGGCTTACTCCAGCCACCAGCGAATAATTTATGCTTGAAAGTGTATTCGTCCATTGAGAAAAAACCTTGATAAAGGGATTTTTTTCCTAAGATCTCAATATCCGTTTGCGAAAAAACAGGGGGTTTCATACTCTATCCTTAAAAGTTAAATTTGCGCCTATAATCAAGGCAATTTGAGCACATTTTTAAAATAAAATCTGTTACACTTCGAATTTGACTTGAAAGTGTCAGAGTTCTTAGACTCTAGGTCATTAAGTTTTAGCTGTATCGGGAAGCGTCGGGAAGCGCAAACCGCCTTGGTAAAGGCATTACTTAGTCTAAACGAAGTTAAAATATTCCTCCGTGGGGGGATTTTGTCTAATAAGGACAGCAAATGAAATTTAAGATCCATAATTTATGCGCAGCATTAACACTTGCGGCTTCCGCTTCAGCGGTGCAAGCAGATGATTTGTTGCAAATTTATCAGCAAGCACTGACCAGCGACCCGCTCGTATTGCAAGCCCAAGCCCAGCGTAATGGTTTGTTTGAGAAAATCGAGCAAAACCGCGCTCCGCTGTTGCCAACCATTAGTGCAAACGTCGGTTATGACAAAGCTTGGAATGATCCGAAGGATGATGCAAGTGGTCTAGTAGGTAGCCTGAAATTAAATCAAGTCATCTATGATCACAGTGCTTGGGTTGGTTTAAGTCTTGCTGAGAAAGCCGCTTCTCAAGCTGATTCCGCTTATGCTTCCGCATTACAAAACTTGATTACTCGTATCACTAAAGCCTATTTCGATGTATTAACGGCGAAAGACAACTACGAGTTCCAAGGTGCAGAAAAACGCGCAATCGAGCGTCAACTTGAACAAACTAAACAACGTTTCGCAGTGGGTTTAACCGCGATTACCGATGTGCATGAAGCTCAAGCGCAATATGACTTAGCCTCAGCCACTGAAATTTTAGCCGAAAACACGCTCGCCAATAGTTATGAAGCCTTACGTGAAATCACCGGCATCGATCACAAGACGATTAATGTGCTAGATACCAACCGTTTCTCAGCCGTTACACCAGCGCCAACGTCATCTAGCGAATGGTTAAAAATTGCTGAAACCAATAGTGTTGATTTAATGACTCAACGTATTGGTAAAGATATTGCCCAAGAGACTATTAAGCTTTATCAAGCAGGCCACATGCCGTCTTTAAGCTTAAATGCCGGTTACAACAAAGGTCTTGAGCAAAAAATGGGTAATCTCAACGAACCTGATTTTGATAATGTCAGCGTTGGTGTCAACTTAAGCATTCCGATTTTCGAAGGTTTTAAAGTCAGCTCACAAGTTAATGAAGCACAATTCCAGTATGTTGAAGCAAGTGAAAAGCTTGAGCAAATTTACCGTGGTGTAGTGAAAAACGTTCGTAATAACTACAACAACGTAGGTGCTTCTATCAGCTCAATCAAAGCTTATGAGCAATCTGTTATTTCATCAGAAAGTGCCCTAAAAGCCACTCAAGCGGGTTTCGAAGTGGGTACTCGTACTATCGTTGATGTTTTGAACCGTACCCGTGACTTGTACGACTCAAAACGTAAATTATCCGATGCGCGCTATAGCTACATCAACTCAGTTGTTGCACTAAAGCAAGCTGCGGGTACATTGAATGAAGATGATGTTATCGCCATCAATAATGGCTTGATTGCACAGTAACAACACTCTCAGTCATTAAATATAAAAAACCGCCATTTGGCGGTTTTTTTATGCTTAGAAGTTAAAATCAACAAAATTAGAAGTTGATTTCAACACCCGCAAAATAACCTTTAAATTTAGTATCAGCACTCACACCCGAGAAATTACTCACATCGAATAAAAATTCACGGTAGCCTACACGTACACGCGTATCGACGGCCAAACCATCAAATTGCCAACCTAAACCAATTGCATAGTCGTGCACGCTTGACTCATTGACGCCCTGCATCAAATCAGCAAAACCGTACAAGCCTAAGCCAGGCATACCTACATGCGTACTGGCGTAACCCATCACAATACCGCTATCGACATCTTTCTCTTCTGGATGGCCAGGATCTTGAACACGCAGTGAACCATTCATTAACTTGTATGCTGCACCGAGATCCAACGACACTATGTCGTTGTCCAATATTTCGTAGTACAGCACGAAGTCTGTGTTACTCAAATCAGTATAAGCAGTAACATTACCTTTAAAATCATGACCATTGAAGTTGAAATCAGCATCCGACATGCCGCCTTTCTGATCTAAGCTATTTTCACGGATTTTAATGTTAGGGACAAATGGCAATGGGTGCTCAACTGCAATCCAATAACTGCCTTGAGCAGATGAACTGTAATCAAATGTTTGTTGTGGTTGACCTTTATCAGCAAAAGTACCGCTAGTATCGGCGCGCCAGTAATCACCACCAATAGTAAAACCAACCACAGTTGCCGCTTGGGCAGATGAGGCCATACAGAATCCTAATACCGCACTGGCGAGGAGAGTTTTTTTCATAATTAACCTTGAGATAGCAAGTTCGTTAAATCAATCACCGCGGCATTCGCACGGGATACATAGTTAGCCATAACCAATGAATGATTAGCGACTAAGCCAAAACCGCTGCCATTCAGCACAACAGGGCTCCAGACAGTTTGCTGAGTCGCCTCCAGCTCACGAATGATCTGTCTTAGGCTTACTTCAGCATTTTTCTTCTTCAATACGTCAGCAAAGTCAACTTCAACTGCGCGCATAAAGTTCAACAACGCCCATGAAGCACCACGGCTCTCATAGAAGACATCATCAATTTTCCACCAACTGGTTTTTACCTGATGGCTGGTCAAATTTGGAGTTGATTGACGCGCCGAATTATCACCGGCTAGGTCTGTATTTAAGCGCTCTTGGCCAACGCTGGCAGATAAACGCTGCGACATACTGCCCAGACGTTTCTGCACTTCTTTCAACCATTCATTAAGGTTGTCAGCACGGGCATAAAACTGTGCATCTTGATTATTTGGGTCCATCATGCGGGCACGATAAAGCTTCAGCAATTTGATTGCATCGCGATATTCGCTTTCGGCACTCGGTACTAACCAGCTTGTGTGGTCAATATTGAGCTTAGATTGGGCTTCGCCTAAATCTTTGTCCGCCGCAGATTGTGACTGTGAGCGGCTAAACTCTTTACGCATAATCAAGGCTAAATCACGGGCTTGCTCCAAAGCACCATATTCAAATGCGGGCATGTTATCCATAAAGATGGAAGGTGGCATCACATCGTTTGATAGCCAACCACCTTGCTTATCGAGTAAATTTTCGACTGTGAGGATTAGCGATGTAGTAGTAGCGTACCCAACAATATTCTTATTGGATGCTGTTAATTGTTGAGGGCTAATTGGATCCGGTTCGATACTCCACCATACACTCACGCCATAACCGATTAATACTAAAAATAAACCGACCCCGGTAACTTTTTTCCATGTAATTTGCATCAAGCGACTCCTTAATGATGGTGATGATGCTCTTGCTCTGCGGCGTTTTCTACTGCTTTACTAACAGGCAGGGTAATTGCCATTTTCTCGCCACCGTCAAACTCTAATTGCAGTTCAACTTGTTGCTCTAACACCAATGGCGCTTTTAAGCCAAGCAACATGACGTGATCCCCTGACGGCGTTAACGTTAATGTGCCATGGGAGGGGATGTCAAAACCTTCAACATGGCGCATCTTCACCATGCCTTGGTCTTCGATAATCGTGTGTAATTGGGCATCCTTTGCCACAGTCGTACTGACACCGATAAGACGAATCGCTTTATCTGTGTGGTTTTCAAGCGTAAAGTAAGCGGCAGTATTTGGTACTGTCTCAGGCATGGCGCGTATATGACCTTCAGTCATGACTACGTTCGCCAACGCTGAAAATGATGCACAAGATAAAAATAGACAATTAAACAGCTGTTTGAATATTGGTTTCAATGTCTTAAACTCCATGTCTACCCAATGTCGTCGTAAAGGAAACAACCCATGAGTCATATACAGGTTCAGGATGATCAGGGCGTGCGTATTATTAGCTTTAATCGCCCTGATAAACGCAATGCACTTGATCTTAATATGTATAAACAACTGACAGAATACCTGATCGAAGGTGAAGCAGACAACGACATTCGTGCCTTTATGCTCCATGGCCAAGATAATTGTTTCACCTCAGGCAATGATGTTGCTGACTTTTTGAAAAATAGTGACTTAGGGCCAAATCATCCCGCAGTACGTTTCTTATTTTGTCTGCTCGAACTCAAAAAACCTCTGGTGGCTGCTGTTTCTGGTGCCGCCGTCGGTATAGGTACAACCGTACTGCTACATTGCGATCTGGTATACGCTGACAACACGGCGAAATTTCAACTTCCCTTCGTCAACTTGGCTCTCGTGCCGGAAGCGGGGGCTAGCCTACTCTTACCAGAACTCATTGGTTATCAAAAAGCGGCTGAGTTACTGCTACTTGGTGAAAGTTTTAATGCCGAGACGGCCCATAGACTCAATATGATCAACGAAATTGTGGCCCATGAAGATTTACTCAGTTATGCACTATCTCAGGCAAAAAAATTGGCAAATCAACCGCCACAAGCCCTACAAATCACACGTCAATTAATGCGTCCGCATAAAAATCGTGTACAACACCAAATGCACCAAGAACTTGAACAATTTAGCGCTAGGCTAAAAAGTGATGAAGCCAAAAGCAGATTTCAAGCTTTTTTGAAAAAGTAGTCTGCAAGGCAGTATGCACATACATTTTCGCATGAGGGTCAAAGTGCCCTCTTGTTGATAGGTTTAACTGCATCATTTTAAATCAAAACAAGCCACTTATTAGCTCATCAACGCCAGCCATCACTGCATGCTTAGGCTGGTTTTTTCCATTGGTCAACTAACAATGCTAAAACAAAGTAAATTAGCAAACTCACACCCGGCATAAATACAACTGCACCAGCCCACACCGCACGAGTCCAAAAACAAGACCAATCAAATTTCCACGCCATACCAGCGGCAACACCACACACTAATCGCTCTGGACTCTCCATACGCACTTTTAATCGTTTCATCTAAAACCTCGGCTCAGTTGATCGCTAACTTATTTATCATTAACACTATGCCACTGAAACCAGCAAATAATGCCTGAAAACAACGCAAGACTAATTACAGGTAACAGTAGCAATGTCATCAAAGGTGCTACAAACCACATAAGCAGATCCTTTACTTAGCGCTATATTCATCGGCACCTGCCGATTCACCTTTATTTTCAGCGTTTAAGCTAAGTTGACTGTTGAAGTCATACATACTTTCAGCCAGTTGTGTTTGCAATGACATCACAAATTCACGCTTTACACTGACGAACAATTCTTGTGTCTGCACAGTTAATGTTTGCTCAATAGTTCCCACAACATCTGATATTGGTGCGGCTTCTGCGTGTGCTGCAACGCTACCGACTAACGCGCCTAATAACACACTCATTTGTACTGATTTTTTAATGGTTAACATAAACATGATGGCATCCCTTTCGATTAATTAACTTGACGAAAGGAGTATTACAAACTGCGTGCCAACTTATAAAAACATTCTTAACAGCATGATTCTAATCACTTTAAAGTATTTTAAGTGAACAGGATGAGATATAGGAATGAATTGGGAAATAACAAGTGGTGAAAAATACTACTCAAACTAGTAAATTTCACCATCTTTTAAGTTGATTAGAAATCACTCAGTGACTTCAGCTTGAATACTCTGAAAAGCCTGTTTTACCACTTCTATCCCAGCGCCGTTTTTATGGGCATTTTCACTCAAATAACGACGCCAAGCGCGGGCACCTGGTAAACCTTGAAATAAACCTATCATATGACGAGTAATATGATTGAGCCGGCCACCAGACTGCAAATGCGCTTCAATATAAGGCAACATAGCCTCAATCACAGCCTCTCGGCTGATCACTGCTTTTTGACTGCCACACAATATTTGATCCACCTGCGCCAGAATATAAGGATTCTGATAAGCCTCGCGCCCCATCATTACTCCATCGAGCTGCACTAAATGAACTTGTGCTTGCTCGAGAGTTGTTACGCCGCCATTAATACCAATATTAAGTGCAGGATAATCACGCTTAAGTTGATACACACGCTCATAATCGAGCGGCGGGATCTCGCGATTCTCTTTTGGGCTTAACCCTTGAAGCCACGCCTTACGCGCATGGATAGTAAAATCCGTACACCCTTTTGCACTGACCACATCAATAAACTGGGTTAAAAACGCATAACTATCTTGTTCATCAATTCCGATACGCGTTTTCACAGTCACAGGAATATCAACGACTTGTTTCATGGCGTCAACACACTCAGCCACTAACTCAGGTTCCGCCATCAGACACGCGCCAAAGCGACCATTCTGCACTCGATCGGAAGGACAACCCACATTGAGGTTAACTTCATCGTAGCCACGCTCAGCAGCGAGTTTAGCGCAACGAGCCAAATCTAAGGGATTAGAACCACCTAACTGCAACGCCAAAGGATGTTCTTCTTGGTTATACGCTAAGTAATCACCGCGACCATGCAATATCGCTCCTGTTGTCACCATTTCCGTATACAACAAAGCATTAGCCGACATCAAACGTGCAAAATAACGATAATGCCGGTCTGTCCAATCCAACATGGGCGCAATGGAAAAGGTTCTATCGAGGGTTTTAGGCGCCAAACCTTGGTGCTGCTGGGTTTTATCTAAATTCATTATAATCCGAAAATTTGATATTTTTGCTAATTTTTACGCATTTTTGCACATTTTAACGTTGTCAGGTATCCTGAGAGGTATCCAAAATTATAGGACTGGGTACCCAAAATGGCGTTCTATGTAATTGATCCTAGAACTCGCGCTGATGGAACTACACGCTACAAATGCACAGTTAGGGTGAAGAAAAAAGGTAAGATAGTTTACAGCGATCACCAGACTTTTACAAAGCAAGCGGCGGCTGAGGCGTGGGCGAAGCAAGAAGTTGCCAAACTAGAGTCCGGCGGTGTGCCTGTTCCATTGGCTGATGGCATAACACTGCAGGCATTAATCGCTAAGTATGTTGATGATCCGCATATCAGCTTAGGCCGCACTAAGCTTTATGTGCTTAATATGTTAGCTGATAGCGATATTGGTAAGTTGCATATTGCTGATATCAAATCACATCACATTGTTGAGCATTGTAAATTAAGACGCGAAGCTGGTGCAGGGCCATCTACTGTGAATCATGATGTCAGCTATTTACGTTGGTGCTTGAAAATGGCTAAGCCAAACTATGGCTATGCTTCTTCAGAAATACCTGTGATCGAAGCTTATGAGACTTTACATAGCCAAAACCTTATCGGCAAGTCAGAACGCCGCTCGCGCAGGCCAACATCAATTGAAATTGAGAAGTTGAAAATAGGCTTGCTTGAAAGAGCAGATCAACGGGCTGCACACATCCCTTATATTGATTTGCTGGATTTCTCGATACTGAGTTGCATGCGTATTGGTGAAGTGTGCCGGATAACATGGGACGATGTAGATGAGGCACAAAAGGCCGTGATCGTTCGTGACCGTAAGGATCCGCGTAAAAAAGCAGGCAACCACATGTTGGTGCCTATGCTAGGTGGGGCTTGGGAGATACTGCAAAAGCAGCCTCGGAATGATGCGCGGATTTTCCCCTACAATGAGCGCAGCGTTACTGCAGGGTTTCAGCGGGTGCGTAACGAATTGGGCATTGAAGATTTACGTTATCACGACCTAAGGCGTGAAGGTGCCAGCCGGCTATTTGAGAAGGGATATAGCATTGATGAAGTGGCGCAGGTCACAGGCCATAGGAATATAAATACTCTGTGGCAAGTGTATACAGAGCTATTCCCGAAGCGGTTGCATGATAAAGATGTTTGAATAGTTTCAGAGTAAGATATTCAAACTTGTCTGATAATAATTTCACGACCAGCGATAAAAGTGTCTATTGTGTTAAAAAATCCGGCTCTGACATCGTTATCAGACTGCTCCATCTCACGAGAAATTTCATACAATGAAACTCCGCTATCTAACACTCCAGAACGGGATTTTAGATATCGAACCGCAGTTCTGAGTCCGTCCAGATACTGAACGCTGTTAACGTCTATTTCGTGACGATCTTTTACTGTTACTACAAGTTTCAGACTGTCCATATCAGCTCCTAATGATTTCGACTATGCAGAATATGTAGTCGTATTTCATGTTAGAAACGATACGATTTCAAACTCATCCTGTCAATTCATAAAAATATTAAGGTATTGTTTTTTAAAACAATTAGTAGTCCATAGGACTACTATCCACTATTAAATCGATTTATTGTTAGTGCATTACAATAAAGTGAGATTAATTTCAGAGAAAATTAATTAACACCCTAATTTTGCACAAAATACATATGTCTTTGTTAATGATTGTTATGCAAAAATTTTGATCCTTTGTGAGCGCTTTTCTGGATGACCGAAAATCAAAATGTAAATAAGTGTAAAGAAACTTATTGGGCATAAATTGGAGTGGTGTTTCAAGTATTTTCCATTAATAACTAAACCTCTATCTCCACAAATGGCAAGTCGGGTGCTGTTCCTAGCACTCTGCCATCTTGTACGTAGATGTGATCGCCAATGGTGCCTGAGCCAATGGCGCGGATAGTGTGACCGCTGGCACTGCTGGCGGTGACAGTGCCATCGGCGTTTACGGCAGCTACTGTCATGATCATCCGTGGCAATACTAACGCTGTTTGAAGTTGTTTAAGCATGGTGCCTCGCTGACTATTAGCAGAATTACGTGATTGAGCGGATCACTGTAATGGATTGTTCGATATCGATATCACCGCGATCACTGACGCTAGCGCGAATACTCCAACTATCACACGTTCCTTTAAAGACTTCGGCGCCTTCGCGGATACCAATCAACATGCCAGGCGTTGCGGGTGGCAAATCAACCATAACGGGCAAGGATAGCGTGACGTTGAGCTTGTCGCCTGTATCTGCCAGCGCATTGGTGCCAGCGATGCGCGCCGCTTGGTTATCTACGATCAACTGAGCGCTAATATCAGCTGCGGGAATATTGCCCGCGCTGCCAGTGCGTTTCACCTTGGCGCTAATCCCCTGTTGTTCACCACGCAGCCACACTACATCACACAACGGATTGCGGGAGACTGATTCGTTGTAATTGGTGATCACGGCATCGTGCACTGTCAGGTCCGGTACCGCTGTTGCCATTTCCCACGGCACTGTTGGCCAGCGGGGAATGATTGTCAATTTACGGGTGGCATCATCGGCTAAGATCATGCAGCCCAATTGGCTTGCTGCTTCATTAATCGCGTCGATCGGTGACTTGTTACCCACGCTGAACGCGCCTGCAGGGACGCTAAAATCTGGTATCCCGCTTAGCTCTGCAGTCCAGCCTGTGTTTTGCAACAGATCACCAATAATACCGCCAAGGCTGCGCAAGACAGTGTTGGTGTAGCTGATAGGCAAACGATAAGGCGATGACAACTCTGCGGCACGCGAACGGCCTGTGCTGCTGTGGGTTTCAATCCCAAAGGCTTTACTGGCGCTTGGCTGCTCGGCAATGGCATAAAACTCATAACCGTTGATGGTGATCAGCAATAGCTCATTGTGGGCACGCTGCGCATCGATACGGCTTGAGAACTCAAGGCTAACCGACCTCGCCCACTGCCCACGGCTTTGGCTAATGCTCACACTGGTGATCACAATCGGTAAACTGTCTGATACTCGCACGCATGTGATCGTTGGCTGCATTAAGTAGTACCTGCGGATTTGTGGTTCAATCGGGATTTTAAAATCGATATTGGGTAATGTCGGGTTGCCATCGATGAGGCCGCCGCCATCGTCCCAGTAGCAATAGTTCGGTGAGGCCGTGAACCGTAAAACAATTGGGTTTGGTTGTGTAGATAATGGCTCATTAAATCGAAGCGTCACCTTACCAACTGGAGGGCGGTACTTGGTAGAGCAAACCCAGCGCGGTTCGTGGAAGCCCCATTTAATCGACTTTTCTTCATCGACCACAAAACCACGGTACTGAATAATCAATAGGCTTTCTTGGTCTTGACCGTCTATCCACACGACTGCAGTCTGCAACTGGTGCGCGGCAATATCCAGCCAGTTAATTGATGATTGTATTTGATGCTCATCGGGCACAACCCAGTTAACGCTTAATGTGACTTGATGATCGATTGGCAGCGACCAATTAATGCTGGTGTTTGTTTGGGTATCTAGATTGAACAACCAATGGATTGATAAAACTGAATCGTTTGCAATGTTGGATAACCATACTGAATCAATTGCAATTTCATCAGCGTTGTAGTTTTCCCACGGTGATTCAATTTTAGATTCAATATCACTTGAGAACTCAGCCAACAATAACGCTTGTTCGGCTGCATCAAGCGTGAACCAACTGAACCCACACTCGATACCAAATGAATTATCAACAACAACTGGTGTGTCAATAAACCTTATTGTTATTGGGCTGACCGCATTTAACCAAGGTGTATCAAACCGTATTATTGTCGCTGTCATGATCTGATATTCACAAGATTACCGTCTATTAATTCAGCCTTTACACCATCAACGAACTTGGCATTATAGATACGGTCACGGTCTGTTATACCCACAATCAATTCACTACTCGTGGCATACTTAACAGGTACAATGGTTTTGAATGTCCCACCGTTTGTACTGAATATTTGATAGAAACCATCTGTAAAATGTCTATCAAATATAATCACACACTCGGCATCTGTATCCACATCAACCTCAAGCAATGCTTGTGTCATTACAGTTGGTAAGCCACCGATTACGTTTATAACGATACTAGACATACCATTCACCACCCAGTGATATAAACGCATTCGCCTTTTGCATTCCGGTAACAAGAAGATAATCAATACCTTCGAATGTTCTGATTACTGGTAATGCTGCATCTTTATAACCACTAAATTGTGTCTTAAATAATCCAGGGATAGTCCCTCTGCACGCAGGGTTCGTAACTAAGCCAAAAGAGCTATGAATAATTGACACTTTTACTAAATTAACGGGTACACCAATTTGTTGTGGGTCAATTACATTACCCTGATATGCATAACCAACATCGGGTAGCCAATCTGTTGAATATCCGAAAACAGTTGAGCCACCGTTGCTCTCATATAGAGCACATCTAGGTGTGCTTTGTGACGAACCGATGTTAACCTCATAACCAGTATAAGTACTGTCAAGTGTAGGATCGCCACATGTTACTAATGTAAATATCCCCATATCATTTGGTACAAACGACTCTATATCACCAATGAAAAAATACTCACGATATGCAAGTACACTCGTCGTTGACGAATTATTAAGAGTCTCGCCTGATTCTTGTATCAACCAAAAACCTTTACTGGTGCCAACAACCATCCACCCACGGACAGTTCCCAGACTATTAGAGGTCATCATTACGCGATAACCTGCCTTTTTAAAAAAAGCGTCTATTGCTGTAATTGAATTTGCACACGTTATACGCAATGCGGCATTAATAGCATCACTGCCTGAATGGGGTTGAAACTGAACAGCCCCACCAGAACCACCATCGGCAACGTTGTTTTTAAAGACAACTTTATTGTTTGCAGCATCTTCAAAGTCAAGTGTCCAACCAAGTGGTTGTTTTTCACCATACCCCTCGACTAAACACTTTTTCAGTACAGTAATCCAACCGCTTGGTTTAGTCGGAATTGCAGGTGCTCCCGCATCCGTATTTCGATAAACAGTTACTGGTAATCCCATTGCATCCCCCTATTAAGATTCATTGCCACGGAACGCAAGCACGGCGCGGTCGGTGGTGATTTGACTGTGACCGCTTTGCACTGTGCGTAATAACATCACGGGTTTACTCGCGGCGTAACTCATAAAACGAATGGCTTCACCTTGTTGCCAACCCGCACCAAATGCGCCAGCACGAATAATAAAGTACGGCTGCAGGGTTAGTGGGTTAACGGGGGCAAAGTCATTAATCGTATCGCCCGTGGCAATTTGACCAAGGCGACGACCAACACAGCGGAATGCAGTTGCTGAGGTGAAGATCAACACCCAGTCCTCATTTACTGCAGTGTCGTTGCGTACCTCAATGGGGAAATCAACGGTATTCATGTTGCCTGTAGCGGGTGAACCATCGAGGTCCCAATTGTTAGCCCACGCACTCATATCCCGCACCGTGCCGATACGGGCCTGTAAGTCACCCAAATTTTGCACACTCGATACATTGGCACCGATTGGATAAGTTTGGCTTAATGGCGATGCCAGTATTAGCGCCTGTGCTTGTACGTCTGTCACTAGCGCAATTTCGCCAATGGTATCGGTCAGAACGAATGGCGCGGTAAAGCCCGTAAAATCGCTATTGAGAGTGACAACACCTGTTGCTTTAACCCATGTGTAATGGGTATTAGTCAGCGTCCAAAGTGATTTACCCTCAGCATCGGTAATATCGACAAAGCGCGCATTAGCGCGAGCGTTGTAGGTTTGGGCTGGCGCGGGACTGCTCACCACTTGTAATTCAGTGTGCTGTACAGATACGGTGTTCCACGCAGTAAACGCATTCACCACACCGCCGTTTTTAATCCGCAGTGGATTAAGCCCGTATAGTTCGGGTGGCGGTGATAGTGTGACTGTTTCAGTAATATCGTACCGTAGTGATGACAGGTAAACACGTTTAGTGAATGTCAGTGATACAGCACCATTAACGATGTTACCGCTTACACCTGCACCTGTGACGACACCCGCACTGTCAGAGCTTGCACTCATTATTGTGTCATCGGTTGCGGCAACGGTAACATAAAACGTGTCGAGGATTGGCTCGTTTGTCTTGAGGATAAATTCAACTGTCAAGTCGCCCGGTGGTGTTACTTCACCCGGTACAGTTTCGACTAATAGACAGTTATATGTATAGGTAAAATCACCACGAAAGTCGGGGTTTTTAGTGACCACACCTGTAGTCGCATCCACGTATGCAATGACATTACTGTTGCTTTCAATCAGCGGTACGGCAGTGATATCTGATACGATAACACCACCACCCATCCGAATGTCACTCACACCATATGCTGTATTTACAAATGTGACTCTACCGCGCAATTGCGCGTTAACCATCAGTCTATTGGCTGGAAATGGAGCAGTACTATAATAGGTGTCGTACTTTTCATCACTTATATAACTGACACCAATACTATAACCAACTGGTGGTGTGTATCCGGTGAATATCACAGTTACAGTTGTACCAACAACACTAACACTAGCGTTTTGAGCCCACGCACCTGTGTATCTGACATTCTGCACACCACTGTCATTAAACCAATTCGATATTAATAGGTCGGCTAGTTCGAAAATGTATGTGCTTTGCCCTGAAACAGATGGTAATGATACGGTCTTATAATACATTGATGGTAATGTACTCGCGCCACCCACCACACCACCCTGTGAATCTTCAACACCTTCCAAAGCATTACCAGCACTGACGGATACAGACTTCACTTTCGGTAGCAGTTCAACAGATGTGGATTCAACAGCCAACAGTGATGAATTTGCAGCAGCCGTCAGCTTGGTAACACCATGATACCTAATACCATCGTTTTCAGATGTATAACGTAGTTTTGTGCAACCTGACTCACCATTGATTGTTATATCGTAGTTAGGTGTATCAAACGGTATTGCCGGTTTAAAATGCACCAATCCACCAGTACCACCAGTCACTGTTTTTTGAATTTGGCAAAAATGTTCGAATCGAGGATATAGCGCATTCTCGGCACCTGGGTACTCCACAGATATAACAACGGTCTGGCCTTGCACAAGTGTTATATTTTCATAAAAATCAACACCATTGAATTGATATATGCTCTGCAAATATGGCCGAGGAAATGTATCCTGACCCGCAAGTAGCCCAATCAGTCGATTGCGGATCAACTGGCCAGCACGAACGGATGATTCTAGAATCTCCACCATATCGGTCATGCGGTCGGCGTCGTCTAACGTAGCGGCCTCGGCAATCAATAAACTGACCAGAACATCGGTGGGCTTTTGGCTGATAAACACATGACCATCGAGCAAAATTGATGTGTCAGGGGTATCAAGTGCGGGATAACACTTCACAATATCAACCGCAGATTGCGCGTGATCTATGTCTGAAATGGCGCGAAACAGTTCGTTTAGCTTGCCAGACTCAACCGCCAGCTTTGTACGTTGTCCACCCGCATCATCGCTTGAGCCCAATTGCTCTGGTTTGAATACTTTTAAATCAGCGCGAGAGATTGCCATAGATAGCCTATAAAGTCAGAAACTTAAGAACCACGTTAGTGAGCTTTTCAAACCCGCCAACTTCGTCAAATAAATCCTCACCCGTTATGGGTGAGCCTGCGGTGTTATCCCAAACCACGTTATAACTGGTGCCTTCATAGGCCAACGTGAAGGCGGTTAACGTAATGGCGGCATGGGCTTTTAATTGTTCAAACTCAGTGCGCAGCATCCATCCAGATTTGGTGCCTAACTCCATGGCAATACCGGCTGGGATAATGGTTTGCTGCACCAATGGCGCGCCGTTTAAGGCGCGCTTCATGTTGGCCGCAACGCGGGGCGTGTTGTCGCGGTTTAGCCACAGCAAATCCACCGCGATATCGTTCTCATCGATGGTTGTCATAGGGACCTTTGATTAAATGGGGCGAATAACAGGATTGGCTAACCGCCAACAGATTGCAGACGTTTGATCTCGTTCATCAATTCGGTGACGAGGCTGCGCTTCATTTGAGCGTTAAAGGTGCTATTGCCAACCTGCAGTTGCAGCACTTGCATATCTGAAGTGTTAGCCACAGATTGCGTGCTGGTTTGAGTGTTGACTTGCGTGTTAACGGTAGCGGTTGCTTGAGTTTGAGCCTTAGCAGTCGCAGCACTGGCTTCGGCTTGCTTCTTCGCCTCGGCAGCGCTTTGCTTATCGGCTTCTTGCTGGGTTTTAATTTCAGCGGTACGGAACTCATAAACTTGCTTTAACGTTCGTTCTGCTTCGCGCAAATCGGCAATAAGCTGCTGGTCACCTGTACGTTCAGCAGCAACAAGTTGCTGCTTTAGGTCGGCAACTTGTTCCTGATAGCGGCGTTTTTCTATTTCATCTTGGCGGCCAAGGTAGCCATCAAGCTCATCCTGTAGCGACTTAAGCGTAGACTCGGCACTATCGCGCAGAGAGTCCATGCGCTGTTTGGCGCTGTCCAGTGCGGAAGTGAGCAAAGACATATCTTGATCATTCACCAGATCAAGCGCTTTAGTTGCCCGTGTTGCGCTGTTGATAATACTGAGATTTGCTTTATCAGTGTTATCGAGTGCATCCACTAGATTAAGCAGTTCAAGCTTTTGGCGGTAATAGGCACGTTCGGCAACCTTGCCGGCTTTCTCTGTTTCAAGTGCCCAGGTGCGAAGCCCGACAAAATCAACCGTTTTAGCTAACGTGTTATCAAGCTCATAGATAACACCCGTTAAACGTTCTATTTCGTTTTCGACTTGGCCAAGATCACCAAACTCCTTTTTCACGTTCTGCACACCATAAACAATGGTGTTGAAGTAACGCGCAGCGCCATCACTTAAGGCTTTAACGTTGTCATAAACGGCGGTACCAATATCGGCAAAGTATTGAGCAATAGACTGCAAGCCAATGCCAGCTTGTTCGGCTGACTTTTCTACCGTATCCATGGTATTAGATATGGTGGTACCTATTTCTGTAGAACCTTTTTTTACATTATCAGCCGTTTGTTGAGTGTTATCACCTAGGCCAGATTGGGCATCTTTTAAACGAGAATATTGCGCAATCAGTTTATCGATATCGCCAGCAAGCCCCATAGTCGCAGCTTGCTGCCTTAGGCTAGCCTCAACCTGCCCATCACTGGCTTGACCTACTTTTAATGAGGCTTGTTCAGCCTTAAGCGCGGTTTCAGCATATTTTAAAAACGCTTGGTTTAGCTCATTGGTTGACGCAGTGCCATCCTTAGCGCCTTGTTTAACTTGATCAAATGTCTTTTTAGCCTCGGCAGCTTGGTCACGCAAAACCTTAAGTGTGGTGATGCCAGCCTTTGCCATTGCCAATTCGTAATCGTTGGCAGCTGTGGAGGTTTTTTTAATTTCAGTAGATAACTGAGTTTGTGCTTTTGCCAACTCAGCGGCCGTTTTCTTGGCGTTGTCTTGGGCTGTTTTATAGTCCTCAACCGATGCTTCACCCGCAATAAATGCATCACGCACTTTAGTGAGTTGATCTTGCGCTAGCTGATTTTGCTCGTTGCGAAGATTAACCGTCGCCGTTGAGAGGGCAGCATTTGAGGCCGCGAGTTGATTTTGTTTATCAAGCTGCGATAACTGCACATCACCGAGGCGCAATGTGGCGTTTTCAAGTTGGATCTGCGCGGCCTCAAGTTCAGCAAGGGTTGCTGTACCTGAGTTTTTTAATGCGGTGTAATGCTCTTTAGCCGCCTGTTCGCGAGCCTTCCATGCATCAACTTCTTTAGTTGCGGCTTCATTGGCTTTTTCGGCCGCTGCCACCGCTTGTTGACTCGCTTCTATCTGTTGCTCAAGCTGGCTTTTAACCGCCGCTTTTACCTTCTCGGCATTATTAACTTGGGTCTGAGTGGTGCTATCCGAGTCTAAACGGATATCCACACCCATTTGTTTAAGTGCAGCGGTTGCATCACGGGAATCTTGCTCGACTTGATCAAGATAAGCCTTAGAAACAGCCTTAAGCGCGTTCGCTTTGGTTTGAAATGTTTGCGCTAACTCATCACCACCAAACGTGCTAATGACCGTAGCCCAGCCTTGCAGAATGAGGGCGAACACACCACTTATTGCGGCACCAAATGTAGCCACCACAGAGGTGAAAACATTGAAAACTAACCTTATGGAACCAACAACGACATTAAGCCCAGTGGTAAAGGCTGTGATGTTTTCCATCGTCGCCTTGAGGCTTTCGCCACCATCGCGCAAGATGGTTTTAAAAAAGTCGCTGATATCTTGTGCTGCAGCCTTAATCTTGCCGCTTTGATTTAACTGATCAAAACTCGTGTTAATGTCTTTGAGTAAATCAATCGCCACTTGATAGGCGCCAGAATCAGCAATGATCTGCTTGAATGACTCCCACTTATTCGAGAGAAGATTTAACTGACCACTTAACCGATCAAGACTTAATGCCGCTTGACCATTGGCTTGCTTGCCCATTTCGTCAAACAGTTGTTGCATCACATCACGGCCAAGCTTGCCCGCTTCACTCAGCTTGCCCAGTTGGACGGTATTTTTACCTGTAACTTTTTCCAGCAAATCCCACACAGGAACGCCGCGCTCTACCAGCTGCAGGATTTCTTCACCTTGCAGCTTTTGCTTTGCCCACGCTTGGCCTGTGGCGAGAATGATACCTTCTAGCTTTTCTTGGCTACCGCCTAGCTTAGCGTTGTAATCAACCATCGATTGCAAGGCCCCATTCATGGGGTCGATACCGAAGGTTTTTAACGAGGCGAAAGCTTGCTTAGCACTATCGAGCTGGGTACCTGTGCGGTTAGCAAAATCCTTGATCCACGAAGTTGCTTGCTCACCACCCGCAATACTGCCCATCATGGAAGTCATTTGAGCACTGAAAGATGCCGCTTTATCGCCTGCAGTGAGGATTGACTTTAGGCTTTCCCATAGGCGATCTACGCCAACATAGGCACCAGCCATGGCAAGCAATGAACCCGTGGCGGCTTTAATGCTACCGCCAAAATCACTTGATGATTTTTTGCTTTCATCAAGCAATTTATTGTGACGAGCAAGCTTATCGTTTACGCCCTTTACCGCGATTTCAGCGGCGGCTTGCTGGGTCTTTAAGTCTTTGCTGGCATCAGCCAGCTTACCCATATCAATACCGGCTTTATTGAGCACGGTTTGTTGTTTGTCTAGCTCCGCCTTATTGCGGCCAAGGCTAGATCCGAGTTGATTTAACTCAGTGCGCGCGCTTTTAACCTTAAGTGCATACTCGGCCTTTTTCTGGCCAGCCTGATCAACTTCACCACTTAATTGCTTAAGCTCAATGCGTTCTTGCTCAAGCTCGCTCGCCAGTTGGTTAGCACTGGTAGCGGTGTTTTTTTGCGCCGTTTCGAGTTGTTGTAAATCGGCATTCGCGGCAGCAAGGGCTTGCGCTTGATCTTTACTGGCTTGTGCGCCTTTATCTTGCGTCGCGGTTAAGCGATCCACCTCAGCACGGGCAGCAGCAAGCTGTTCATCATATTTGCTTAGTTCAGCAACGGTTTGGCTGTATTCAGTTTCAAGCTTACTGGTTGAGGTTGCCGCCTCTTTTTGCGCCTGCTCGAGCTGCTTTAAATTCTGCGCGGCTTGCTTTTGCTCTTTGCTGAATTGTTCGAGCGCGCGCGAGCCATCGATAAACCCCTTTTCGCCTTTAGTGATGGCGGCGGTGAGATCATCAATCGCCTTAATTGCAGCCTGTTGCTGCTTTAAATCATCTAGGCGTTCGTTTAAGACTTCACTTTGGTTTGCTAACTCTTGCAATGCCTTTTCTGATTTAGCCGCCTCGCTTGAGAACAAGTCGCGGCCTTGGATGATCAGGTTGATTACTTGATCTTTAAAACTCATGGCATCACCGATTGATAGGAATTAACAAACCAAAATAAAAAGCCCACAACACATGGATCACATGCTGTGGGCTATAGGGGAAAATCTTTCGACTTATGCAGCGCTACGAACGAAGAACTTAGACTTACCCGTGGCAACGATTGACGTATCGGCTAATACTCCGCCTTCAATATCGAAGGATCCGAAGTCTTCTCCGATGAGGTCCATGCCTGCGGTAGGGCTTGGGCTCCACTTGAAGAACTTAAGCACCCAAGGTTTACCTGTGGCATCGTTTACGCCATCAATCACCACAGGCACCACGGCACCTGACTCGGTTAATGCTTGCATCGCGTTACCGGCTTTTTTGGTGTAAGTCACTTTAAGCGCTTCACCCTCAGTGATATCACCGCTCGATAGCGCACGGATACCGCCAGCACTCACAACGTAGTCGGTATCTTTGACATACGTTGTTGCGGCAGTTGTATCAGTTACAACTGGGTCAACAGTGGTATCAATCATAAAGGCGGTATCGGCTAAGCCGTCCAACACTGCGTTGATGGTTTCAGGTGTAGAAAGCGCACCAGCAGTAAGCACTTCCACCTTGCCACGCAGAGCCATCGCCATGTTGGCATTGCTAAAATCGTTCATGGTGAAAGATAGTTTTACCGATTTTACCTTGGTAATTTCAGCGGCATTACCGCCACCGCCACGGTAGTTTGGTTGGGATTTTGTATCTTGTTCAATGGCAATTTTAACGCCTGAGGCGTTGCCAACATCGCGGCCAGCAACATACACGATGCCTGAGCCGATGTAACTTTCGGTTACTGTTTCACTCATAGTGAGTCTCCAAATTTAACGGTATTAACAAGGGATAGGGTGATAACCGCTAGGCCATGTTTTTCATGGGCTTCGGGCATGATGTACTTGCAGGGCTCAGACTCTTTAAAGCTGATCACCAATGGCAACCAACTGGGTTTCTCGCTATTACGTTCATCTTTATAGAACGCACTGCGAATGGCGCGAACCAAGTTAATGAGATCGGCTGTCGGTTTGGTTGACTTGGTTAGATTGATACCCGCTACCACTTGCAGCACTAGATCATCTTTGTATTTATCGATGCCATTTTTGCTATCAAATCCATCGGTATACGGCTGCAAAAAGATAAACTTCTTTTCAGATGCGACCGATTGCACATAAAAACCTTCACGTACAGTTGCGCCGTCAACCAGCGCGAGGCGGTCTAAAATTGCTTGGATCATGGGACTGTCCTTTCGGTATTTATCCTTTAGGCATTAACGATTAGCGTACTGGCCATATTTATTTCGCAGATGAGCAATAATCGGCGGCTCAATATCGTCGCGGATTTTGCTAAAACTGCCTGCCACTGAAGGGCCGTACATCGCTTTTTGTCCTTTAAGCTTGCGCCAACTGTTATCGCCTTTCTGGCGTTGGAACATGATTTGATTGCCATTGCGGCCAATCAGGGTAAAGGTGCCTTTAAACCATGTAGGTTGATTGCGCAGCGCACTGATCATGTGACCGTCAGGCCGAGATCCGCCGTTCTTTCCGGTTCGGGTTAACGCTCTGGCATAACGGGTTAAAGTGCTGGCACGATAACGAGCGGTGATAAAACCTTTTAAACTGCGTGGGTCAAAACTGACAGACAAATGCTGTTCAATGTAACTGCGGGAACGGAAACCATAACGAGCAAATATGGCATCTACAGCCGCCTTTTCACCAAACTTTACGGCGTCCTCAATTGCCCTATTAATTGCTGGCACTTGTGCATCACGAATGCGGTTAAGTTCCTTTGTTACCGCCTCCATGCCTTCAATCTTTATGCGTGCCATTGGCTAGGCCTCAAGCGGAATATAGATAAAGGTCACGCTGACCGAATCCATGCTTACCCGTTGGGTGAGGCGTCCTTGCTGGGCGCTAATGCCCTCACCTATCGCAAACTCATCACCAGAATTTACCGCCCCTTCGGATTGTAAAAACTCGGCACGACTGATTAGCTCGGGAATATATTCATTAGACGAGGCCGCAATTTCAGCGCCGTTATCATCCAAACTCACCAGGCGAGTAAATGGCGCTGAACCATCGCTTGGGGTAAAAAGGCACGGATCAGCCAAACGCTGAAACAGCCGCACCATTTTACCCCGCACGCGATCGGCAAAGTGGTTGCCAACGTTAGGCATTGATTTTCACCAAGACGCTGGTAGATGGGTTAGCCGCAGCAGCCCACGCCTTACCAACTAGGGTATTGTCGGTGGCGGTGGTGGTAATGTTTTTGGCTGTATTGTCCCAATACACGTTCGCGCCTTTGGCAATCGCATCCGTGGATTTTTTAGGCAATTCAAACACACCTTCGGTTACACCTGTACCTTCGGTATCGGCGGCAATGGCGCCAATCGCCACAATTAGCAATGTGGCCAGTAATACGGCCTCGCCACTGGCAACAGCAGCAGTGGGTGTAAAACTGATGGTCTTGCCATCTTGCACATAATTTTTCATGAGAGTGTTCCTACTTAAAAACAAAACTGAATAAAAAAGGGCTATCGTTTGATAGCCCATTTATGTCGGTTTAGCGCTGTTTACACGCCTGTTGATTTCGACAATCCACGGTAATCAAGCGGTGCAACACCCGCATCGATGCGTACTTTGGTCGCTACGCCGTCGATAGTGAAGCCTTGTTGCTGCTCAATATAAGGCGTGTCGATACCATCAAGATAAGCCACCTCAATGGTGTCGCGGCCTTGTCCAGCGGAAAGGAACCATTCTTTATCGCTATGATCATCCAAACGAGCCTCGGCAATCACTTCGGCAAAGTTTTGGATGGGGTTAGCGATACCCGCGTTAACATCGGCACCTTTAACTGAGCTGGACTTGATGATCTGGTTCATGGTGGTTTCAAGCGCTACAGGACACAGTACAAAATCAGGGCGAATATTCAGGGTGCGATCGCCTGATTTTTGCTTACGCATCAACTGGCGGTTAGCATCGAGCGCAGCAACACTTGGTGCACCGCTGCCTAAGTTGCCGTGGCTTGCGTGGAACAGCGCTATGCCATCAGCCATTTTGGGGTTTTGAGTGAGTACTGCATACACTAAGTCGCCAATGGTGCCCTTGGCAGCAAAGCCCATTTTCATTGGGATATCAGTCAACATACTCATATCGTCGTTAATGATGGCTTGGCGGGTAATGCTGAACAACTCGCCATAGGTAGCCAGTGCGATTTGTTGCGCATGGTCGCCTACAGTAATGTACTGATATTCAGCGCCTTCACGCACTTGGCGCAGACTATTAAAGTCACCAAGGCCGACACGCTTGGCAATCTTAAAGTCACCTAACTGGCCTTTCTTGGTCCAGCGTTCAAAGGTTTCTTCGGCGGTTTCCCAGCCCATTAACACTGACTTATTCGCCACATCCAACAGGATATTGCCAAAGTCGCTTGAGCTGTGGGTAAAGGCTAATCCGACCATTTGCATTGGGTTCATGCTGGCGATACCAATGCCACGGTCCACTAATGACGCACGCGCCAGTTCGCGCAGGTTATAACTGGAATAACCATTCTCGGATTCGACTTTGGCGTGGCCTGAGCGTGCCATTAAGTGAGCGCGGATCGAGTCACCAACTATATTGCCGTTACCCGAGTGGATAATAGTACGGTTTGGCATGGTCGCTGCTGGCGTGGTGTTTTCGCCCAACTTTGCCAAAATGCGGTCTTTGGCAATTTCAGCATTGATGTTGGCATCCGCTAAACACTCATTCTTCAGATCAGTCAATTGCGGGAACGCAGCGAACGCAGCATTAATGCCGGTCATACGCTGAGTATTAAACGCAATCGCAGCCGCTTGAATGGTTGCTGCATCAGGTTGAGCTGCAAGCGGTGCAGGTGCAGGAAGTTGAGCATTAGGTGCAGCAATTGGCGCAGGAGCAGGAATAGAGGTATTACCCTGCATTGCAAATAGTGCTTTCAGTTTGTCAGGCATGTTTTCATACTCCTGGAGTCGTTTTGTATCAATGGATGCAGCTAGCTGCAAAGGTTCAATAATTTGGTCAGCCAACCCAAGCGCAACGGCTTCTTGAGCACTTAACCAAGTGTCTTCTTTAAAGAATTGGGCTAGCTGTTCTTCACTCAATTTGCCCTTGGCTTTGTCTTGATAAGCCTTACCCATGCTGGCACGCCATTTGTCTAGTAAATCAGCGTATTCGCGCAAGTCCTCTGCGGTCCCAACTGCACCGCCCCAATTGCTATGGATCATCAAAAAGGCGTTTGATGGCATGATCACAGTGTCAAAAGCCATGCAAATCACACTGGCCATTGACGCGGCGATGGACTCAATACAAATTGACTTTTGGCAAGGCCACCGTGCGAGGATGTTATAGATAGCCATCCCATCAATAACATCACCGCCACCGGATTGGATGTAGGCTTTGAGCTGGGTGATTTTTCCCATTGCCCGTAAATCTGTAGCAATTTGTTTGGCGGTAAAGTCCCAGCCAACATCACCATATAAAATCAATTCAGCCACGCCGCCAGCAGCGGCTTTCATACTGTAGAAGCCGCGCTTTTCATTACTCGTTGTCTGACTGTTGCCTTGCGGCTCGATCAGCGCTCCGTTTGGCAGCATTGCGCTTAGCGCTGCTGCCGCTATTGCTATCTTGGTTTTCTTCACTGGTTTGTTCTCCAAGTGTCGGGTCGGGGTCATTGGCCGTGACCATTTGGTTTTGGCGGTTGTATTCCACCTCGCGTTTACGCTGGCGTTTCACTTCCGCAGGATTACGGCCACGGGCTCGCGCCCACTCGGCCTCGGTAGCAGCGTTGCCGGCTATCATCATTTCCCAGCCTTCGGCCTCTTTACGTGGATCAATCCATGGCATGGTGGGGCCGTAGTACACGGCATCAAACAAGGTGCGCATGTCGAGATCAGGCGGCAACACTAATGGGTCCTGCTTGTTGAGCATTTCCATTTTTAAGAAGTTGCGGAACACAGGCCGCGACCAGCCAGCACAAAACCATTGCTGCATAATGCGGTTCGATTCGTCTTGCTCAACTAGCTCTTGGCGCTGGCTTGAATAACTGCCTTTGTAGTCACGGGAAATACTGGAATAACTGCCACGGCTACCCGCTGCAGCAGCTTTTAATTGCCCATTGCGAAACTCAACTAAGTGCACATTAGGCCGATTAGATTCAATCATCCCGACATCTTCACCGGGCTTTAAATCGTCGAAGGTCATGCCAGGTGCAATAGGAATTTCACGACTTGACGATTCACCGCTTTGGTCGGCTTGAAACATAGTCGCATCGCCGCGCTTGATGTAAAACGCCAGCGCAGCGGCAATCCTTGCGGCTACGCGCTCGGATTCTTCATAGTCTTTAATATCGCCGAGGCGAGTTAAAATGCCATGGAATAACGACACGCCGCGCAGCTGGTGCAAGCGTTTGAACAATCCCAAGTGCATCATGCTCGATGCGGGTACCGCTTTAGTTTTGTAGCGAAAGCCAACCTGATCCGCTGGGTGATCCAGCAATACGTGATAGTTAACTACTTGGCCCCAGCCGTTCACCTCAAGCCCTTGGCGCACCCGCTTTGCTGGTTCGTTTAACTCGTAGGGGATAAAGTCTGCTTCTAAGGCTTCAATACTGTATTGAGTGCCTTGCTCGTTTGGGTGGCCGAACTTAGGCACTTTACCCATCACATGCTGGCCGAACACATCACCATCACGCAGGGCGCTACGTAACACTAGGCGCTCTAATTCAGGGCGACTAAAGCGGCCTGTCACATCACACTTAAGCGACCATGCGCCGAAACGGCGTTGTATGTCGTTGGCTAAGTCATCTAGGATTTCACCGCTAATACTGCGTGGCTGGGGTTCAACTACAATCCCTTGGGCACCGATCACCCGTTCTTCCATGCGGTCGAGAATACCGATACTGAGATCGTGATTTTCATCTAACCAGCGCGCTTGCTCACGCAGGCTTTTACCTGCTGCAAATACCGCTTGGTTTGCCCCGCGACTTTCCTTTTTAGCGCGATGCGTGCGGCTTGGGCTGGCAGCTTCATACCCTTTCAGGTTGCGGTAGCTCATTGCTGCCGCTTCACGCTGTAATGCTAAACGCGGGGCAAATATCGCCAGCGCATCATTGATAATGCTCATGTGTTGCTCCGACTTATATTTTTAGAAGTGCCCTATTAATGCGGCCTTAGTTGTTGAAACTGGCGTACTTAACCCCGCCCTGTGGCCGACTAAAGCCATTTAATCGGCGCTCCCACTCAAGCCGACCTTTGCGGATTTCGCCTAGGTCCTCTGTGGTCATCGTCTTGCCGTTGATCGTGGTTTGCTTGCCTGCCAACACATCAAGCTCAGCCTGAAAGTACGCATCGATCATCAGTTGGCATTGGGTTTTGGTCATGCTGTTATCCTTGGCTTTATTGGCATTAACTACAGCCAACCGCCAGAACTGCCACCACCGCCACCGTTTAGGTAAGCAGCATTCGCATTGGCCTGTTTTGCGGCTTTGGGTTTAGGTTCTTTGGGTTGGTCGCTTGATATGGCGATCGGGGTAACTTTTGAAAGCTTGTCGAGGTTGATGCCGAATTTCTCTATCGCGATATACAGCGCGGCTAGGGCGTAAACGAAACAATCTAGTGCCTCGTTGCGGCGCTTGCCTGCAGACCATTTATAGATAACGCGCCCTTTGTCGCGCACTGGCACCTTGCGTTCACTGGTGAGCTGCTGCAGCTCAACGTCATCACATACCGCTTCGTTTAACGGGAAGTGAATCGCACCAGGTTTGCGCACATCCACATCAGGGGCAATTCGCAACATCGACATCAACAGCTCTTTGGCGTTGTCGGTGCCGACCTCCGTTAAGTACACGCCTTTGGCGGTTCGCTTGCGGGGGAAGTTGGCGATCGGCTTGCCGTAAACGTTGGCACCTTTAATGGGTATCACCCGCATCAGTCCAAGCTTTTTACTCATACTGTAGACTTCATCGGTATAGTTACCGCCTGAGTCCCAACATGTTGTACCGATATTAAGTATTACCCCATCGGCACGGGCATAGCTTTTAGCAATACGCTCAGCCACTTTGTCTGTTAATACTTGGCTTGCAGGTTCACCATATAAAATAAATCGGTCAATTAATGCCGCCTCTTTACCCGCGCCCCAGCCCCAAATGCGGCCTTCATAACGGTCGTCTTGGGTGTCGATACCGCAAGTTAAATACACCACCCAGTTAGGCACTTTGCCACTCGGGTACATTTCGCGGCGCTTAGCTAAATCTTCCCACTCTAAACGCTCGCCGTTGTCGTTATCCCACGGTTGGCCTAGCTTAGTGTTGACGAAAGTCTGCAGCTTTTCTTTATCGCCTTTGGCTTTAAAGAACTCAGTAACCAGTTTCGCCCAGCTGTTGAGCGAGTTATAGGCCGACCAGATATGAATCGAGATATTGGGTGGTGTGGTGATGTCGTTTCCGTCGGCATCATAAAAATCTAAAAAGTCGCCGGTGCGGATGCCGGTGTTTTCGCATATCCAAACCGCGCTTTGGTGCAGCTCCATATCGTCGAGCTGATTGTTTTCGATGCAGCAACCACAGTGCTCGCATAGGTAATATGCGGTGCTTGGGTCATGCTCGCCCTTCTCATTCTTGCGCCACTTAATACCAAAGGGTTCTTCGGGGCCGCCCCACTTTAAATCCTGCAGTTCGTCGCAGTGCGGGCAAGGCAAGTTGAACCTAAAATAGTGCGGTGATTCGCTGCAGGCTTTTTCAATCTGGCAGGTACCGAGCACTTTAGGCGTTGAACCGCGAATCGACTTAGGAAACATCGACAGTTCGATACGAGTATCACCAAGCGATGTGGCGTTACCTTCGTGCTCGATGGATTCATCAAAACCCGCTAACTCATCGTAGATCACATCATCGGTGGAGATTTCTCGATAGTTCGCTGCAGCGGTACCACCGCGCACCATCAGCGTTTTGCCGTTGGTGAAAATCTTATCTTCTAGCGTGCTGTCTTTATGTTTGCGCCCCATCCAAGGTGCAAGCGATCGCCAAACAGGGATGTCACGAATCGCCGTTTCAACGTGCTTTTTCATGAAGGTTTTGGCTTGACCATCACGAGGTTGATAGATCAACACGTTGCGCTTTTTGTGCTCAATCTTGTAAGCAGCATTAGCCATCAGCATTTTGGTGTAACCGACACGCGCTGACTTCATTAAGTTAAGCGTGCTGATTTGGTCGTTACCCATGGCATTAAGAATGCCAATTTGAAACGGTAAACTTTCCCACTTGCCCTCGGTGTAAGAGGACTCAGACGACATGTAAAAGTGCTCGTCGGCATATTCAGAACAAGTGAGCATGGGTGGGCGATAGAACGAACGCAGCCCAGCAGCAACGGCAGCTTTCAGATTTTTAATCTGCGCGGCCGATATACTCATCTAATAAACCCTCAATGCCCTCCGCAAGATCGGCGGCGGTGTTTTGGCTTTTAATCACCTCCGCTTTGATAGCGTCGATTGTGCGTTCTGGAATGTCGGGGAATTTGCGTTTTACCCGTATGTGTATTTGATCGAGCACTGGGGCAATTTGCGCAGCAATGCGATTTAGCACAAAGGTGGCAAACAGAACCTCTACCACTTCTTTACGGTCTTTTTCGTTTTTAAGCTCTTGACCGTCGGCTTGTGCTCTGGTTAAGCGCCAGCGTTCGAAGTCGATATTTGGCGCATCTGGATCATCTTCATCTGGTTTAGTGATGGTTTTTTTGCGCTCGTTGGCAAGTCTGTTACCCACCACATCGGCCATTTTGTATAAACACACGCGACCGAGCTTGCTGTGCACTGGCACGTCCCACTTATCAAACGCTTGGGTGCTGATCTCAAGGCTTTTGCATAGGTCGGTTTTACTCAGTAGAACAGGCTCGGGTGGTGATGGTTGAATGCGTGCCATGGTGTTCATCTACCTGTTTTAACAGTGCTGCTTTCAGCTGCATCTCCGCTCGGTGTAACTCTTGGGCGCGTAGTTCGTCCTTATCTGTTTGACGTTGCTCACGGCGGCGGCGCAACTCCTGATAAAAAACGTTGGCTAATAGGGTGACGAGCGCGAAGAATATCCCGAGCAAAATGGCGATTTCATTCAACGTAAACGCACCTCCAATTGTGCTCATGAGCGACGATACATAAGCGCTAAACGTCAGCGATTTTTGAGTGGTCACATCATTAATGTATGGATTGTTCATGCTGTTTTTCCGTTCGCCATGTTTCGATGTTATGCAAATCGGTATCACACTTGGTGATCACGGCTAAAAGTTGAATGATGCAATCGGGCAGATCGGCATTAGCGTCTGAACTACATTCGGCTGGCAGGCACTGGCTCATTAATGATTGCGGCGGTAACACATATTGGGTCTGCTTGGTGACTACGGTGCGCGCAATAGGCGGCGTGCTTGAGCAGCCGCTTAACATCATCAGGCACAGCAGTATTAGCCCAACTTCGGGTTTGTTCATTGGCTGAGGTCCTTAGTTTTTTAATGGCTTCTCGCTGATCGGCAAGCTGGCGATCAATCTCAGCCTTAGCTTTAGCGGTTTGTTCATTGAGCGCTAAGGCAAAGGCGTAATCCTTAGCGAGCCTGTCACGTTCTTTGGCCTGCGCTTGCAGTTCATCGGTAACGACGGTGAGATCATCTTGCAGCATTCGCTGGTTAACGGCGGCCGTTTCAATCTGCGAGGTTTTTAACGCGAGATCAGCTTTAACTGCGGTAAGGCTAAGGCCAAGTAGCGTTATCACTATGATGAGCGCTGCGATTAAATACAGGTGCAGCGAGCCAGTGGCATTAATGATTTTGTTCCACATATAAATCCTTTAAGCAGATTTTACGTTCTTTTTTGCGGCGTTCGACTAAGCCAGGCAACTTGATATCAGCGGCATAGACAAAACCATTACAGCCGTGTTTACCGCAGGCCTCGGTGAGCTGGTGACAAGCTGCCACCCGTTCGCCGCGCAGTAACAATTTGCGCAAGGTGGAGGTTTGAAAGTTACCCGCGCCAAAGTTATAAATCAGACTGAGATAAGCAGCGTGCTCACCTTCGGTAAGTTGCACCGGATACGTTAGCCGCCGCAGCTGCCGATCGGCTTTGCCTAAATCCTTGGCGTACATTTCAATGCATTGCTGCTCGCTAAAAAACTGGTTGAGCTCAAGCTCAGGACCAGTGTGCCCAAAGCAAGCGGTAATAATATCCACCGGATCCAGATAGGTGTGCAAAATGGGCTCGCCGTTCGGCGCTTCGGCGGGGGCAATCAAATTAGCCCCCGCCAGCGCGACAGCAGAAGAAAGCCCCAGTGCCATGAGCTTTTGCTTTAATGACATAGGTCAGTCTCCTTTAAAATGAGGTTAGCCTTAGCGCGGCCAACGGTTAGATCAACGGTGAGGTAGCCGCCTCTAACAGCTGATGTTTTTAGTGTCTTTCAACGTCCGTAGCGGCAATGTCGAACACCACGGCAACACATACCCACCACGACCACCATTGCAGCGACCGCTTTTTTTCAGCGGGGGTTAGCTAACGAACAGCTATTTGGATGTTTGCGAACAAGAAATAGCGCCAAATAAAAAGGGCCCCTAAAAGGAGCCCTTGGCAGAGAAATAACGTGCGACTGAATAAATGTAACCTTAGCAAGCGTATACAAATGTACTCGATTTTAAGGGGCTTGAAAGCGCCAAAAGTGTCGCTAAAAGCGACAAAAGTGTCGTTTCGGAATTTGTAAATATGTGATACGTGAAAACTTAATCACAGAGGATTTATCGTTTTACTTATCACTTAAGTGATAAACAACTACCAATCAAGGATTATTTCAACTGGTAATGATCTGCTTTAGATGCTGACAAACTTTTTATTATGTGGCCAAATTGTTTAAGCCACCGACCAAAACAACATGGAAAAGGTATGTCATTAAAGGACTCTGTAGACGAAGTATTAAGGAAAATTGGAAGAAATATAATGCTCTTCCAAGAACTTGAACATTTATTAAAGTTTATTGTTGTAAATGGAGAGTTATCAGGATTTTCAAGAGATTTAGAGAAGATAAAAGCAGCACGGGTTAAGAATATCAGCAAGCAAACGATGGGGACGTTGGTTGGACAGTATATTGAAAATACCAACCTTGATAGCGAAGCTATCTCATCAGAACCCGAGGTTCTCGATGACGCATATTTATCTTTTCGTTTTCACTTAGAATGCGACGCTACAAACTATGAAGCAAAAAAAGTACGCTTAGCCAATTTAGTTTCAAATAGAAATAAGCTGGTCCATCATTTACTACCGAGATTTGATAGTAATTCTGCAGACTGTTGTCGGATTATTGGAGATGAACTTGACGAGCAGAGTAAAGAAATACGGGAAGAAATTGAAGACTTAAAAGCCAATGTGAATGCCTTAGATGAGGCTAAAAATCTTCTTGCAAGCTTTCTCAATTCAGAGGAAAGCAAAAAAATCATGGAACATTTCTATTTAATAAACAGTGACTTAATCATAATGCTAGGGTGTATTTCCGTTCAAATACAGAGAGCAGATGGTTGGACTTTAATAAACACTGCAGGAAAACTACTAAAGCAACATCTACCTGAAGAGGTTGCAGTATTAAAAGAAAAGTATGGACATAAATCGTTAAAGAGTCTCATCCTTGCAACTGAGATATTCGATATGCATGAAGAAACGACAGATAAAGGCGGTACTAGAGTCTTATACAGATTGAAATCTGGATGTGAATTGTCATTTGCCAAGCCTGCGGATGAACAGATCATATTGATCTCAAAGCTAATCTATAACTCTGGTGATTAGTGATAGTTCAGTAACAGCATCTCTCACCAATCAAATCTTACTGAACTACGATCTAGTCCACCTCAAAAGATCTAAAAGTTGTGGTATTCGATCATAGATCGAAGCGCTAAATCCTTACCAACTACATTGTAGGTTAATCCTTTAAAATCAGTAAATAACAATCTAAATTAAGAGAGCTTTTTTTTAGCATTAATCAATGCTCATAAAACAACAACCAACCTCCCCAAAATTCTCATATGTAGTGAAGCATTGCGCGTCACCGCCCCCGCAGTGAATCGAGCCGGAAGGACCCGTGATGATAATAGGTCGCATCTAGCTCTGATGATAGCCATTCTCATTTGAAAAGACCGCGCCTAACCTATTGACAAAGATGATATTTCACAACCAAACAACTCGTCGCGATAGTACTTGAGTTCCGCTATCGACTCCCGAATATCGGCTAAGGCTTCATGCTGATACTGCTTAGCCTTAATCGCATTACGCTCAACCTCAGGCGCCCAAGCTCTAGCTGCGAGCCCTAGTGCTGATATGTCTAGCTGCCTGTAATGCATGTACTCATGAAGCTCAGGCATTTGGCACATGATAAACGAACGATCAAACATGATTGAGTTACCCGCAAACACCACGCCAGTCTTAGCTTTACGGTCATGCTTAGGTATTCCCAGTGCTTTCAGGTGTTCGAGTACCATCTGCTCAGCCTGTGCTAACGATACTGATGAGGCACGAACAGCAGCTAACAACCCACTCTTGGTATGCACATCTATCGCCCACTCATGTGACCTTGCAATGTGTTCATCGTCTTGATGCACAACAATGTGCAGCGCTTCACCCACTTGGTTTAACTCACTATCAGTCACGATAAAGGCCAGCTCAAAGATAGGGTAATACTCCATACCCAGCATCCCATTGTCTAAGCGGCCGTTAAGTCCACCCGTTTCTAAATCACCAAACAAAAAGAATTGCTCCATCACCCACCTCACTTTGCTAATTGAATCTCTGCTCTTCTCAACCAATACACATACGACTTCTTGCTATCGAACCCCATCAATGCCCACTGGCCTTTGCACACGTAACAGGTGCGAATCGCCCGAATACAGTTTGGCGATAACCGCTCAATCATCCTATCGAACTGGACCACCTGCTTAGGAACGCTCAACTCCCTAACCAACGCACATCCATAAACCTGCACCTCACCTAACTTATCGCAAGCACTGCGATTAGTGAAACCTTTCCCGAGTTCTTGGAACGCCCAATAACGCCCCCAGGCATTGAGCCCAGCACGAAGGGCTTTCATGTTAATAACCTGCTCTTGCGCATCACATACTCGCATTAGCCACCTCCGTGATCTGGTCTATCGATAAATGGAATACATCATCCACTATTGAGCGCAGGTGGTTATAAGGCACGTTACTCTTGCCATTCTCCCATCGCTGATACGTTCGGCGGCTTATCCCGTAAAACGCCGCCACTTCGTCCTGAGAAAGTCCCTTAATCGCCCTGCCTGTTTTTAGAATTTTTGCAGCTGGATGACTCATAAAACCACCTTATTTTGTGCCATTGCATACTCTTGTAAGGCTGATGCAACGATCATCACAGCCACCCACTCGCACCAAGGGTTTGAGCACTCCCAACATTCGCAGACGATCTAGGGATTATCTCGGGCGCAACCTCACTAAAACCGAGCGAAATTAAATGCGCGTGATACGCATCAAGCGCACTCAACATACCCTTATCCAACGTCGAATGAACATAGGTACGCAAAAGCACAGGCAAGGCATGATTAAGCAACCGCTCACCCACCATAGTATCCACGCCCATGTCTTGGATAATCGTCCGGCACAGCTTACGCAAATCATGCGAGGTAAACTCCTTAAACCGAATCGTCTCACTCCAATAATGCGCAGTGCGCTGGCTAATAGCACCAACATCACCCGCAAACAAAAACGCCCGCTTACCCACATTTTTAAGTTGCCACTGTAAATAATGTTGGATCAACGCCTTAGCCGTAGGCGTTAACGGTAGCCGGTGCTCTTGGCGGTTCTTCGCGTTCGCCGCAGGAATAAACCAAAACTCACCCGCAAAATGCTCCCATCGTGCCAAACGGGTTTCACCAATGCGCGTGCCAAACATCAGCATCAACATAAACAACATCGCCACCGGCATAAATGCATCCCGCAAAGCGATAAACAACGGCCCTAAGTCCGACTCCATCAAGCGCGTATCAGGCTTAGGTGATAAGGTTAAACTCATCGTCACTCGATACCCCATCAGAGGATTAAGCAATAACAACCTAAAATCCGCCGCCAAACTCAACGCCCGCTTAAGCACATTCACACTCAAACGAATATAATGCGGCGCATAACCCTCATTCAGCATCAGCTTCACCAACGCACTATCCACCACCAAAAACGACAACTCAGCCAAGGCCACATCCCCCAACTTAGGCAACAACTGCTTACGCATAATCGACCTACAGTTATCGCGCCAGCTCGGGCTTAACGTCGTATTACCATCCAAATAATCCCCATACCACAACAGCAAATCAGTCACAGTCGCAAACTCACCGCGCAACACATCCGCGCCCGCACTGCGCTTAGCCAGCATCACAGGTAAATCCGCTAAAAACGTCTTAATGCACATGCTCGGCCACACGCCTTGCTTCTTCCAAACCGTCTTATCGCCCTCATTAATCACCAAATGCACACTCGCCTTCGTCCTATCCGCCGTAGCCCGTAAACGCAGCTCAGGAAACTGCGGGTCCCTAAAATCCCGCGTCAAACCGCCACGTAACCAACGGCGCAGCGCGGCATCGTTCAACTTACCAATCTCAACCCCGCTAGCAGCCATCGTTTGCCCCCTTAAGCCCAAGGTTTGCCCGTAAATTAGCAATAATCGATTTCGCCTTTGCCGCCTCAGTGGGCCGCGTCACCGTTTCAGGTAATGCCTTTGGCAATTCCACATCGGTCAACTCGCCACGGCTAAAGCGCCTGCATAACACTGTGTAATTGCGCTCAAAGGTCATCAACACGTCCTTTTCAAGCCCAGTCGCAAACATCCAACTGCCCGTCTCGCGCACCGCTAAGCGCACCACATCATGGCTCCACGTATGCTTGTCGGGGTGATGGTAATGGCGGGTTGCCTCCTTGAATGCCGCCTCTAACTTAGGCAGCCCCAAATCACAGGCAGTGGGTTGGCACCACAAAGCAAACTGGCGTGGTGTCGGCCAAAACTGCCTATCGCCCTGCTCGCGTCTCGCGCGATTCAGCCCCGCTTGCACTTGTTCGCGGCTCGCAATCCCTTGCGCCGCCAAGGTTTTAAGCCACTCACCTTTGTGGGTTGCTTCATCCTCCGGCCGCGGCGCACTCACAGGGAACAACACCCGTAACTTGCTAAACACGCTGTCCACAATCGCCATATCCATTGCCGTGGGCTCAGGTTGCATCACCCGTTCGCCCTGCCCAACCAGCGGCTGGCGGATTAAGGTCTGCAGTGATTTCATGCTCGCATTTTGCTTGGCAGTCATATCAAGGGGTCCTCAGGGTCATACACCGCATGGCGCCAATCCACTTGCCCAACCGCTGTTGCCATCGGTCTTGGCAACGGCGTTAGCCAATGGCGTTCACGGATAAACTTGGTAATACCGAGCACAAACTGGCCGTTAGCGCTAAAGCCCCAACTCGCATCCAGCGCCGCAGCGTCCTTCAACCAAGTCACCGCCAACACGCAATCGGCGTCGGTCAGCTTTTCACCCTTCCACGCTTTCCACGCAGCCGAATCCGAGCCGCCTTTGCGATGGGCGGGATACGCTTTGAAAAACGCATTGAAAACCGACTTAGCACTCGTTGCTGGACAACTATCTTTTAAAGATTCCTTGATAGGTTCAAAAGAGTGATAGATTCCGGTGCTATCTGGTGGCACAGGGGGTGTGCTATCTGGTGGCATATCTATGCTATCTGGTGGCACCCCTTCGGTGCTATCTGCTAGCACAGGGGGTGCTACCTCGTAGCAGATTGAAATCGTGTAAATATTGGTTAAATTTCCCTTAGGTCCCTTACGATTTTTAATCGTCACAAAGCCCATATCAACCAAGGCCGCAATATGCTTTCTCACTGTGCTATGACCAATCTCGCACTGGTCAGCAATATGCTGATGGCTCGGCCAACATTCACCATTATCGTTCGCGTTGTCGGCCAGCTTAATCAACACCAGCTTACGCAGTGGATTACCCACCTTGGCCTTCATCGCTTTTACCATCAATTCCATGCTCATAAGCCACCGCCTAACTGCGCGACAGCCAGCACAAAATTGACGAAATCATCATGTATACGTAACATGTAATCGCCTCTCTTAGGTATTAAGCCCGCGCCTGTCGCCAAACTTTTGCGGGCTTTCTTATTCTCGATAAGTAATCGATGCGTGTTCGTGTACCGTCATCAACAACCCGCCTTACCGCCATGACTCGCTAAATACGGATACGCCAGCTCTAACGCCGCCATGCTCGCTTGCGTGGTTGCCGCCGACTCTTTTAACTCACGGTGCGCCGCCACTAACTGCTCGCGCTTCGGTGCCGGACCCAAATGGATCACCGCCACTTGCGCCTCGGCGTTCTCTTTGGTGAGCGACGCCGCCATATCGGCCACATGCAACACATGGCCGTCATTCATGCGGTCAGCAATCACCGTCACCCCAGTGCAACCAAATACATCGTTGAGATACTGCACCCGCAAATGCTCAGGCAGTGCCGCCACCAGTGCTTGCTCAACATGAAACAAGCGATCAACCTGCGGGTGTTGGCCCTCGTACTGGCCAAGCCAACGGAACAGCTTTTGGGCATTAATCCGCGCATCGTTGTGCACGTCTTGCGTGCTCGCAAAGCTAATGCCCTCCGCCGCCAACACCTCACTCAGCCCAAGGCGCTCAACCGCCGCAACAAAATCTATCGCCAGCGCAAAGCGTGTCATCTTGGGTAGCTCCAACACCCGATGAATCGTTTTCATCAACAAATTCAAACGGCTGTCATTTTTACGTGAATGGGTTTTCATGTGTACTGTCCTCCTTCAACCTAAAGTGAACCTAAGCCACACTCGCCGGCTCAGGATTATCTAAAACAACGACGGGGTTAACTTTGAGTGCGCCATCGGTTAGGCGCTCGATTTGATAAGCGCGGAGTTCGGGAACGTCTTCACCCCATTGAGAAACGGAAGCTGGATTAATACCTAGTGCATTCGCTAGTTTCGATTTCCCTTTAAAATATTCGACGGCAAGCTGAGTTTTCATTTTTACCACCCTAAACTTAAGTTTTCCTAAGTATCGGTATAAATAAAACCTAAGTCAAATTGATTTAAGATAACTTATATGAAAACACTCGGTGAACGCTCTAAAGAGCGAAGAAAGATAATCAACCTGACTCAACTCCAACTTAGTAAAAAAGTCGGAGTTTCAAGCGTTACCATTTCACAATGGGAATCAGGTGATACATCTCCAAAAGGTGAAAACCTCTACAAGTTGGCTCAAGCACTTCAGTGCTCACCCGACTGGTTGATGTTTGGCGATAGTAAAAACACGAAGAAACCAGAATCGAATGCTGAATGGGCAGGCGGTTTTGATCTATGGGACAACGATAGTCCACTGGGTGAGGATGAAGTCGAAATCCCCTTTTACGTGGATATCGAACTCTCAGCAGGCGAAGGTATTGCAGAAGGTGTTGAGTATAAAGGCCCTAAGCTACGCTTTGCCAAAAGTAGCCTGAAGCGTCAAGGTGTAAACACAGATCATGCGGCCTGTGTCAAAGTGAATGGCAACAGCATGGAGCCAGTATTACCCCACGGTTCAACAGTGGGTGTAGATACCTCAGCCACCGAGATCATCGACGGTAAAATGTACGCCATTAACCACGATGGCATGATGCGGGTCAAAATGCTCTACAAACTCCCCGGTGGTGGCCTGCGTCTACGCAGCTACAACACGGATGAGTGGCCAGACGAGCACATCAATAACGAACAACTTAAAAACATTAAAGTGATTGGCAAAGTGTTCTGGTATTCTGTACTTATTTAAATAGAACATTCAAAACTCCCCAATAAATCAGATAAAAGTAGATATCATTAAATGCTATCCACTTTTATCTATTACAACTTTTATACAGTAACTGGCACTGGTACTGGAATGATTATTCTTGGTTCAATTTCAGTTAAGATCTCTGAATAAGCCTCTAGAATATCAGTAAATATTTCTTTATGTTTAGGTGCTTCAAGTGTAACTACAAAAGCATACTTTATTATTGGAGCTTTAGAGCCACTGATATTTCCACCGCCATCTCTTGCCATATAATGAATTTCAAATGCTGGTGACTCTAATTTATTACCAAATTTAACCTTACTTTTATGTAAGGTAGACTCCCATTTAGCTGCATCACGCCTTAACTCTGACTCATTTGCAGTTTTAACTTGTTGAAAAAATGCCTCAGCCTTCCCTCCAAACTTTGGCTTCCATATAATTTCTACTCCAGCTTTCGTATACATTGAAGTATCTTGTGGATCGACCGACGTCGAGAAACAGCATGTAGCCTTTATGTTGACTTTTCCTTGAATTCCCGATGAAGGAAGCGGTAATGGCACTCGTAAATATTTCCCTGGCGAAAGCTCACCTTGATATAAAATCTTAGCAACTCCGTCAGGAGATTCTATCAACTGATTGATATCTTCAGGCACTTTCCCCCAACCAACATCACATTGAGCATATTTATCTGTTTGCGCATTATTGATAAGTAACGCCTTTATCGCTAGAGAAGAAATGCTATAACCAAGCATAGCCCTTATGCCAACAGCTTTACGTAGTAGGTATGGAGCAGAAAAACTAGTACCACACTGAGGAATTAACTTCGGTGGATTAGAATCATTTACTACATGAAAGTAATCTGTAGGGGAACCACCAAATGCTAATAAATCTGGCTTTACTCTTCCAGGCGAACGACCAGGACCTACCGCACTATAAGATGCCCTATTCCAATTTGCGTTAGTTGTTGTTGCTGAACCAACTGCAATTGCATTAACACAATCAGAAGGAACCTGAACACGATTTAGCATCGTGATGCTGTCATTCTCCCCATTATTGCCAGCCGCAATAGTTAAAAAGGTGTCCCCATCTGCCAAATATGTATCTATTAATGATGTCCAAGGATGAATTTCATCGTCATCAATCGGCAAGTCAGGCCCCAAACTAATATTAATAAACTCATACTGTCTTGAAAGTAAAATCTCTTCTATATGTGCTAACGTCCTATATAGCTCTAATGGATCCTCAGTTGAGATTAAGCTATCTAGTATACGATGATGGTCTACATATGAATAAGGTCTTGATGCTGCCTGCCCTTGATATAATGGACCAAATAAAAAAGCAGAGGTAACACCTAATCCATGTTCTGCTCCACCTAAATGATCACTTGCGGCTAAATCTGATATTTTGTAGTCATTTACCCACGGCATAAGTGCATGCGACTTAGGTAATCCGCCGTCCAAAATTGCGACTCGCACGTCTGAAGCATAAGGTGGATCCGTTGGAAGTATTGCATTGGAAGCTATAGGTAAACCACGCACTAATGGTTGAAAAGAGCGAAGTTGAGGTATCGGTCTAATAACTCGAATGAATGAGTGTTCAGCCAATTTACTGAGTTGTTCAGAACTACCTGTAATAGGTACAAACCACAAATTTGAAACCTCAATTGAGAGTTCTTCATTTACTTCGAAACCTAATTTTTTCGCATACTTCGTAAATGAAGACTTCACAAACTCAGATGGGCTATCAGGAATTAGTTGAATACCTGCTTCAAAAAATTTTTTTACCTCACCAATTCCCTTTTTAATTTTAGTCTCTGGCTTTATATTTTCTAAACTCCAAATTCTAATAAGGTCATCTGCCCCCGGAGTTGCTAATGTCATGCTACTGATCTGTTCTGCAAAGCTAGCTAATTGCTCTCTTTTCCCTGCAATGTAGATTGAAGTTGATGGTGAAGCCTTTGGTGCACCTTTTTTGGTCCACTTATCAGGAGTTACTTCTGTGGCCTTACTTCCTATCGAATGCACCCCCATTTGACGAAACAAAGCTTTAGGAAAATGACCTTTTGAGATAAACGAAGGATGTAACGTTAGCTTAGTTACAGAGTAATCTTTGGGGCATAAATCATCATTCAACATTTTTAATTCATTACTAACGTTAATGAATTGATGTTGTAAACGACTAACAACCTCTTCCCAAGTGTATAAACTAACTTTATCCATCTTCATTTTGGGAGGCGGAGTTGTCTTAGTTAAAGCTTCTGCCTTTCCTATTAGATAGTTTTTCTTTTTAGTCATTGGATATTCCTTTATCTTATATAGTTACTTCATTGATTTTTTTTCTAATCGTATCCCTACTAACTTGGGTTAACTTCGCCGCTTTTTGTTTTGGAATTCCAAAGTCTGATACTAATTTTAAAGCTAAACTAATGCGCTCTGTACGAGTTATTTTTGTGACATCAGGCAACAAATAATTTAATGCGTTTTCCTCAAATGACTTAGGATTTATCAATTTAAGTTTACGCAGCTTCAAAACTGTCCTCTTGATGTTACTGTACGACGTCCCCTTAAGGCTATCAACTAAAAGCTCTACCCATTGACCAAAATCACTCAAGTCTTGACCTAAAAACTTATTCACAGCTAGCCTAACATGCTCGTCATTAGGGTTTTCAAATGATATTTCCATATCAAAACGCCTCCAGAGAGCGGGATCGACTAATTCTGGATGATTTGTTGCCGCAATTAAAAGGCCATCTGAAGGCCAATTTTCAAGCTCTTGAAGCATGATTGTAACTAAGCGTTTAAGTTCTCCGACATCAGCTTCATCGCTTCTTTTTTTTGCGATAGCATCGATTTCGTCCAACAACAATACACAAGGATGTGTTTTAGCAAATTCGATAACAGCTCTCAAATTATTACCTGTTTTCCCCAAAAAACTACTCATAACAGATGTTAAGTCGAGTACATAAAATGGTAGATTCAGTTTTGAAGATAACCATCGTGCAGTTATAGTTTTACCTACACCTGGCGGCCCTTGAAAAATCAAAGAGCTTGTAGGTCTTAATCCTTTTTCTAACAATGCACTAGAATGCTGTCTTTCTGATATTACTTGCTCTAAACAACTACTCATTGCTTGGTCAAGCAATGGCTCTTCTACGGATATACCTTCGAAAGATTTTAATAGAGTCAAATTTTCATCAGTTGATGGAATACTCATATCACCATGTATTGGTGATGCCTTGCGTAACACTGATGAACTTCTTGATGGTGCGACTTTAAGAAGATTCTCTAATGCAATAGCTGTTTCCGGTTCAGTTTTTCTCATGGTTCTAACTAATTTTGCAACATATAACCTCACATCAGATTCTTTCCCTTCAAGAGACAACCTTGCAATGTTAACGATTTGTTCTGAATTCATTGTAAAACCCTATAGCTTTTAAGCACAGCCAGCAGCAAGATAAATAGTGACTACTTAGCAATAATTTTACGATTGTAGTCACTGACGCGAAAAATAACCAGATATAAGTGGATCTATACAGTTATTTTTTGTGGCTAGTTTTCAGTTCAACAACACCTCGTAGCCACAAATGCTTTTTAAGTTCACACATACCATTCGCATATACTTGCTCAAATAAACACCGAGAATGCTAACTTTGTACAGTGATAAAGTAATTTAGTTCCGTTTGCTAATCTTCGACTGATTAGGTTTTGCATCATTCAATAACTTCAAAAAACCATCAAAACAAAAACACCCAAAAATAATTTAAGTTTTCCTAAGTTTAACCTTGACCTCAAACTTAAGTTATCCTAAATTAAATTTAAGAAAACTTAACCCACTACCGAGGACAGGGAAATGATTCTAGCGAAAGTTCACACCACACCTAAGCAACGCGATGAGTTTCGTCTACTGGTTGCGATACGTTTTGCCTGCTTGATGGCGCTGGCCAAGGGCCACACCGACCCGATGGATTGCCCACGGGTGCAATACCGATGCGCCGAACTGGTAAAGCATTTTGCCTATCACCACCCCAGCCCTGCGTTTTACCGCCAGTTCATTCGCCATACAGGCGAACTTGGGCTCAACTTCTGCCTGCGCTTTACCGAGCCCCAACAAGGTTTGTACGGCAAGGTGATGGTGTGGCGTAACGAACAGGCGGCCACTAACGTGCATCCGCTGCAACTCACCCAAGCGGAGCAACCAACATGAAAGGCATCAACACCGCGTTTTTGCTTATGGCCCAGTTCAACAAAGTGATAGTGCCACTGGATGAAATCAGCAAAGAGTATTTTGGCCTCGAACCCCGTACCGCGGCCAACTATGCCAAAGCCGGCCGCTTGCCCTTAGCCGCCTTTCGCACCAGTAACAGCAACAAAGCGCCTTGGATGGTCAATGTCACCGACCTTGCCGAATACCTCGACAAGCAACGCGACGCCGCCAAGCAAGATCAAATCAACTTAGCGTAATCAGCGGCTCAGTGGGGAGGTATCTATGTTTTTTGTTTACGGCGTGTCCATGACCTTAGCGAAAAATCAAGCGGCCAAAAAGTGCAGCACCTCTGTGGGCGCGCACCCTAACCGCCGTCAACTAAGCCCCGACGAGTATCAAGCTAAGTTGAATGATATGGCGCAGCACTTGTTTGAAACCATGAAGCCACAACGCCTGTCGCATTCGTTATCGAGCCCGCGCTGTGCCAGCAATATATCGTGTTAGCCATGACCCAAGAAGCCCACCGCGATGTGCATATTCGCTATCACAAGCTCTCGGACAAGGTGAACCCCAAAACCAAGAAACCCATCATCAATCTGGTGGTGTTTAACGGCGAAGCCGCAGCTTAGAACTGCGGTGTGTGATGACGAGAGAAGGAAAGCAGCATGTTAATTGATGACAAACCGCTACACAGCGATATCAAAATCGGCGTTGGCCATATTGTCGCGTTTAAGGAAGGTTGGATGTTGCCCGGTGGCAAGTTTACCACCGACCGCACTGTCGCCATTCGTGCCGCCAAAGGTCTGCACCGTTTCTTGGTTAAAAGATAAGGAAATCAGCATGAGTCAATTTGACTACATCAAACAGCATTACGCTGTTCCAGCCGAAATAGGCCGCTTAGTTAAAGTGAATGGCCGCGCTGGCGTGATAATCAAAAATTGCGGCCATCACCTTGGCGTTAATTTTGACGACGATAAGCCAGGCGTTATTCGTCATTGCCACCCAACTTGGGAGGTTGAATACGGTGGCATTGGCAAGATCCGCAAACAGACAAAGGCACAACAGCGTTATCAGCGCTATTTAGAGTACGGCGATCCCTTTGAAAACTTCATTGATTATTGTCACTGGGATGCAAGCCCTGAGCACGAGTGGAACAGAGGTGAAGCATGAAACAGCGCCCTATTATTTTCAACACCGAAATGGTGCGCGCCATTCTTGATGGGCGTAAAACACAGACGCGGAGAACGGTTAATCCTGCTCAAGTTCAAAGCGAAAGACTCCCGCTAGAAACATCAAAAGGAATATTCAAGTTTTGGTGTTCTGATGAAGTAAGTAGTCCATTTGGCTTGGTTGGTGATCAGCTTTATGTTCGTGAGACTTGGCGACAGTTCAATTCATCTGATGAATGTGGTTGCAGTGAATCGCCTTGCTCATGTCCGGCTAACGGAACGGTTCTATTCAAAGCAACGGGTGATAGTGGCGAAAGCAAATGGAAACCATCTATCCATATGCCTCGTTCTTGCGCTCGTATTCTGCTTGAAGTCACTGCCGTTCGGGTAGAAAGGCTAAATGATATCAGCGAGCAAGATGCAAAAGCCGAAGGTTTGCAATATAGCTCCGTTTACCAACAATGGGGCGGAGTTGAAAAGCATTCAAGCCATAAGCCTCACTCGCCTCATTGGCGTTGGTATAAAAACCCACAACATGCTTTTAAGTCCCTATGGAACTCAATCTATGAAAATTGGGATGCCAACCCGTGGGTGTGGGTTATCGAGTTCAGGGTGATCAGTACCACAGGTGGTGCAGCATGAACCACTTACTCCCAGGCTTTGAATCACAAGAGCGCGTTGCGTTATTGCTGTCGCTTACCCGCATTAGTTCGCCCGAGGTGATTGCCGCGTTAACACTACATTACACCAGCGCCCTACCCGCCGAACGTGCGGCGGCTCGCCACGGTATTGAACTGTCTAACTTTATGCGCGGGCAAAAGAAGTTAGAGCAAATCGCCGCCACGGTCGAGGCCATTAAGGCCATCGACTGGGCCAAGCTGCAATTAACTCATTTGAAATCAAGCGCTTTGCTAACAACTCCTTTGCAACCGAAGCAGGTGGCCTAAATGACTCAATCAGCGGCGTTTCGCCATCTGTTAAACCATTACCGCAGCTATAAGTTAAGCCTGCTACTCAAGGCCACAACGGGCGACAGCATCAAAATCGCGCTGGCGCTCGGCGCGTTAGATTGCCTGTACTGGCAAGCATTGGGCAACGGTTTAACCAACTTAGCCAAGGGCATTAGCCGCACCATAGTGTATTCGTACCGATATCACCCAATGCGTCTGCCCTGCCATTCGCCTGTAAGCCAAACAAGCGACAACCAAAACAAGGAGGTGGCATGAATACGTTCAGCACTAAAGCGGGCGTGGTCACGTTATCTAAGCCCTACTCCACCTTGATGTGCGATCAGCAACAAATCGAAGTGAAGTACACCCCAAACAACTATCAAGGCTGGGGCATTTGTAAGTCTTTTAACGCCATCGAGTGCAGCGACTTCGGCCAAGCCGACGCCGAAGTATTCGCACTCAACGCAGAATCAAAACTCAGGATAAAAGGAGAAGCAGCATGAACCCTATACAAGCAGCAACAGTTAAACGTGAAGAAGGTTATTGGACCCATCCAGATTTACCCGAGTGGGATGAAGGAGTGACCCGCGCAGAGTGTGAAGCATGGGCAGCCGAAAACGGTGGCGAGTTTGTGGCAATTTGGTTTGAACTCGATGCACCTGAAAACCTGATCGAGCGCTACTTTGACGAGGGCGACACCGATATCAGCGATTGGCAACCCGTTTGCGAAAAGGCCGGCTCATTCTTGCTGAGTATTCACGACACCGAAGATGGCCCCGTCGCACTGTTTTTTGCCCCGAAGGGAAAGGAGGCGAAGTGATGACTGATACACAGTTAGAGATAGAAATTGCCCCCGTTGAATCAGCATTTGTATCTGGCGATGCAGCAAGGTTAATAGAACAGCTTGAGGAATGGTTTCAGATGCGGCGTGATGAGCTTGAGCAATATAAAGGCACTGAAAGCGTGGTTTTAGGCGACCAAACAATTTCTGATAAAAAATTCCTCCAAGGCTTCAAGGTTGGATTGCATGTTGCTATGGCAAACTTCGGTGAAACGCTGCCTATTTCAGTCAATGATGAGGATGAGCAATGAAGAAGATGGCAAAGCCTGCAGGGCTAATAGTTTCATGTCCACACTGTGGCGGTGAAAATACGATTTACGCATCAGATCTATGCGAAAACGAATTTGTCTGTTCATGGGCGCATTGCGAAAAGGAGTTTGCAACGTGTGGCGAGGATGATTTTCATCGTTACATTGAGGATGGTAAGCAATGAGCTGGTCAAATTGTGGTGAGGATAGTAACGGCAGACCCATTGGTTATGCCTTCGAAGCAACCTGTGATCATCCGGGTTGCCACAAACAAATCGACCGTGGTCTTTCTTATGCGTGTGGTGGTATGCATGGCGAAGATGAGATCAGCTGCGAGGGTTATTTCTGTGAAGCGCATAGACCAACCTTTGTCGAACACTGTGGCAATACACATCAAATTTGCAGTGAGTGCGCCAAGCAACTGCTCGACTCTGGTGAGTGGGTTGAAGATGAAAACGAAGGATGTTCAAAAAAGGTTCAAGATAACTAATCAAATACTTGATATAAAACTAAGGCACCAATAGTTGCCTTAGTTTGGCCTAGCCAAATCTATGCGGCGGCGGCTAATTCATCACACATTGCCATTACACGACTAGCTCGGCTAATAGCATCCTCTGCGCTGGATTTAGCAATATGATTACGATCTATTTCATAATCAGCTTTACAACGTTGGTCTTTTGATATTTTTAAGAAGTATGCCAACTTTTTAAGTTTTTTTGCGCAGTGTGGTTCAGACTTTCCTGCATTTTCCAGATATTTAATAAGCTTGAAGTGAACCCCACCACCATTATCAAATGGGACTTCATTTTTCAAAATAGCTAATACTGCATGATACATAGAGTAGTAAGAGCGACTTACACAATTACGGTAGCCAATCTCAGTGCCAGTTACCATTGCCTCTTTTGCCGACTGCAAAAAGCACTCACGACTGACTGCCATTCACAACCTCCTCTGTTTTTACAATGACGTCACTACCATCCAAAGCTACTCGATTTTTATCCAGCCTTACGAATTGAACAACAGCAGGTATACAGTCCAACTCCATGTCAATAAGGGTATCAATCAAAGAAACGTTGATATCAAAAACTTGGTCTGATGTATAACTCTCACAGTCAATAACATAGCTAACTGAAAGATGACTGCTTTCTTCCAGATGCGTAATACGATTACCGAGGAGTATGCAACCATGCTCCTCTGCAGTTTGTAAAGCAGCTTGACCAATGAGCGCTAATTGCTCTTTTTTGATAACATTGCTACAGAAATTCTTCATTAAATCCACTTCCTTTGAAGCCTCTATAATGACTTCCACAGGTTCGAATTTATTCATTCTATGGAGCTGATCATATACATCTTCAGCGCCATCTAGATCTAGTGCTATAACATACAACAAGTATAGACTTTTTAAAAACTCTGGGATGTTACAGACTTTATTTAAATCACGAGCAAAATCAGTAGCTTGATTCAATAAACCAAGTTTGCGTAATAAAAAATAATAGTTACGCTTAGTTTCAACACTAGCCATGCTACTGGCCAATGCATTTTTATAATTTGCGAGCGCTTGCTCTTTATCACCCTGTAAAAAATAAGCTAACCCTGCCAACTCAAATTTCACATGATGTTGCTCAAGCTTATTAACCTCTTGTAAGAATCTTCTAAACTCTAAATCATCAAATCTTAAATTATTTTGAATGCGAAAAGACAGGTCATCAAAATAACCGTTTGATTTTGGTACTGGTTGAGTCAAAAGAACTCCTAGTCGTTGTTGTTTTCGTCTCAGGAACAAGCTGAAATTTATCCGAGCGATGAATTATTACCCAGATATATGTTTTGTGCAATTCTGCATCAAGTGAAACTATAAAAAACTTTATTTTATTACTTCGTTCTTCAACTGCTCAAACTGCCGATCGATAGAAGACGGCAACGTGTCGGCCTCTTGGACTGCAGCAACTAGCTCTTAAGATAAACTCTGTAGCCAAGGTGCACCGGCTAAGTTGTTGTTAGCTTACTGGCAACTTTCACGCAGATTATGTAAGTGCTGTTCCTCATACCGAAGGACAAGGAGACGGCATGAAGCATCTAAGTTAACAACTGACCGACTGTTTTCATTGGAATAAACATTCTGACACGACCGTTGATTTCACAAAGCACCTCGAAACCATACTTGGCGTAGAATGATTCAGCTTGGCCAGTTAAACAATCGACAACAATGGCATAAGCTCGCATGTGAGCGTTAATTTCCCAAAGATATTCTAGCGCTTTGATTAAACTAGCTTTACCTAGCCCACTGCCATGAAACTCTTTATGGACGGCAAGTTGAGCAAGCAGAAAGACCGGAATGGGATAGCGTGGTAACTTTTTTCCCATGGCTTGCGGTAAGGTATCACGGCAAATTGAACTTGGGGCGATAGTATAAAATGAGCAAATTGGATATTTTTGATTGGGCAATGGCGTACAAGCAGGTAAAACCATAGTGCGGCTAATACCTGCTTGCATGTGTTTCGCTGCTTGAGTTTGGATAAAATCGTTTAACTCTGCTTCGCCACAGTCAAATGATGCTCTATCGTGTTGTGATTTATCCAATTCTTTAAAAGTCTTGGAGTAACTCACTTAAAGTCACCACGTTTAGTAAATGCTGCCGCTTCACGCAATGCCTTGTTCGGGGCCTTAGCCTCATCACAAGCCATTATGAATTGGTCGAATACATCAGCTTTAACCGTAATGCTTTCATGCTCAGCAATCACCTGAGTTGAATCTTCGTCCATTAAGCGAACAACGTATTCAGTTAAGCTTTTTAACCCGAGCAAAGCCGATGCTTTCTCAGCCTTAGCTTTGATCTCTTCATCCAATCGGATATCAAGTCTTGCAGTAGCCATAAAGCCTCCTATCGTACGGAGTTAATCCGTAATGGATTGGAGTATAAAGTTTAAACAACCACAGCGCAACTTGTACGGACACAGTACGGATTCAATTTTTAGATTTGTGGGGGCTAATGCTCGCCTAAACGGCGAGCAACTTCTTGCGAGTCACACGGTCACAAACAGCGATGTGTAAGGCGCTTTTTAGCGCTGTTGTGTCTTCTGTGTCTTAGTCAGCTTTTTAGGTTGCTTTTCGACAACTCGGCATGCAGCATTAACATCTCTCCCCCCTTTTAACGTGAGCCAAGCGATAAAGAACATATAGAAAACTGCGCATATTAAATTAAATAAAAGTTCACCATTAGCACCAGCCATTAATACCGCTATAAGGATTAAAATAGAAACTACTCCACACAAAGAAGATAGCATAAATAAAATATCATTAGACCATCTTATCGTTTTTAACCAATAGTTTTTTCGATAGTTTATTTTATTATCTTCAAACTTTAAATATGAGAAGCCCCAAATATAGTCTTTAATCGCTGTTGAAGGAGACTCAAAACTAAGTAAGTATTTAATTTCTTTGTATGTAAATGAGCGTTTATAAAGCTGAGCGAAATATTTTTCAAGCTTATACTTTGCTGCTGCACTATTTTCCTCGTTTATACTAGAGGAAAACCCTTCAATATTTTTTATTTCTATTGTGTGGGATATTGTAGATATTTCTTTAAGTAGTTTAAGCAGGTAAGGCGTAGCAATGATTACGGATAAAACTATTAACCAATGATTTTCCTGTTCAAATAATAACTTTAAAAATTCGATTGATTCCTTCATTTATACTCCGTGACAATGTGTTCAGCCTAATATTCTATTAATACGTATGCGCGCTTACCTCATTAGACCAGTAAAAACGCGCACAACTAATTAGTTGTAAAAAATAAATTTATCAGTATTTTATCAAATATACCATCACAAAAATGTGCCAACACGAATCCCAAATCTACTATATCAAGCAAAATTAAAACAAGTAATTGATTGTAAAGACATATACTGGAACTGACGCTAGCCCTGTAAACTCGATAAAACTATTTTGGTTTTTTCCGTGAAAGGTCAAATAATACTATATAAATAACAGCATCTAGTGTTTGTCATCATGAATTTTAAAGCCGTTTCTACTACTTTTTGAGAAAAATGCGTTCATGTAGTTACAGTTTAAGAACCGAAAAATGCTACCTGCACAGGACCAAATAAAATAGTTTTATATGTATTGTGTTGAAGGCAGCTACAAAATAACTAGCCCTAATACTTCAAGGAACTAAGCTGATGTGAGTAAATTTACCATCATATTTCTACTATAAAAATTTGAGAATTTACCTTTTTTATAGCTATAGATAAGAACTCCTCTACAACATCAACAAGTTCCTTAATTAATGTGTTATCAGTCACGTGGAAATCCCATGATTTATAGTTAATTTCAATCCCTGAAAAGGTAACCTCAAGTGCTTTAGCATTTTTAGCTAGTGCTTCTGGAGTATTACCTCTGACTCGTGAGTTTTGATGAACAATTTGATTTCTCAATTGTTGAAATTCACATATGCGGTCATAAAGCCTTTTTTCTTTCTTAAGGTCAATGTCACAAATTAAATTAATGTATTTAATTGATTTACCAATCAAGTTATTGTCATTCAGGTCTTGTAGAAGTAATTTACTATTAGTAAAGTTTCTTATCTCGTCACTCAAATGAGAAAGAGAACTCTCTAGGAGAGTGTAAACTAGGACGATTGAAGAATGGTGAAAGTAACTTTTTAGCTTCGAAATCTCTTTCTCAAATAGATCAACTAAAACTGCTTCATCATTTGGTCGACTATCAAGGTCTGCGATCATTTGCTCTTCTAAAGTAACACCCTTCTCTGAGATTGCTTCACTAATATCTACAATATAACTTCGTAAATATTGCAGTTCATACTCTGTTCGCTCTTTAAAGTTCAACAGATTAATATTTTTTTCTACGGATAAATTTTTTTTAGTGAACATACATTAACTTATGAAATAAAAACGTTGATTTGTGCGCATAAGTATTCAAGTCTATTACCTAAATCCACACTTAGCTATCTAACTGACATTACAACTATTTATCAAAAACGACAAGGACAAAGTTGTCACGTCGTACAGTGACTATCAATCAGATAAAACTATGAATTAGACCTACCATTTATTTTAACTCGTCTTTAAGCTGCTCTATTTGCCTATCGATAGATGACACCAACGTGTCGGCTTCTTGGGCTGCTGCGACTTGTTCCTGAGCTAAGCTTTGTTGCCAGGTTGCACCGGCTAAGTTGTTATTCGCATACCGCCGACTTTCACGCAGATTACGTAAGCGCTGGTCACGCGCCGCAATCACCCGCTTACGATCACCCTCAAGCCGAGTGATCTCTCGGGTAATACGTTGTTTCTCGATATAGGTACTGATTTCTTTTTTCTTATCAGAAGTCGCGTTTGAACCCACGCTTGATTGAGAAATGCTGTCATTGCTTTTGATAAAGCTACCAACGCCACTTAAATCAACTGGCTGACTGTTTTCATCACAGGGATCGGCTTGATACTTTCCATCAGCACATTTATAGACTTCAGCATTAGCCGAAAAAGTAGGACCGATCGTTAATATCAGCGTGAGTATTATTAAAGATTTTCTATCCATAGATCACCTCAATGTTGATAAACAGTAGATTACGCTTTCAGGTATCCAAAACCAATCCAAAAAAAGCGAGGTATCCAATAGGCATCCACGCAAATATTTTATTAATATTTATCAATCAACTAGATTAAAATCCGCTCTATCCAACATGGGCGCAATGGAAAAGGTTCTATCGATTGGAATAGTTGATATAACAGGGTTTTTACTCATTTTAGACTGAATCATCACGCTCACATTTTAAGCTGTTTTTACACATTTGTGCATTTGTCTAATTGCCGGGCATCCTGTGAGGTATCCCAAATTATAAGATTGAGCGCTCAAGATGGTGTTCCCAGTAATTGACCTGAAAACACGTACTGAACAACACACTACAAATGCGTCGTTAGGGTGAAGCAAAAAGTGAGACAGTTTACAGCGAACATCGTACTTTTACAAAGTCAGCTAAGACACTCAAGGCCAAGACGCCTTTTTGATAGCACTCCACAATGCCGAAAATAGCCATATAAAATGGGATTACGTAAGACGCGATGGGATAGAGAGTTGAGTAGCAACGCCTTCTCACAAGTTCAAGTGCAAATAAAAGTCGAGTTACTCCATAAAAAGGCTAAAAAACTTTGCAGCATCGGCACTCATGAGCCACTATGAATGGGGCTAATGCAGCCCATTTTTGTATGTATGAGACGTAAAACAACGCCATTTGACGATAAGCGTCTTCCAAGCAAACTTATGAACCATCATACAAAACGATCTAAACAATAAAGGAAACGGTTATATGGAGCTTTAGCTGCCTATAACTCAGATAAATGATAAGAATATCTTTAAATTAGCCTCACATTTATAGCGGTCTCATCTAAGCTGATAGAGTGTGATCAAGATTGCTGTCGATAAGCAACTTTTCTAATAGCCTTAAGCAATGCCATTACTCCATGGTTTAGGCTCAAAAGAGGACAAACTTAGGCATGAACGTTAATTTTATTAATCCTTTCCTCCAATCTTTGCTCAATGTCATATCTACGATGGCGAGCATGGATTTGACGCCGGGCAAACCCCAAATCAAAGTAGATAACTTAGCTAAGGGTGATGTATCCGGCCTAATAGGTCTTGTTGGACCCCAAACAAAAGGATCACTGTCGATTACCTTCGAACAAAAGCTTGTTTTGCAGATAATGCAGAATATGCTGGGCGAAAACCCGGGTAAAATTAACGAGGAAGTGACTGACTTAGTAGGCGAAATTACGAATATGGTGACTGGTGGCGCAAAAAATCTTTTGGGTCAAAAAGGCTATGAATTTGAAATGGCCACTCCTATGGTCGTATCAGGAAAAGGCCATACTATTTCCCATAAAGCTAATGGCACTAAGATTATCATGCCATTTACAAGCCCGCATGGTACTGCTTATATTGAAATATGTTTTGAAAACTAATAGCTTAAATACATCAAGCCAGTCAGCTCAAAATACATTAACTATCCTGTCGCTCTGGATCTTATGTTTCATTCGCTTTTTTAAAGCCAGATAACAAAGATCAGAACAGCTGGTTTACCGTAACCTGAATTGAGATATTTTTATCGTCTATTTTGCCGCCTAACACCAGTTCAGCACAGCTTCATCCTCAGGTCCAAAACATATTGCGTCGCCAACGGTGAACTGCAAACCACTATTTCGCTTATCTCAGCCCTACAGGTTCGACACTTCTCTCGCTAACAAATAACTATAATTCATAGTGTTATTTGCAGTAACCATTCGTGTAGAGGCAATTATTCATCCTGACACTTTACATAAAAGAAAACGGTGTTTAATCACCGTTTTCTTGCTAAAAAGTGTCCCCAAATACTTCCATTTGTCAGGGTTAAGCTAAGCAAACCGCAACCCTTGGGGTGAGCTTAGTGACTAATTCATAAGCGATAGTACCGATATGTTCAGCGACTTCTTCAACGGGTAATGCTTTACCCCACAACAAAGCACTGTCGCCAACCTTATCTTGCGCATCTTGGCCTAAGTCGACAGTCAACATGTCCATAGAGACGCGGCCTACTATGGGTACGCGACGACCATTGACCCACACGGGTGTGCCTTCCGGTGCATTGCGAGGATAACCATCACCATAGCCAATCGCCACGACACCTAAACGGGTATCTTGCTTCGCGGTCCAGAAACAACCATAGCCCACTGGCTGATTGGCTTTATGATCCCGTACCGCAATCAACTGTGATACCAATTCCATCGCAGGAACTAGCCCGTGATTCGCACCGCAATCACCAGTAACAGGAGATACACCATAGAGTGCGATACCAGGACGGATCCAATCGCCTTGGCTCTGAGGCCAATACAAAGCACCAGCAGAGTTTGCTAAGGTTCTAAATCCGGGCAAGCCTGCCGTTAACGTATTAAAAGCCGCCATCTGTACTGAGGTATAGGTGTTTTCAGGCTCGTCCGCACAGGCAAAATGTGTCATCAAATGGATCGGTTTTGCCACATTGGGACAGGCCATTAACCTTGCGTAAACCGTTGAAAATTGTTCGGGCGTAAAACCTAAACGATGCATGCCTGAATCCACTTTAAGCCAGACAGTGACAGGTTTTGACAACACAGTTTGCTCTAACATTTCAAGCTGAGAGCTGTGGTGCACTACAGTGTCAATATCATGCCCGACGAGTAACGGGAGATCGGTGGCACGGAAAAAACCTTCTAGTAACAATAAACGCGCTGTCACGCCGCCCGCTCGTAATTCTAAGGCCTCATCCAATCGTGCTAGGCCAAAGCCATCGGCATTGACTAAACAATTAGCGACATTCAATAATCCATGACCATAACCGTTCGCTTTAACGACGGCCATCACACGACTCGCTGGTGCCTGTTGACGCAACGCAGCGAGATTGGTTTGCAGTGCACTACTGCTAATTTCTGCACGGGGAAAAGGGTTCAAAATTTACCTTGTTTACTCAGGAAATAAAAAGTCACGGATATAAAAAATACATCAATACAGCTCATCTTCTGCAAACGCAAACTGACTGTTTTTAAACGTCAATTAATCTTCTTCAAACTGCGGCCCAGCATAATTATCGAAACGCGAAAATTGCCCTTGGAAAGTGAGCCGCACCCGACCAATGGGGCCGTTACGTTGCTTACCAATGATGATTTCTGCCGTGCCTTTATCTTGAGAATCGTTGTTATACACTTCATCGCGATAAATAAACATGATGAGATCCGCATCTTGCTCGATAGCACCCGATTCACGTAAATCCGAGTTAACAGGACGTTTATCGGCCCTTTGTTCAAGCGAGCGGTTAAGCTGCGACAGGGCAATAATCGGGATTTCCAACTCTTTGGCTAATGCTTTCAGCGAGCGTGAAATTTCAGAAATTTCTAAGGTACGGTTATCTTTTAAGGCGGGCACCTGCATTAACTGCAAGTAATCTATCATGATCATAGATAAACCACCGTACTCACGGGCGATACGACGCGCGCGGCTACGGACTTCGGTCGGCGTTAACCCCGAACCGTCATCGATATACATTTTACCTTGTTCGAGCATGATCCCCATGGTCGATGAAACCCGCGCCCAATCTTCATCATCGAGCTGACCAGTACGGATTTTGGTTTGATCAACACGACCCAAGGAGGCCAGCATACGCATCATAATCTGTTCGGACGGCATCTCGAGACTGAAAATAAGTACGGGTTTATCTTCATTCATTGCGGCCTGTTCGCACAAGTTCATCGCGAAGGTGGTTTTACCCATAGAAGGACGCGCCGCAACGATAATCAAGTCACCGGACTGGAAGCCTGCGGTCATTTTATCGAGATCGTTAAAACCGCTCGATACTCCAGTCACACCGTTATGGGGGTTGTTATAAAGCTGCTCAATCTTATCGACTGTTTTTTCCAGAATGGTTTTAATGCCTTCGGGACCTTCGTTAGCATTAGTTCGCATCTCGGCGATCTTAAAGACTTTACTCTCAGCCAGGTCGAGTAATTCACCCGAGTCACGACCTTCTGGGTTATAGCCCGCATCTGCAATCTCATGTGCGACGCGGATCATGTCACGCACTACGGCGCGTTCACGGACGATTTCGGCGTAGGATAAAATATTACCCGCACTTGGGGTATTTTTCGCAATCTCACCTAAATAGGCAAAACCACCGGCATCTTCTAATTGATTTTCAACTTCGAGCTGTTCAGAAACCGTGATCAAATCGATCGGTTGCCCTAAATCAACCAATCTGTGCATGGCAGAGAAGATCATCTTATGTGAGCGAGAGTAAAAATCCTCTTTTACTACAGCCTCAGCGACCCTGTCCCACGCTTCGGCATCTAACATCAAGCCGCCTAATACCGATTGTTCAGCCTCAATTGAATGCGGTGGCAGCTTGAGTCCATCAAGCTGCAAATCTCTTGGCTTACTTTTAGGCTTAAAAGCACCTTGTTGTGACATTAACGCTCCCGATTTCCAACAACTTAACAAAATATGATATAAAACCCGCGTCAAGCAAACAGGATGTTTACACTCGCCTGTTATTTCATTCCAACGGACACTCTAACAATCAATAAGGAAAGAACATGCGTATTGCATTGGTTGCGGCCTTAGTACTGACATCCGGCATAGCAACTGCCGACGAAGGACAATGGCAACCTTATCAAATGCCTTCAATTGCAGACAAACTCAGTGAACGCGGAATCGATATTCCGGCAGAAAAACTGGCCGATCTGACAAGTTATCCAATGAACGCTGTGGTTGGGCTGGGCTATTGTACCGCCAGTTTTGTCTCCCCCCAAGGGCTAGTTGTGACAAACCACCATTGTGCCTACAAGGCGATACAATATAACACTAAGCAAGAGCATAACTACCTAGAACAAGGCTTTTTAGCAACATCGATGGACAAGGAACCCTCTGCCGGTCCCAACGAACGTTTATACATCACAGAAGCAGTGACCAATGTCACCGCGCAAATCAATAAAGACCTCAGCCAAGACCCGCTAAGTCGTTACGAAGATATCCAAAATCACAGTAAAGCGCTCATCAAAAGCTGTGAAGCCGATGCTAACTATCGTTGTAATGTGCGCAGTTTCCATAACGGCTTAGAATACTACTTAATCAAGCAATTGATGATCCGCGATGTGCGCTTAGTCTACGCACCACCTGAAAGTGTTGGGAGCTATGGTGGCGATATTGATAACTATGAATATCCACGCCATTCGGGTGATTTTGCCTTCCTACGAGCTTACGTCGGAAAAGATGGCAAACCTGCTGCTTATAGCGACGATAACATTCCTTACCAACCAAAGAGCTACCTTAAGGTCAATGCCGATGGCGTAAAAGCCGGTGATGGCGTGTTTGTGGCGGGTTACCCAGGCACGACTAGCCGTTACAACCTGACCAGTGAACTTAAATTTGCCAGTGATTGGTTGTACCCAACTCAAGCTAAGCGTTATCAATTACAGATTGATACTATCGAGGCTATGGGACAAAAAGATGCCGATATCGCCATTAAGTACGCAGGTAATATGGCCTCAATGGCCAACCGGATGAAGAAACTCAACGGCCTACTAGCGGGTTTTAAAGCAACGGATATCATTGGCATTAAGCAAAGCCGTGAAGATAATTTTTTAGCTTGGCTTAAACAAAACCCTAAGCTAAATCAAAATCTCATTGCTGAGTTAGAAGTGTTACTCGCCGAGCAACAACAAGCATTCCAAAGTAATTACTACTTTACCAATGCCCAATCTAGCACATTGTTAACCGCAGCAAACAGCCTCTACCGTCTTGCTAAAGAAAAACAAAAGCCCGATGCCGAGCGTGAGCAAGGCTACCAAGAACGTGATATTGCTATGCTAAGCTCACGTCTTAAACGTATCGATTCAAGTTTTGATGTCACTGTTGATAAGACTTTGTGGCTACAGGATTTAAATGCTTACCTTAGCCAATCAAATCGCGTAGCTGCACTCGATGAAATGCTAAGTGCGAACACTAAAGATGCCGATCTCGCAGCTAAACTCGATGGTTTGTACTCACTCACTACGCTCACAGACCAAGCTAAGCGCCTCGCGTGGATGAATGCCGATGCTAGCGCTTTCGAAACCAGTGCCGATCCCTTTATTCGTTTAGCCGTAGCACTTTATGACACGAATATGGCACAGGAAAAGTCAGAAAAAATCTTAGACGGCAAGCTGTCTAGTGCTCGCCCTGATTATATGGCGGCCGTGATCGAATACTACAAAGCAAACAACTGGCCAGTCTATCCTGACGCCAACGGTACGCTACGGATCAGCTATGGCATGGTTGATGGTTATCAATCACGTGATGCGCTCTATAAACAGCCGTTTACTCGTCTTGATGGCATAGTCGCAAAACACACAGGCGTTGAGCCCTATAATGCGCCGAAAAAACTCCTCGATGCAATTCACGAGCAACGTTTTGGTGAGCACTTGGTCAAATCCGTGTATCAAGATCCCCGTGGCTGGATTTGCCGTCTGTTCTCTTGCTTAGATAAACCAGAAGAATTTAACTCAGTACCGGTTAATTTCTTATCCAGCGTGGACACCACAGGTGGTAACTCCGGCTCACCAGTCTTCAACGGAAAAGGTGAGTTAGTGGGCCTTAACTTCGACTCAACCTATGAAGCTATCACTAAAGATTGGTTCTTCAACCCAACCATCACTCGCGCGGTGCACGTGGATATTCGCTATATCCTGTGGATGATGGATGAAGTCGACCATGCCGATAACTTAATCCAAGAATTGGATTTAGTGAGAAATTAATACTCTGAGCCAAACACGGATTCAACCCATCTAGTCAAAAGCCGTTCACTGTCATGACAGTGAGCGGCTTTTATTTGGGCTAGTATTTTAAACGCGGATACGCTTTGAGACTGAATGAGTAGACATATCACTTACCGCATTATACCAATCGTATTAAATATCTGTTCATTCAGCGGGAGTTCAACGCGCTTTAGACAAAGCGAAGGCTTGAAGGCATAGTGGTGCTCTGTCGAAAGCCTTAAACGCAGTATAAAGCGCGTTGCCATGCCGTTAACATCAGCCGCCCTCGGGAGCAACACAGGCATCCCACTCCCGTGTTGCATTGACTTAAAAGGGAATAACCATTTCTGCGTCAATGCGCCTTGGATTGAGATGCCTGTGAGGCTCTGAACTGATTAAATATTTAATGTGATTGGTATTCATCCATCGCAAACCAATATCAAACCATATTGACCACAGCTAAATACTGAATTTCAGCCATAAAAAAACACCGCCAAAGCGGTGTTTCTCTTAATACAAGCTAAGATTAAAGCAAGGAGTAATTAAGCTTCTGCAACGATAGAAACTTTAACAACAGCTTTAACTTCAGTGTGTAACTGAACTTCAACTTCGAAGTCGCCAGTAGTACGCAGAGCGCCTAATGGTAAACGAACTTCTGATTTAGCCAGCTCAACACCAGCAGCAGTCACTGCATCAGCGATGTCACGGTTGCCAACTGAACCAAACAGTTTGCCTTCATCACCCGCTTTAGAAGCAATAACAACAGCTTCCAGTGCAGTGATTTTCTCAGCACGTAGGTTAGCAGCAGCTAATTCAGCAGCTAATTTAGCTTCTAATTCAGCGCGACGAGCTTCAAATACTTTAACGTTGCTTTCGTTAGCAACAACAGCTTTACCTTGTGGCAAAAGGTAGTTACGAGCGTAACCAGCTTTAACAGTAACTTGGTCACCCAAGTTGCCTAGGTTAGCGATTTTATCAAGCAGAATAACGTTCATTATCAAATCCTCTATATTCGATTAGGAATACTGCAATTACTGATGTAAATCAGTGTATGGCAGTAGAGAAAGATAACGAGCACGCTTGATAGCGCGAGCTAGTTGGCGCTGATATTTAGCACTAGTACCAGTGATACGGCTAGGAACAATCTTGCCGCTTTCAGTGATGTAGTTCTTTAAAGTAACGATATCTTTGTAATCAATTTCTGCAACACCTTCAGCGGTGAAACGGCAGAACTTGCGACGACGGAAATAACGTGCCATGTTGACAGTCTCCTAAGTTTTCAATTCGACATTTTCGGCATGGATGACTAAGCGGTTCTGACCATTACGCCCCTGTTGAAGCGTCATAAAGCCTTGCACTTGTACTTCCACACCTGCTTTCAGATCTTCTGCGACGCTTTCAAAGCGTGGGCCACTCAATATCACTTGAATTTGTACGTAGACGTTGCGGAGCATTTCGGCTTCATAACGCTGCGATTTGTGTTCCAACATAATCACACTGTGTGCAATACCTGCTGGGCTTTTAAAGCGTCTTGAACGAGTTATCGTTCCTGACAACACCAAGTTATTGGTGGTCACAGATTACCTTACTCAGCGATTTCTTCAGCGTGAGCTTCATCATATGAGCGTTCGCCAGCTGGGCCACGACGTGAATCGCGCTCATCTCTAGCTCTAGCCATTGGAGATGCTTCAGTAACGGCAACTTTAGTACGCATTACCATGTTACGCAGAACTGCGTCGTTGAAACGGAAAGCTGTTTCTAGCTCTTCGATCGTCTCTGCTTTAGCTTCAACGTTCATCAGAACGTAGTGAGCTTTATGCAGGTCAAGGATTGGGTAAGCCAGTTGACGACGGCCCCAATCTTCTAAACGGTGGATTGTGCCGTTAGCTTCGGTGATAACACCTGTGTAACGCTCAATCATACCTGGTACTTGTTCACTTTGATCTGGGTGAACCATAAATACGATTTCGTAATGACGCATTTATTGCTCCTTACGGTTATGTAGCCTCGGTATTGGCTCAGTCAGACCAAATGGAGGCAAGGAACGAAAAATAGTGACTGATTTGAGCGCGAGATAGTACAGAAAGCAAGCCAGAAACTCAAGCAATAACTTTGCCTCGCCAATCAATACAGGTATGATGGCGGTTCGCCTACATTCGGACGTCTGAAATCAGCTAACCAAGAATAAAACATAATGCTAAAAGTTATTGCGCCAATCGGTTTGTTTTTCCTTTCATTTCCAGCGCTTGCGCTTGTTCCACCTGATTATCAGGAACCGCCCAGCGATTTTACCGCGGAAATCGAAGCTGGCTTGCAACTGAACACAGGCAATACCGAATCCAGCAGTTTTAATGGTCGAACCCAACTGATTTACGATACAAAGCAAACCAAGCAAGAAGCCACACTAAAAGCCTATTTTGCCTCAGAAAAAAGTCAAACAACCTCCGAAAAATATGAGCTACAGTTACAATCGAACTATAAACTGACTAAGGGTTATGTCTTCGGACGTGGTGATTTTACTTGGGATCAATTCGGTAGTTACACACAAATATCAACGCTTTCGAGTGGTTACGGTTTCAATGCTATCAGTAGTTATAAAACAAAACTCAGTCTCGAGTTCGGCCCAGGTTATCGATATAACTTACCTGCAGAATCGATAACCATCCCCAGCCCTGATGCCGAAAAAGATGTCATTCTTCGTACCGCTGCCAAATTCTCTCAAAAACTACAGGAATACAGCAGTCTCAATGCCGATCTCACCGCGGAAGTGGGCGAGAACAACAACACCCTCACCTTAGATATGAACTATAAAAATCTGGTGTTCCAAGATTGGGCATTTAAGATCGGTATGAACATCAAATACACTGAAGTGGTACCAGAAGGAAGCCAACCCATGGATACCATCACCACCTTCAACTTGCTTTACACTTTTAGATAACTCCTTTTAAAAAATACGAAAAAATACATAGACTAACATGACGCTCACAGCCTACTCGGCTGGCGTCTATGTGAATGCTTCACAAGCATCCCCTTGAGTTGTTCCGACATAATTCAGTGATTTTTTGAGCAGAAATGCGCAATTAATCAAGATTTACCAACAATTTGCAACACAACATAAACACTAACCCCTGATATACTCACTCCTCATTATCAATCTAGTTTGTGTTTTCGGAGTTGTATATGACTAATCCGCTGCGCACTTTCGCCTCTTTATATAGCACCACATTATTAATGGTATTAGCCGGCGGCTTGCTTACCACCTATCTTGGGCTCAGGCTCTCAGTAATGAATGTGCCACAAATATGGATTGGCGGCATGATGTCGGCCTACTATGTTGGCCTAGTGGCTGGCTCTAAGATTGGTCATCGACTTATCGCTCAAGTGGGCCATATCCGCGCCTTTGTCGCCAGTGCAGGCATAGTCGCTGCATCGGCATTAGGCCATGCACTCGTGGATGAGCTAGCGGTTTGGCTGCTCCTCAGACTTGTAGTCGGCATGGGAATGATGTGCCAATACATGGTGTTAGAAAGTTGGCTCAACGAACAAGCTGAAAGTAATCAAAGGGGCACAGTGTTTGCGAGTTATATGATCGTATCTTACTTCGGCTTAATCTTGGGCCAAGGTGCGATCAGTATTTTCCCCGACTTAGGACTAGAGCCACTACTGCTTATCGCAATTTGTTTTTCACTCTGTATCGTACCGATTTCACTCACGCGTCGTCTTCACCCTGCGCCCTTAGTGCCAGCCCCACTCAAAATTGCCTATTACTGGAAAAAAGCGCCACAAGCACTCACGACAATCGCGATTGGTAGCATGATAGTGGGTTCGTTTTATGGTCTCGCTCCCGCCTACGCCAGTAACTTAGGTTTACCGCCTGAAAAAGTCGCCACGTATATGACGGCAACGATTTTAGCGGGATTACTGGCACAGTGGCCAATGGGAAAATTGTCCGACATTATGTCCCGCAGTCGCCTTATCCGTATCAACTGTATATTGCTCGGTATCTTAGCCTTGGCTATCGCCTTAACCCCTTATCATCCGGTGATTTCACTGGTGATGACCTTTCTATTTGGTATTTTAGGTTTCACTTTTTATCCGCTCGCCACAGCGCTTGCCAACTCTCGAGTAGAGCAAAATGAGCGGGTCGGCTTATCAGCAACAATACTATTAACCTTCGGCTTAGGCGCCAGTATCGGTCCGCTTATCGCATCGACATTAATGCAATGGTTTGGCAATAACATGTTATATGGCTTTATGTCAGCCTGTACCTTAATACTCTTTGTGCGTTTACGTTATGTACATTCACAGCAAAAAGTCGAAACTAATGTCACCCAAGACTACATAATGGCGACGGGCGACTTAGTCTCTTCACCACTGGCGGCAGCATTGGACCCACGGGTTGATGTTGAATCAATTCAAGAGCATATGACGCCCAGCGCTAACTTAGATGAATCGGAGCATGATTTAGGTGCCGATGGCGTCGATGACGATATTATCGATGATAATGAGAGTGATGAGGAGCAACTCGCCTTTAGTTTCGATATTGAGCAAGCAGAGCCTGAAGCCGTTCAAATAGATGAAACTGATAGCCATCAGATCAACCTAGACAAAGCGATGACGTAAAAAAGGCCAATAAAAAACGGATTAACTTTATATCGTTAATCCGCCTTTTTATTACGACCAGTTGTTACTGCAGGTTGTTACTTCAAGCCTGATACTGCATATGTGAGATCAGGCAAACGTAAGCATATTAGCTACGACGCTGACGCACTGCTTCAAACAAGCAAATACCCGTTGCAACCGATACGTTCAAGCTAGAAACACTACCGGCCATAGGGATAGAGATCAGTGAATCGCAAGACTCACGGCTTAAGCGGCGTAAACCTTTATCTTCCGCACCCATGGCAATCGCCAATGATCCCTTGAGATCGGCTTGATAAAGCTCGCAATCTGCCTCGCCCGCAGTGCCCACAATCCACACACCTTTATCCTGCAGGTGACGCATAGTGCGCGCAAGATTAGTCACTTGGAATAAAGGCACTGTTTCCGCAGCGCCACATGCAACTTTACTTACCGTGGCCGTTAAGCCAACTGAATTGTCTTTAGGCACGATAATACCTTGTACGCCAGCCGCATCAGCATTACGTAGGCAAGCGCCTAAGTTATGGGGATCCGTCACACCATCCAAGATCAACAGGAATGCTTGCTCAGTGTTAGCAAGCAGCACATCTAAATCTTGCTCATTCAATACTTTCGCCGCTTTAACACGCGCGACTATGCCTTGATGTTGGCTGCTTTCCGCTTTGTCATCTAAGGCTTTACGAGAAGCGACTTGAATCGTCGTGCCAAAGGCTTTGGCCTGATCGGCCAGCACAGTTAAGCGCTCATCGTCACGACCTTGTAACAGCCACAACTCAATAATGCGCTCAGGGCTGTGTTTTAACAGGGCTTCAACTGCGTGGATCCCAAAAATAATATCTTGTTTTTTCATTTATTTCTTTCTCGTGCTCCGCTTAGCGGCTTTTGGCTTTTTAGCCGGATCTTTTACTGCTGCTTTTTTAGCTTTAGTGCCAGCTTTGGCCTTAGGTTTGGTTTTACCTGTTTCAGCCTTGGCGCTAGATGCCGCGGTTTTGCCTGCTTTACCTTGCTTAGCGCCTTCACGATTAACGCGCTCACGGGCTGTCATCGGCTTATCACGGCTGGCAGATGCTTTACGCTTACCACCTTTGCCGTCATCACCCAGCATAACCAAATCAATCTGTCTGTCATCTAAGTTGACTGCAGCAACCTTAACCGTCACAGGATCGCCGACTTGATAGACTTGACCTGTGTGCTCACCGATAAGACGTTGACGCATAGGGTCGAATTGGTAGTAATCGCTACCTAGACTTGAGATATGCACTAAGCCATCGATAAACAGTTCATTTAAGCGTACAAACAAACCAAAACTGGTCACTGAGGCAATCACAGCTTCAAAGGTATCGCCGACGTGATCTTGCATAAACTCGCACTTCAGCCAATCGCTGACATCGCGAGTCGCTTCATCGGCACGACGTTCTGTGGTCGAACACTCTTCGCCTAATTTGTCGAGCTCATCGAGCTGATAGTGATAGCCACCATCCTGCGTCCACTTCTCAGTGGCTTCGCCTCTTTCCTTCGCCAGTAAATAACGGATCACACGATGTAACACTAAATCCGGATAGCGGCGAATGGGTGAGGTAAAATGTGCATATTCTTCTAAGGCTAAACCGAAGTGACCTTCGTTATCCGGAGTATAAATTGCCTGACGCATAGAACGCAGTAACATCACTTGGATAAGTTCAGCATCAGGGCGGTCGGCAATTTGCAACATCACATTCTGATAATCTGACGGCGTTGGCTCAAGTCCGCCAGGCATAGTCAAACCACGCTCAGCAAGGAACTCTTTAAAGTTCGCCAACTTTTGCTCAGATGGCGCTTCATGCACACGATACAAGACTTCGCCTTTGTGCTTCTTCACAAATTTAGCCGCAGAAACGTTGGCTAAAATCATACATTCTTCAATGATTTTATGAGCTTGATTACGGCCACGCGGCACGATTTTATCAATCTTGCGCTGCTCATTGAAAATGAACTGCGTTTCCATGGTTTCAAACGCAATCGCACCACGCTCGGCCCTTTGCTCATCGAGCGCTAAATACAATGACTGTAAACACTGCAAATGCGGGAACAAAGCCTCGTGCTCAGGCGCAATGGGGCCGCCTTCTAACATTGCTGCCACTTGGGTATAAGTGAAACGGGCATGGGAATACATCACAGCCGGATAAAACTTATAACCTGATAACTTACCTTTAGCAGATACGGTCATCTCGGCGACCATACATAAACGGTCGACGTGGGGATTAAGCGAACAGAGGCCGTTGGAGATTTTCTCCGGCAGCATAGGGATCACTTGCGACGGGAAATACACTGAGTTACCACGGGCACGCGCTTCGGTATCTAAGGCAGAATCGGTACGCACATAATAACTAACGTCCGCAATCGCAACCCATAAACGCCAGCCGCCACCGGCTTTTTTCTCCGCGTACACGGCATCGTCAAAATCGCGGGCGTCTTCACCGTCGATCGTCACTAATGGCAGATGACGTAAATCCACACGACCGACTTTATCGGCGTCGGTTACTTCATCGGGAATACGGCGCAGTTTCTTCTCAATCACAGGTGACCAAGTATGGGGTAAATCATAATTACGCAGGGCAATTTCGATTTCCATCCCCGGCGCCATTTGCTTACCGAGCACTTCAGTCACTTTACCCGCAGCCTTAACAAAACGGCCAGGGCGACGCGTTAATTCAACCACCACCACATCGCCTTGGCGGGCGCCGTTGCGATCTTCATTCGCGACTAAAATTTCTTGGGTAATACGCTTATCATCGGCAATGACAAATGCCATACCGCTATCAACATGATAACGGCCAACAATCGCGGCACTGCGCGGCTGGATCAAACGCACCAAACGTGCTTCGCGACGACCACGACGATCTGTGCCTGCTTTTTGCGCCAGCACTTTATCACCGTGGAAATACATCAGCATGTCGCGGTTCGAAATAAATAAGTCATCACCGCCTTCATCGGGTTTGAAAAAGCCGAAGCCTTCTCTGTGTCCGAGCACAGTGCCGGGGATCAGATCCATTTTCTCGGGTAAGCCATAGCTCTGCCCACGGGTGAACACCAGTTCGCCATCGCGTTCCATCGCACGTAGGCGACGGCGCAAGGCCTCAAGTTGTTCTTCCTCTTGGATGTTTAACGCCGCGGCAATGCTGTCACGGGTGATAGGTGATTTTTGAGAACGTAAGTAATCGAGAATATACTCACGGCTTGGGATAGGATTTTCGTACTTATCCTGTTCACGCTCAAAATGAGGGTCTTTGATCATTCAATATCCAAATAATGTGTCTCTAGATTAAGAGACCACTTAACGGGTTCGCAACTGTTCTTGCTGGGCCCGCGCCACTGCACTGGGGGGCATTTTAGCTGCTAACACCTGCAGTAAAGACAAGGCTTTTTTCTTAGTCGCCTCGTCCGCAAATACATCGTTATATAACCAATGATAGGCCATCTCGTAATCCCTAGGACTACCATAACCTTCACCGAATAAACGAACTAACATCATACGAGCGGATAAACTGCCACTTGCAGCCGCAGGCAGTAAATAATGCACTGCTCTGTCTTTATTGCGGATGACAAATTTCCCACTCTGATAATACTCGGCAAGCTTTAACATCGCTTCTGAGCTACCTTGTTCGGCCGAGTCACGTAACAAAGCAATACCCTTCACAGGGTTAGCCTTCACACACGTTCCATGATTGAGCATTTCGCCCCAAAGAAATTGATATAAAGGCTGTTTTAAGACTTGGGCTCGCGCCTCAATGTCTTGGACTAACTGGCAATCATCACGTTTCACTTTCGCTAAGTATTGATTGCTACGGATCAAATCAAGCAATTGATCTTGACTATAAATATCCACCGCCTGCGTTTCAGCAAAGCACATTGAAGATACTAAAGGCAGTAGCGCAACGAGTGCTGTACGTAGCATAACGACTCTCAATGACAGTAGGATGAATACTTGCATCGGCAGTATAACCTATTTCTTGAGCTTGAGCTGAATTTCTAACCGCAGAATAAAACAGAGAAAGGCATAAAGAAGCAGAGAAAAAGGCCGTGAAACACGGCCTTAACAGATCTTAATTGAACGGATTAACCAAAATCATGGTTTCGTTACGATCAGGACCCGTAGAGATAATGTCGATTGGTGTTTCTAATAACTCTTCAAGACGCTTGATATAATTGATCGCTGCTTGAGGCAGTTGCTCAATTGATGTCGCGCCAAAAGTCGACTCGCTCCAACCCGGCATAGTTTCATAAACCGGCGTAACCAGTTCATAACCTTCAGCGGCAAGCGGAGTGACTTTAGAGATAGTGCCATCAGGATTCTGATAACCGACACAAATCTTCACTTCTTTCAGACCATCAAGTACATCTAACTTAGTCAAGCAGAAGCCGCTAACACTGTTGATTTGAACTGCGCGGCGCATTGCTACAGCATCCAACCAACCTGGACGACGCTTACGACCCGTTGTTGCACCAAACTCATGACCTTTAGTACCTAAATGATCGCCGACTTCACATAATAGTTCAGTTGGGAATGGACCTGCACCTACGCGAGTGGTGTAAGCCTTCATGATACCTAAGACATAGTCTAAGTGACGCGGACCAAAACCTGAACCCGTCGCAACACCACCGGCAGTGGTATTTGAAGAGGTTACAAATGGGTATGTTCCGTGGTCGATGTCGAGTAATGTACCTTGAGCGCCTTCGAACAGAATTGGCTCACTGGCTTTACGCGCAGTATCCAATAGTTCAGTCACATCAACACACATGCTCTTCAGATAATCGGCCATAGCCAACGCATCTGCTAGCGTTTGCTCGTAATCAACCGCTTCGACTTGATAGTACTCTGTCAGCATAAAGTTATGGTATTTCATAACTTCTTTCAGCTTTTCAGCAAACAGTTCAGCATTGAACAGGTCGCCTACTCGCAGACCGCGACGAGAGATCTTGTCTTCATACGCAGGTCCAATACCACGGCCAGTTGTACCAATAGCTTTATTACCGCGCGCTTTTTCACGGGCAATATCAAGGGCACAATGGAAGGGAAGGATCAGCGGACACGCTTCAGAGATCAACAGACGTTCCTCAACAGGAACTCCACGATCTTTCAGCATGTTGATCTCTTTCATCAGGGCGTCAGGTGCAAGCACCACACCGTTGCCAATAATGCATTTCACATTATCGCGCAGGATACCCGATGGGATCAGATGAAGAACGGTTTTTTCACCGTCGATAACCAAGGTATGACCAGCATTGTGGCCGCCTTGATAGCGCACTACATATTTTGCCTGTTCTGTTAGAAGGTCGACAATCTTACCTTTTCCTTCGTCACCCCATTGGGTGCCGAGAACAACTACGTTTTTGCCCATTATTTGCTGCAAGGTTGCGGTTAAAAAAGAATTTTAACAGATCTTAGTTAATAAGGGCAAGCAGGCTATTTTTCATGCAAAAATAACCCAAAGAACTACTCCAGCCGTGACTAATGCCCCACCAAGTCGCTGGATAACTTGCTGATTTTGATGGGAGAGTTCATTTAAATAACGACGCCATTTATTTGGGAATAATAATGGCCCAAGGCCTTCCAAAACCAACACAAGTGCCACTGCTAGCATAAAAATTTGAAAAGTCATGCTTACCTCAAACTCACTCGCTTAATATAAATTTATTGTATATCAGCATACTCCAACCAAAGAGTTTTCTTATACCGTCAATTTTTAGCCAATAAAAAACCCAGCATAGGCTGGGTTTTTTGATATTCCAAAAACGAATTAACGCTTAGAGAATTGTGGCTTACGACGTGCTTTACGTAGACCCACTTTCTTACGCTCAACTTTACGAGCGTCACGGGTAACGAAACCAGCAGAACGTAGAGATGGACGCAGTGCTTCATCTAATTGCATCAGAGCACGGGTAATACCGTGACGGATTGCGCCTGCTTGGCCAGTGATACCACCGCCTTTAACAGTTACATAGATGTCCAGCTTGTCAGTCATTTCAACTAACTCTAAAGGTTGACGAACAACCATACGAGCAGTTTCACGACCAAAATACTGATCCAAAGGACGTTGATTTACAACGATGTTGCCACTACCTGCTTTAGCGAAAACGCGAGCTGTAGAGGTTTTGCGACGGCCAGTGCCGTAGTACTGAGTTGCAGCCATTTGCTTAATCCCGTTTAGATATCAAGAACTTGAGGTTGTTGTGCAGTGTGGTTATGTTCTGCGCCAGCGTAAACTTTCAGTTTACGGAACATGGCACGGCCCAGAGGACCTTTTGGTAACATACCCTTAACTGCTTTCTCGATGATCATTTCTGGCTTTTGCGCTTGCAGCTTTTCAAAGCTGATTTGCTTAATGCCACCAGGGAAGCCTGAATGCGAGTAGTACGTTTTGCCTTTCGCTTTGTTACCAGTAACTGTCACTTTTTCAGCATTAACAACGATGATGTAATCACCGGTATCAACGTGTGGAGTGTATTCTGGTTTATGCTTACCGCGTAAACGGACAGCGATTTCAGTAGCGATACGACCTAAAGTTTTGCCGTCTGCGTCGACGACGAACCAGTCACGAGTTACAGTTTCTGGTGTAGCAGTAAAAGTCTTCATTATTACAAAAACCCAAAGTTAATTTTCTGTCTCACATGCTGTCTGCATTTGCAAACAACACAAAATTGCCTTTTAGTACCCCTTCGAGCACCGACTTCGGCTTACAACTTCCGCCCAATTGGCGGAGTAACGTGGGCAGGTGGCGGAGTATAGACAAAGCTGAGTTAAAAATCACCTGATATTTTGATAAAAATTATAAAATATCGACCAATCGGACTTGTCATCCTAAGGATTAACAAGCCTCTGGTGATTTAAGGCCGCAGCTAATGCAAAACTCTTACACTACAGGGTTACGGCAGGTGTTCGGTTTTTAAATAATCGTGGGATTGCATCTCAATTAAGCGTGAACGGCAACGTCTAAATTCGAAGTTAAGCAAACCATCGGCATAAATATCTTCGAGTGGCACTTGAGCCGATACAATCAGCTTTACATTGCGCTCGTAAAATTCGTCGACCATAGCTAAAAAACGTCTGGCGATATCATCGCCTGTCAAAAAGGCGCCCATTTGTTCTATGCCACTCACGAGGACAGTGTGATAAATCCGCGCAAGTTCCATGTAATCACGCTGGCTTCGTGGACCATCACAGAGCGCTCTAAAATCAGCCAACAATACGCCCTGCGCCTGCTGCCGAATACTAATACTGCGGCCTTCTATTTCGATGTCAGCAGTAAGCACCTCAGACTCAGGCGCTAACTGACTAAAATAACGTATCAGATTGGCATCAGCTTGTGCATCTAACGGATGATGATAAATCTCTGCTTGCTCAAGGGTACGCAATCGATAGTCAATGCCAGAATCCACATTGAGTACTTCACAATGTTGATTAATTAAGGCTATCGCAGGTAAGAAACGTGCGCGCTGTAAGCCATTTTTATATAAGTCGTCGGGGATAATATTCGAGGTTGCAACCAGCACAACGCCTTCTTTAAATAACGCTTGAAACAGCGTACCTAATAGCATGGCATCGGTAATATCAGAGACAAAGAATTCATCGAAACAGATAACGCGATATTTTGCAGCCATCTTTTTCGCAATCACCAACAAAGGATCGCGAACGCCTTTTAACTCATCCAAATCTAAATGCAATTGATGCATAAAGCGATGGAAGTGAGCCCGTAATTTTTGTTCACCAGGCAAGGCATCAAAAAAAGTATCCATCAAGTAAGTTTTACCGCGCCCAACTCCACCCCAAAGATACAGGCCTTTAGGTGATGCTGGTGCCGATTTTAAGCCTAATGCGCTAAACAATTTCCCAACAATAGAACTCGGCTCTTCTGCCGTAGTTAAGTCTTCATAGACGCGTTGTAAAGCCTTAACGGCAATTTCTTGAGCCGGATCATGGGAAAAACCATCACGAGTAAGATCTTTTTGATAATGCTGCCAAGGGCTTAACTGAGGCACGTTTAAATTCTCTTATGTCCTTTATTAAAACTGTGACGATATTAGCACGGCCAATATGACGCAGGATATATTAATGCAGAATACGACTTTTACCTTAACGCTAAACTGCATACAAACGTCTAATAAGCCTCTATGCTGTAGGTCATTTTAATCGGCAAAATCCGCTGATATTAGGGCTTGAAAAATCCTAATCTCGCCCACAGATTTCTGTTCAGCAACAAGTATGAAACAGCCGAAAAAATAGGCTAAAAAAATTAACATTTATTAATATAATGAACTTTTTCAATAAGGTGCGAGTCAGAGTGATTACCTAGGCAAATAGCCGGTACCGATACAGATTTGATCTGGCACTCGCACGATTGCTGATGCATTACATCCAGATCTTTCAACCCTTATTTGGAGTTATGAATAGATGAAAACAAAATTATCTGTACTTTCAGCCGCAATGTTAGCCACGACCCTGACTATAATGCCTGTCGTCTCACAGGCCGCCATTCCACAGACGGTTGAGGGACAATCCATTCCAAGTCTTGCGCCTATGCTTGAGCGTACGACGCCCGCAGTCGTATCAGTAGCGGTAACGGGGACTCATGTTTCTAAGCAAAGAGTACCTGATGTTTTCCGTTACTTTTTCGGCCCTAATGCGCCACAAGAGCAAGTGCAAGAACGTCCTTTTAGAGGCTTAGGCTCAGGCGTCATTATTGACGCAGAAAAAGGCTATATCGTCACGAACAACCATGTGATTGACGGTGCTGATGATATTCAAGTTGGTCTTCACGATGGCCGTGAAGTAAAAGCAAAACTGATTGGTACTGACTCAGAGTCAGATATCGCATTATTGCAAATTGAAGCGAAAAATCTCATCGCAATCAAATCCTCTGATTCCGATGATTTACGCGTAGGTGACTTTGCCGTTGCCATTGGTAATCCCTTCGGTTTAGGTCAAACCGTCACCTCGGGCATTGTTAGTGCTTTAGGCCGTAGCGGCTTAGGCATTGAAATGCTGGAAAACTTTATTCAAACCGATGCCGCGATTAACAGTGGTAACTCGGGTGGCGCACTCGTCAATCTTAACGGCGAGTTAATTGGGATTAACACCGCAATCGTAGCACCGGGCGGCGGTAACGTCGGTATTGGCTTTGCCATCCCTGCTAATATGGTGAAAAACCTCGTGGCACAAATTGCCGAACACGGAGAAGTACGCCGCGGTGTATTAGGTATTTCGGGACGTGATCTCGATAGCCAACTCGCCCAAGGTTTCGGTTTAGACACTCAACACGGCGGCTTCGTGAATGAAGTAGCCAAGGGCAGTGCCGCAGAGAAGGCCGGTATAAAAGCAGGTGATATTATCATCAGCGTTGATGGCCGTGGTATTAAGTCATTCCAAGAACTGCGAGCTAAAGTCGCCACTATGGGTGCAGGTGCTAACGTTGAGTTAGGACTCATCCGTGACGGTGATAAGAAAACAGTTAAAGTGACCTTAGGTGAAGCGAGCCAAACCAGTGAAACAGCGGCTGGTGCCGTGCATCCTATGCTGCAAGGTGCGTCCTTAGAAAACTCATCTAAGGGCATTGAAATTACCGATGTCGCACAAGGCTCACCAGCGGCCATGAGTGGCTTACAAAAAGGAGATGTGATTGTCGGTATTAACCGTACTGCGATTAAAGATCTTAAGACACTGAAAGCACAACTTAAAGATCAAGAAGGTGCCGTTGCACTGAAGATAATGCGTGATAAGAGCATGTTGTATTTAGTCCTACGTTAATCGACAAAATAGGCCATTTTTTCTGCCATAGATGAGCATAGGGAGCTTAGGTTCCCTATGCTTACATCGATTAAACATGTTAATCTAACTCACCTTTTTCTAGATCCATCCTGCCATGACTATAAAAGACACTCTGTTATATCTCGGTAAAGCCACCCTTTTCGGCCTTATCATGGCGGCCATGTTTTTATTGGTGACACGTTATATCGATAACCAATCCCTCGGTAGTAGTCTGCTACAAACCCGTGCCAACAACACAGTCGAGCTATCCTTTGCCAAGGCGGTACGCCGTGCAGCTCCTGCCGTTGTGAATATTTATAGCCTCAGCATAGATCAGAATCGGCCGCTTAATTCAGGCTCACTTCAAGGTCTAGGTTCTGGGGTGATAATGAGTAAAGAAGGTTATATTCTCACTAATTATCATGTCATTAAGAAAGCCGATGAGATTGTTGTCGCCCTGCAAGATGGACGCAAATTTACCTCTGAAGTGGTTGGCTTCGATCCTGAAACCGATTTATCGGTACTTAAAATTGAAGGCGATAACTTACCGATTGTCCCCGTTAATCTCGACAGTCCGCCTCAAGTCGGTGATGTCGTACTCGCTATTGGTAATCCCTACAATTTAGGCCAGACCATTACCCAAGGCATCATCAGTGCCACGGGGCGTAACGGCTTAAGTTCAGGTTACTTAGACTTCCTACAAACCGATGCAGCGATTAATGCGGGTAACTCGGGTGGCGCACTCATTGACACTAACGGCAGCCTTATCGGTATCAATACCGCAGCATTCCAAGTGGGTGAAGAAGGCGGCGGCCACGGGATTAACTTCGCTATCCCGATTAAATTAGCCCACAGCATCATGGGTAAGTTGATTAAAAATGGTCGCGTGATCCGTGGTGCCTTAGGAATTTCTGGCGAGCCGATTAACCCTGTAGTGGCACAAATCCTTAATCTACCCGATCTAAAAGGTGTGCTCGTTACGGGTGTCGATCCTAATGGCCCTGCGGCCCGTGCCCTGCTAATGCCAAGGGATGTGATTATTAAATACGATGGTGAAGATGTGCCAGGCGTTGAAATGCTAATGGACCGCATCGCTGAAACCACACCGGGTAAAAAAGTGATGATGACTGTGATACGCCAAGGTAAACAACAAGAGTTGCCTGTGATTATCGATGAGAAGGTTGTGATCGATAACTAAAGCGTCACTCAGCATTACGAGCTCAACTGCAGAAAACAAAAAACCAGCTTTTAGCTGGTTTTTTAATGATTCAAAATTAGCTTAAGTCAGTAACAGATCACTGAATACGCACAACCTGTGCGCCTAAACCTTGAAACTTATTCTCAATATGCTCATAGCCACGATCTAAGTGATAGATACGATCGACAATCGTCTTACCATCGGCCACTAAGCCCGCAATCACTAGACTCGCTGACGCACGCAAATCCGTCGCCATTACCTGAGCACCACTTAAAGATTCAATCCCTTGAATGATGCAGGTGTTGCCTTCAAGCTCCATGGTAGCGCCCATACGGATAAGTTCAGGCACATGCATAAAACGATTTTCGAAGATAGTCTCAGTTATGGTTGCCGTACCTTGTGCTAAGGCATTGAGCACACAAAACTGCGCCTGCATATCGGTTGGGAAACCAGGATAAGGTGCCGTCTTGATATTCACCGCCTTCGGACGTTTACCCTGCATATCGAGCTCAATCCAATCTTCGCCCGTAGTAATCGTCGCGCCTGCATCTTCAAGTTTTGCGATAACCGACTCTAGTGAAGCAGGATCGGCTTTTAAACAACGAATACGACCACGGGTCACCGCGGCAGCAACGAGGAAGGAACCGGTTTCGATACGATCTGGCATCACGCGGTAATTACAGCCCTGTAAACGTTCAACACCTTGGATACGCAGTGTCGCACTGCCTACACCAGTGATTTTTGCACCCATGGCAATTAAGCAATTAGCGAGATCGATCACTTCAGGTTCGCGGGCCGCGTTTTCAATCACGGTTTCGCCATCGGCCAATGCTGCGGCCATCAGTAAGTTTTCGGTGGCACCAACACTCACCATGTCCATAAAGATATGTGCGCCTTTAAGACGACCATCAACACGGGCCTTGATATAACCTTCTTTCACTTCAATCTTGGCGCCCATCATTTCGAGGCCATGTAAGTGCAAGTTCACTGGTCTTGCGCCAATGGCACAGCCGCCAGGCAATGACACGTCAGCCGTACCATAACGAGCCAATAACGGCCCTAAGATCAAGATAGAAGCACGCATGGTTTTCACTAGATCATAGGGAGCGCAAAACTCATTCAGATTAGTGGTAGAAATGCGGATCTGTCCGTCACCGAGTTCAGTCACTTCAGCGCCGAGACAGCGTAATAATTTACAGCTCGTACTCACATCACGCAGATTGGGCACGTTAGAAACCACAAAATCGGTTTCGGCCAATACGCCTGCCATTAAGATAGGCAAAGCTGCATTTTTAGCACCCGAAATAATCACATCACCGGCAAGCGGGGGGCTTGCCTGAATTGTTAGTTTATCCACTTTTCCTCACTAGCTAGGCATGTTGAAAACTTTTTCGCGTTTCCATTGAGTCGGCGTGAAAGTTTTGATCGTTAATGCATGTAATTCACCGCTGGCAATGTGTGCCGTCAACGGTGCATAAATGGCTTGTTGCTGTTTGACTCGGCTCATACCATCGAAGCATTCACCTACGGCGATCACTTTATAATGGCTACCATCCGAGCTAGCGTGAACTTCTTCAAGCCCTAACGCATCACGTAAAATCTGTTCAATTAAGCTGCATTCCATGAAATCTATTACCCTATTCTCAATGCGCTTCTTCGGTAAAGAAGGCATCTAAATCATATAAATCAATTAGTTTTTTAAGTTGTGGTGAAGCAGAACTCAATACAAGTTGGCTGCGATGTTCACGCACTAACGCCAGCAAAAATGCCATGCCAGCGCTATCACTGTATTCGAGCCCAGACAGAGACAATATCTGGGTTGACTCATTTAGCAGTTGTTGCCGCTGTGGCCAAAGTGTAATGACATCGGCTTGGGTTATGCGCCCTTTGAGATGACAAACTGTCCCCTGTTGCACAAATTCAATCACGACTGTGACTTCCCAGACTTAGCCTTCATGACCACTTTCTCTTTAGTGCGATCTTCGAGCATCTTAATCACGGGATCGATACCCTGTTGGCGAATTAGATTAGAGATTTCCGACTGCTTAGAAGACAGTAAGCTCACACCTTCGGCAACTAAATCAAATGCCTTCCATGAGTCATCCTTTAAACGGCGCGCCTTAAACAATAGTTTAATCGGTGGGCGACCGGCTTCGATGATCTGCACGTTTACATCGACCATTTTCTCTTTGCTGAAATCAATCCCAGGTGAGAATTCCACTTTTTGATTAGTATATTCAGTAAAGGCTTGGGCATAAGTAGAGATTAAATAACCTTCAAAAGCATTGACGAAACGATTGCGTTGCTCTTCAGTTGAATCCTTAAGATATTGGCCTAATACCTTATAAGAAGCGTATTTATAATCGACATAAGGCATGAGTTCTTCACGAACAATCACCTTTAAATGGTCTGAATTTGCATCGATTAATGCTTTATCTTTGTGAAAACGATCGAAGGTTTTATTGGCAACGGCTTTCACCATGGCATACGGATCTGTCGTATCGACAACCACATCAGCGGCGACTGCGCTCGTTGCCCCTAAAACCATCACTAACGGCAATAAAAAACGAGATAAGTTTTTAAACATAGCGGTAACCCCTATTTATCCTTCGAACCCATACTATATAAGAACTGACCAATCAGCTCCTCCAACACTAATGCCGAGCGAGTGTCGTCAATCTTATCGCCATCTTTCAGCATACTGACATCATCGTCGACAAAACCCGGTGTTAACCCTAAGAATTGTTCGCCCAACAAACCCGAAGTCAAAATGGCTAAACTACTGGTTTCAGGGAATTTATCGTAACGCTTGTCCATCACTAATGTGACCACAGCCACTAACTTAACTGGATCTAAATCTATGCTGCTCACTCGACCAACGACAACACCGCCAACCTTGACTGGCGAACGCACCTTCAAACCACCAATGTTGGTAAAATTGGCTTGTATGGTATAAGTGCTATCGCTGCTTTTCACTTCAATATTGGCGACGTTAAAGACTAAGACCAAAAAAGCGGCCAATCCTGTTAAAAGAAACACACCCACTAATAATTCAATTTTTCGTGTCAACATGTTCAGCTACCACTCTGTTAATCCATCTAACCTGTGTCGAAATCCGCAGTGTTCCGTTAGCGGCCAAACATCAGGGCTGTCAGTAAAAAATCCAATGCCAATACAGCGAGGCTCGACTGAACGACAGTCTGGGTCGTTGCACGGCTGATGCCTTCCGGATTTGGGATCACTTGATAACCGCGATATAACGCAATCCAAGTGACCACTACGGCAAACACACCACTTTTGATCAAGCAGTTAACTATGTCCTGACGCCATTCGACAGACGCCTGCAGAATCGACCAAAACGCACCACTGTCGATCCCTTTCCATTCCACGCCAACAAGGTGCCCGCCATAAATACCTACAGCGGTAAACATCAACGCCAGCAATGGCATACTGATCACTCCAGCCCAAAAGCGCGGTGCAATAATCTGCCTTAATGGGTCAATCGCCATCATTTCTAAACTGGAAAGCTGCTCAGTGCTTTTCATTAAACCAATTTCAGCGGTTAATGCTGAACCCGCCCGTCCCGCAAACAATAACGCGGTAACAACTGGCCCTAACTCACGCAGTAAACTGAGCGCCACCATAGGACCTAAGCTTTCTTCAGTGCCAAAACCAACTAAGATGTTGTAGCCTTGCAGTGCGAGCACCATGCCGATAAAGAGTCCTGAGACTAAAATAATCACCATAGATTGCACACCGACCACATAAATCTGGCGCACTAATAATGGAAAACCTTTACGCACGCGTGGCCAGCGAAAAATCGCGCCCCACAGCATAAGGCCTGCACGGCCAAAGCCGAGCACTAACTCAATCGCGCTGCGGCCTAAGTCGGCAATACTGTCGATTAACTTCACTTGCCAACTCCTTTTGCCATTAATTCTTGCTGGTAATCATTTGCCGGATAATGGAACGGCACAGGGCCGTCCGGAGCACCTTGAATAAACTGTTTCAGCTGCGGATTATCAGCGTACTTTAATTCTTCAGGGGTACCATGGGCGATGACTTTTTTGTCAGCCACCACATATACATAATCGGCAATGCCAAGCACTTCATCCACATCGTGGGACACCACAATTGAAGTCAGATTCAGCGCATCGGATAACTCACGAATAAGCTTTACTAACACGCCCATCGATATTGGGTCTTGCCCTGCAAAAGGCTCATCGTACATCACCATTTCAGGTTCAAGCGCTATGGCTCTAGCTAATGCGGCGCGGCGTTGCATACCACCGGACAATTCGCTTGGCATCATCTGAGCGGCACCACGTAAACCAACGGCTTCAAGCTTCATCAACACGATAGTGCGAATAATGTCTTCAGGCAGTCCAGAATGTTCACGCAGCGCAAACGCCACGTTATCGAACACATTAATGTCGGTAAACAGCGCGCCACTTTGAAACAGCATGCTCATCCGCTTACGCAGACTAAATAATTCATTACGACTCACGCCATGGATATCGTGACCGTCGAATAACACTTGTCCATGGTCAGGCGTTAATTGGCCGCCAATCAATTTCAACAGGGTCGTTTTGCCTATGCCGCTCGGCCCCATGATCGCCGTCACCTTGCCCCTTGGAATGGACAGGCTAATATCTTCATATATCACACGCTGACCGCGGCTAAACCCCAAATTACGGATCTCAACCAACGGCGTTTGTTCTTGAGTCATGCTTGATTCCGACATTTGCAAATGAGGTGATCCTAGTCTTCCGAGACTGACCAATCGAAGAGCCGCAAATTGTACGTAATTGCGCTTTAACCTACAACCGAATCGACACTATCGCCCTGCGATACTTTCAATTTGCCTCATTTACAGCGAAAATGCGCCCTAAGTTTTCACTCTGCACAGGTAAAATGTTACTTAATGTTTTCAACCTAGTTGCAGAATTGGCAGTATTGGCTAATTCGTTCGCACTTAGCTCACTCTTCGCCCACGTTTATCGGGGAGAGTCGATACGCAATTGCGCAATAGAGGCATCCCATAGGGTAATACCCGCTGCGATATGGGATAAATCCATTGAAATAAACGACAAAGACGATGATATTGCTCAAGGCCTTCTGCCGCTAAACACGTTATTGTGCATGAATAGCTAACGCAGCTGAACTTGACGAGTCGGATCAATCGCTCTAGCCTTCCGCAATTGTTTTGCTGTTTTCGGTAATTAACCACAGCAAGACATAAGCTAAATTGTCTGAAAACAAACTAATACTTGGCAGAAAGCCTATTACATATCATCTTTATCGCGTACCAAATTGTGCTATTCCAATCCCATCAATGGGGCGACAAAGACAATGCAAAAAGAGAGATAGACATGGTAGACAAATCACAACTGCGCCAATGGGGTTGTAAAGTTATCGACATTGAAAAGTCAGCCCTAGACAATCTTTATCAATATGTTGATTCGGCTGAATTTGCAGAGGCTTGCGAGTTGATCCTCAACTGCACAGGCAAAGTGATTGTCATGGGAATGGGCAAATCGGGCCATATCGGCAATAAGATTTCTGCCACCCTCGCCAGCACAGGAACGCCCGCATTTTTTGTGCATCCGGGGGAAGCCAGCCACGGCGATCTGGGTGTATTGGCCGATAACGATGTGATTTTAGCGATTTCAAATTCTGGTGAGTCGAGTGAAATCCTCACCTTAATGCCAGTCATCCAACGTATGGGCGTGCCTGTTATTGCGGTAACGGGTAAACCCGAATCGAATATGGCGCGATTATCTAAAGTGCATTTATGTATTGAAGTCCCAGAAGAGGCTTGCCCACTTGGACTTGCCCCAACCTCAAGTACCACAGCAACCTTAGTGATGGGCGATGCCATCGCCATTGCGCTACTACAAGCTAAAGGCTTTACCCGTGATGATTTTGCTATGTCCCATCCTGGCGGTGCATTAGGACGTAAGTTGCTGTTAAAAGTCTGCGATGTCATGCATAGCGGTGATGACTTACCGCTCGTCAACCACGATATTTGCATCACAGAAGCTCTGTACGAAATCTCCAAGAAAGGCTTAGGCATGACGGCGATTATCGATGATCAGCGCAAGCTGGTTGGTATCTTCACCGACGGTGATTTACGCCGCGTTATTGATGCCGAAGTGAATTTACGCACGACGCCCATTGCCGATGTGATGACCCGTAACTGCGTCACGATCACAGATAATGTGTTGGCCGCCCAAGCACTGCAAGTGATGGACTCAAAAAATATCAACGGATTAATTGTTATCGATAAAGATCGCCATCCTATTGGCGCTCTTAACATGCTCGATATGGTAAAAGCAGGAGTCATTTAATGCCACAGCAAGGATTTTACGGCCCAATCAGTGATGATGTGTGGCAACGCGCGCAAAAGATTAAACTGTTAATCTGTGACGTCGATGGGGTGTTTTCCGACGGCCGTATTTACTTGAGCAATAGCGGCGAAGAGCTCAAAGCCTTCCATACTCGCGACGGCTATGGCGTGCGATCACTACTCACCAGCGGTTTCAACCTCGCCGTGATCACAGGACGTCAATCTAAAATCGTTGAAAACCGTATGACAGCCCTTGGTGTTACCCATATTTACCAAGGCGTAGACAATAAGTTCGAGCCCTATGAAGCATTGCTCGCACTTTATGGTGTCACCCCAGAAGAAGTGGCTTATATCGGTGATGATATTGTCGATCTCCCCGTGATGAATGTCGTCGGTTTAGCGGTCAGTGTTGCTGACGGCCACCCCTATGTACGCCAACACGCCCATTTTGTGACTACGCTCAATGGTGGCCACGGTGCACTGCGTGAACTCACAGATCTGTTACTCCTAAGTCAAAATAAATTCACTTCGGCCCATGGAATGAGTATATGAGTCGTGTGACACTCGCGATTATCGCTTTTTTTGGAACCGCACTAGCGCTTTACTGGCAGGTCCAGAACAAACACAGCGGTGATTCCGATAACAGAGTAAAAGATCAAAATACCCCAGATTTCATCGTTGAAGATCTGCGCAGTGTTGAGTTCAATGAGCAAGGACTAGTGAATAGCCGTGTGACGGCGAAACACATGGAACATTATGATTCAACGAATCAAACTTTCTTTACTCAACCTGTTTATCTTGTTTATCCAGACCAAGGTAAAGCACAATGGCAGCTCAGGGCAGATCAGGGCAAGCTAAACAAGGAAACTGGCAAGGTTGTATTAGAAAATAATGTTATTATCGATGCCATTAGCCCAGAAGAACCGATTCAGACCTTGTCCACCAGTTATCTGGAACTCGATCTCAACACTATGATAATGACCTCTGACCGTACCATTTACGTCACAGGGAAAGATTTTAATATTCAAGGCCAAGGCCTTTATGCCGACCTCAACGCGCAAGAAGTGCAATTGACCAGTCAGGTAGTAGGAACATATGAAGCAAAATAACATATTACTTGCCAGCCTAATGCTAATTATGAGCATGAGTGCTTTCGCGAAAGTGGGCGACTTAAAGCAAGAAGTCAAAATTAAAGCTGTGAGCCAAACTGCGGATATCAAAAACAACCAGATCATCTTCTTTGGTCCGGTGGAAGTTACCCAAGGCTCAATAAAAATCCAAGCAAATGAACTGCGTGCATTTTCCGCTGAAGGTGAAAATAGCAAAACTTTAGTCGCCACAGGCAACCCTGCTACGTATAGCCAGATATTAGACGATGGCCGTCCTGCATCGGCGAGCGCGAAAGAAATTCGTTACGATATGGCAAGCCGCACCTTAACTCTGAAAGGTATGGCGTCATTAGATCAAGCGGGTAGCCAAGTTACAGGCAATTTAATCCGCTATAACATGATTCAACAGAAATTGATGGCCGAGAGTACTGGCAGTGGTGACGATCGCGTGATCACTATTATTCAGCCAGAAAACTATCAAGATGATGCTAAATCAGATGCTCCAGCGGATAAACCTGTAAAAAAGCAGGACTCTAAATGACCCAAATCACCTTAAGAGCACAAAATCTGGCAAAAAGTTACAAGAGTCGCCAAGTGGTTAAAGACGTCAGTCTGACGGTAAAAACCGGTCAAGTCGTTGGCCTACTCGGTCCAAACGGTGCCGGTAAAACCACGACCTTTTACATGGTTGTCGGGCTAGTGAAGAGCGATAAGGGGCATATCTTTATCGACGATGATGATTTAACCGCAGATCCTATGCATCTGCGTGCCCGCAAAGGCATAGGTTACTTACCGCAGGAAGCCAGTATCTTTCGTAAGCTAACTGTTCATGACAACATCATGGCCGTACTGCAAACTCGTAAAGAACTTAAAAACGAAGAACGAGAAGAAGAACTAGAACATCTGCTCGAAGAGTTTCATATCACCCACATCCGTGACAGCCAAGGCATGTCATTGTCGGGTGGCGAACGTCGTCGCGTCGAAATTGCGCGGGCTTTAGCCGCTAATCCTAAGTTCATTTTGCTCGATGAACCGTTTGCCGGCGTCGATCCTATTTCGGTTATCGACATCAAGAAGATTATCGAACAACTCAAAAGTCGCGGCCTTGGCGTACTGATCACAGACCATAATGTCCGCGAGACATTAGATGTATGTGAACATGCTTATATTGTGAGTCACGGAAACCTGATTGCCGAAGGAACTCCAGCAGAGATCTTAGACAATCAGCAAGTTAGGGCTGTGTACTTAGGTGAACAATTCAGGCTATAGTTAATCGAGCGAAGCCAATGGAGGCAATTTATACCGCCATTGGGCTTCACTCAAAATGATAATAAGCGACCTCATCCAACAATAATAACGTAGGGATCAGCGGTAACATGAAAGCGTCACTCCAGCTCAAACTGGGTCAACAGTTAACCATGACGCCACAACTACAACAGGCTATACGTCTGTTGCAACTGTCGTCATTAGAACTGCAGCAAGAGATCCAGCAAGCATTAGATTCTAATCCCCTTCTCGAGCTGGAAGAGGATCAATTCGACGCCACTAAAACCCCTGTAAACCAAACGCTATCCGATACGGATTTCAGTGAATCTAGCACTCTGCCACCAGAAAAAGACAGCTCCACCATAGATACGGCAGAGTCGCTAACCAAAGAATCCATGCCCGATGAGCTCCCCATGGACACCACATGGGATGAAGTGTTTACCGCCTCCCCAAACTCAGGCCCCGGCGGCAGTCGTGAAGACGATATGCCCTTCCAAGGCGAGACCAGTGAAGGTTTGTACGAACACTTAGAATGGCAAAAAAACCTCACGCCGTTTTCTGAAACCGATTTAGCCATTGCCACCGCCATTATTGATGCCATCGACGATCAGGGCTATCTCACCCAAAGCACTGAAGAAATTCTCGAAGCCATGGGCAATCCTGAAGTTGAGCTTGACGAAGTCGAAGCCGTACTCAAGCGTATTCAGCATTTTGATCCCATAGGCGTTGCCGCCCGCGATTTAAGTGAATGCCTGCTGATCCAACTGTCGCATTTCGCCGCTGATACTCCCAACCTAGAAAACGCCCGTATGCTGATCAAAGATCATTTAGATCTGATCGCCGCCCGTGATTTTAGGTTATTGATGCGTAAGACTAAATTAAAAGAAGATGAATTAAGGGATGGTATAGCACTTATCCAAACCCTCAATCCTCGCCCAGGTTTGTTGATCACGCCCAATAATGACGAATACGTTATCCCAGATGTGTCTGTGTCGAAGAAAAATGGCCGCTGGGTCGTTGAGCTTAATCCTGACTGCATGCCAAAAATCAATGTAAATCAACATTATGCTTCTATGGCACGCAGTACCAAAAACCAAGCCGATAGCCAATTTATTCGCGGCCATCTGCAAGAGGCTAAATGGTTTATTAAGAGCTTAGAAAGCCGTAACGATACTTTGCTTAAAGTTGCTAATTGCATAGTGCAATATCAGCAAGGTTTCTTTGAGTATGGTGAAGAAGCCATGAAGCCTATGGTGCTTAACGATATTGCCGAAGCGGTAGAAATGCATGAGTCCACCATCTCACGGGTCACAACTCAAAAATACATGCATACCCCTAAGGGACTTTTTGAACTAAAATACTTCTTCTCTAGCCACGTCGGTACTGACGATGGTGGTGAGTGCTCATCCACAGCAATCAGAGCCTTTATAAAGAAACTGGTGGCAGCGGAAAACCAGAAAAAACCATTAAGCGATAGTAAGATGGCACAACTTCTGGCAGAACAAGGGATCAACGTAGCCCGCAGAACCATTGCGAAGTACCGAGAGGCTATGCTTATTCCACCTTCTAATCAGCGTAAAAGTTTATAACCTACAGTGGATATCGGAGGACGTTTCTATGCAAATAAACCTAAGTGGACACCATGTCGAAATTACCGAATCGTTACGTGCATATGTAGAAGAAAAGTTTTCAAAACTTGAACGCCATTTCGAACAGATCAATAATGTGCACGTTGTGCTCAATGTTGAGAAAATGCAACAGATTGCCGAAGCGAGAATAAACCTCATAGGTGGTGAAGTTTTTGCTACTTCAGAGCATGCTGACATGTATGCCGCTATAGACGCCCTGATTGACAAGCTTGACCGTCAGGTTATTAAACACAAAGAGAAGTTAACAAAACACTAATAATGGAACTTTGTACCATACTGCGGCCGGAGTGCACTACCTGCGCCACTCCGGGCAGCAAGAAAAAGGTACTGGAACTCATCAGCGACTTAGTCGCTGCCCAGTACCCGACCCTCTCATCTCAAGAGATATTCGAAAGCCTAGTGGCGCGCGAAAAGATGGGAAGCACAGGTATAGGTAACGGCATCGCCATTCCACATGGTCGACTAGCCGATATAGATCAGCCCATTGCCATACTAATTAAGTGTGAAGAGCCGATAGCATTTGATGCTATCGATAAGCAACCTGTTGATATTTTATTTGCACTACTGGTGCCTGCAGACCAATGTCAGCAGCACTTAAGTACCTTGTCTTGCATGGCCGAAAAGCTGAGCGACAAGCAAATATTAAAGCAATTACGCAAGACGCATGATGAAACGGAACTCTATCAGGTAATCACTGGATGAAACTGGTCATAGTGTCGGGCCGCTCAGGCTCAGGCAAATCTGTCGCCCTTAGGGTACTCGAAGATCTCGGCTATTATTGTGTCGATAACCTTCCCTTGCCATTGATTGGCAGTTTGCTTGAGCAACTCAAAGGCAGTAACGATCTCGTCGCCATCAGTGTCGACGTGCGTAACATGCCTGAGCAGGATAAGGTCTTAGTAAAACAACTCGCTAGCCTACCTCCAGATACTGAGTTAACGAGCTTCTTCCTTAACTCCAGCGATAAAATTCTGCTCAAGCGTTACAGCGAAACCCGCCGTTTGCATCCTTTGTCGAAGAGCCGAGTCTCTTTGCAAGAAGCGATAAAGCTGGAGGGGAAACTGCTCGAGCCTATGTCAAAACTGGTCGATCACTACATAGATACGTCGAATTTGAATATCTATGATTTAAGCGACCAAGTCAGACAAATTCTCCTTGGTAGTGTCGATAAAGAACTCGTGATCAACTTCGAGTCCTTTGGCTTTAAGCACGGAATGCCCACCGAAGCCGACTTTATGTTCGATGTGCGCTTCCTGCCCAATCCCCACTGGGAGTTGGCGCTGCGGCCATTGACTGGCTTAGATGAACCCGTAGCTGAGTTCTTAAATCGTCAACCACTGGTTAATAAGTTCATCTGGCAAATCGAAAATTTACTGGAGACTTGGCTGCCGCACCTCGAGCGTAACAATCGCAGTTATTTAACGGTAGCCATTGGCTGCACAGGTGGACAGCACAGATCGGTTTACGTCGCAGAGCAATTGGCCAAACGCTTTAGTAACGGTAAACATAAAGTTTATGCCCGTCATCGAGAGCTCAATAATGCCAAAACTTGAACGTCAGATAACCATCTGTAATAAGCTCGGTTTACATGCCCGTGCCGCCACTAAGTTGGTGGTACTGGCTTCCGAGTTTGATGCGACCATCACCTTAATCCAAGGCGATAAACAAGCATCGGCCGCCAGTGTACTTGGCTTACTGATGCTTGAAACTGGCATGGGTAAGACCATCAAGCTTATCGCCGAAGGCCCAGATGCAGAGCCGGCTCTCGATGCCATTTGTGCCTTAATCGACGCTAAGTTTGACGAAGCCTGTTAGTTTCACTTCACACTAAGCACTTCATCGTTAGTTTCACTTCATGTCTAGTTTAAAAAACTTGCCATTCACACATGGCAAAACATTTGTCGCTCGACGATACAAGCCACAGGCGATTACACTAGCGGTCATTGCGCTGGCGCTGGCCTTAACCTTACCTTAGCCGTCTTAATCTGTGTCATCGACTGACGCTTAGTCACCGTAAAATCCTAGCCCAACACTAAGATCTCAAACCAATTTGCCGCACAATGGAGGACAAATGCCCGTAGATAATGCAGAAAACGATCACACCGGACATAGTCTTGACCAGTTAAACCAAGCGCTTAGCAGCGGCATGTTCGTACACGTGCGCAATATGCTGCAAAAAATGGCCGCCTCAGATATCGCGCTGATCTTAGAATCATCACCGCCAAGTGCCAGACAAGTATTGTGGCAGCTCATCGATCAGGAACAAATAGGCGACATACTCGATGAGTTGAGTGAAGAGCTCAAAGACCCACTGATCCGCAGCATGAGCCCTGAGCGAGTCGCGAAAGCGACAGCAAGCATGGACACCGACGATCTCGCCTATATTCTGCGAAGTCTTCCCGACGCCGTTTACAAACAAGTGTTGCAGTCGATGACGGAGCAAAATCGCCTGAGGGTAGAACAAGCTCTATCTTATCCAGATGAGACCGCCGGCAGCTTGATGAACACGGATACTGTCACCTTAAGACCCGATGTGAATATCGATGTGGTGCTGCGCTATCTTCGGCAAAGGGGCAACCTACCCGACACCACAGATACCTTATATGTGGTCGACAAACAGGACAAAGTCCTTGGCGGTGTTAGGCTGGCAGATCTGCTGACTTGCGCGCCAAGCACCACAATTCGCAATATCATGGATCCCAATATTCAAAGTATTCCGGTGAGCATGTCCGACAGCGAAGTCGCGCAGAAATTCGAACGCAATGACTGGGTATCGGCACCTGTCGTCGACAGTGATGGTAAGCTGCTCGGGCGTATCACAATCGATGACGTAGTCGATGTTATCCGCGAAGATGCTGAACATTCCATGATGGGTATGGCGGGGATGGACGGAGATGAAGATACCTTTGGTCCTGTACTAAAAAGTACCCTACGTCGCTCGCTCTGGCTCACCATAAACTTATTCGCCGCCCTGCTCGCATCGTCGGTCAGCAATATGTTTGAAGGCACTATTGAGCAATTTGCCACTATCGCCATCCTAATGACGATTGTCCCTAGCATGGGCGGTGTTGCCGGTAATCAGACCTTAGCGCTCGTGATCCGCGGTATTGCTTTAGGCCATATCGGCCAAAGCAACGCTCGCTGGCTTATCGGTAAAGAGCTATCGATTGGTTTTCTCAATGGTTTGATGTGGTCGATTTTAGTCTTTGTCGCCGTGTGGCTATGGAAGGATGATATGGCACTGGCGGGCTTAATTGGTAGCGCCATGCTGATCAACATGACAGTAGCAGGGCTTGCAGGTGCGAGTATTCCATTGATTTTAAAAAGACTTAAAATCGATCCTGCCCTCGCTGGCGGTATGGTGCTCACTACAGTCACTGACGTGGTTGGCCTGTTCGCCTTCCTCGGGTTAGCGACGCTCTACCTGATGAACTAACGCTTTAACCGTTTGAGCTAATAACAAAAACGGCACCTCAAAGGTGCCGTTTTTTATCCCGCTGGAAAACTAAAGAAGGCTATTTTGCCGGAGGTTGAAAACCATAACTGCTCAAAATCGCTTGGCCTTTGGTCGATAGAATAAACTCAGCTAACGGCTTAGCGGCAGTATTAGCGCCTTGTAAAACCAGTAAACCATAGTCGGCACCCACGGCGAGTTCCAGCGGTAAGTCGATGATTTGTAAACTCGGCACTTCTTTTTTAGCCAGCACAGCATTAGTGCAATAGGTTAAAAAGATATCCGCTTGCTTGTTTTCCATCACCCAGCCATAGGGGTTGCGATCTTTAGGCGGTTTAACGCTCTCAGGGCCGCCCGTCAGTTGTAATGCCTTGGTCTCTAACGCGGCTTTCGCATTGGGTTTTACCGCTTCGGCCTTAGCAAAAACGGCCCAGGCATAATCACCCGCGGGGTCGGCTTTCGGGGTTGAGGTGCCGACTTTAATCTTAGAATCTAACAAGGTATCGAGTAACGTCGCACTCGTCACCTGAACTGTGTCTTGGGTAATTGCGCAGAGTTGATTACGGGCAAACATTTGCACCGCTTCGCCCTGACCCGAATCCACTAATGCCTGTGGATGTTTCATATTTGCCGAGGCAAAGATATCAACTTTCTCGCCCTCTTGAATGCGTTTTAACAATAAACCTGAGGGCGCATATTGCGCTACAACACTCATTTGCGACTGTGCTTGATAAGCAGCAATAATATCACTCATCGCAGCCTTTAAACTGCCTGCGGCGCGCAGTTCTATCGGCGCGACTCCTGTGGTCAGTTCGGCTTTCATCGGCACTCCTTGTACAGCTGTCACCATGATGACAGGACTTAAACTCAAGGCTACTAACACATTTTTGCTTATCATAGTCATATTCTCCTTTAGACACTAAAAGTCATTCTTGGGACTTATTCCCATACAGAACGTGAAATCGATAAAGGGATCAAGCTGAACTCATCCCAAGGTAATTAGCAGTGATATGTTTGTGGTGCAGGTCACTCAAGGTGCGCTTCATAAAGGACAAATTGTCTAATTGAAGCACAGCAAGCTAATCATTCAATTAGCCCATCACTGAAAACAAAAAAGTCGCCCAAGGCGACTTTTTCAGCGAGAACTTTGTGCTTAGACCAGACTATTTACCCGTTGGTATTAGTACGATCTCAACGCGGCGGTTTTGTGCGCGGCCATTTGCATTGGCATTTGATGCAATAGGACTCGCTTCACCCATACCTTTTGATTTTACACGGGCAGAGGCAACGCCTTTATTCATCAAGTAATTACCCACTTCGCTAGCACGGACCTGTGACAGACGTAAATTGTAAGAGTCTGAACCACTACTGTCAGTATAACCTAATATGTTGAGCTGCGTTTTGCTGTATTCCTTGGCCACAACCGCCACTGAATTCAGCACGCGTTTAGCACCGTCACTTAACTCGGTTTGATCTACGCCGAAGGTCACTTCATTAGGCATATTCAAAATGATGTTATCGCCGTTACGGGTCACACTCACGCCCGTTGAGGCTAATTGTTGGCGTAATTTAGTCTCTTGCACATCCATGTAATAACCAATACCACCACCGACTGCAGCGCCCGATGCTGCACCAATTAAGGCACCTTTACCGCGGTCGCTCTTGCTCGAAGATACCACTCCAATTGCGGCACCCGCGACGGCACCAATCAATGCGCCACTGGTCGCTTTAGCGGTTTGTTCTTCGTTTGAATAGGGATTGATTGTTGTACAACCCGATGCAACTAGCGCAGTCGTCAATACCACTATGGCTAACAGGGATGGTTTAGATTGCACTGCCTGAAAACACTTCATCATTTATAACCTCTTTATATGATTGATGACTGTGAATACCGCTCAAAAGGGCAAGAAATATCACGTCCATTAGGTAATACGAATGACCTAGGGATTGCCACAAAGCAGGCAGTATATAAGCAATTGCGCTGGAGACAATCCTTTATCCATCTTCAATTATGCTAATCCAGATTTTAGTCAGCAAAGATACAGATTTCGGGCTTCAATGATGGCTTGTACCGCCCAATGTCATATCAAGTCTATGGCACCGAAATAGTGCACCTTGCACCTTTATTGGCGGCACTAAAAAATAACGCTGTTTTAATCGAAGGCGCAATCCAATGATTTAAAAGGTTAAAATAAAAATTAGAATATTGGCACGAATTTTACATACTACTAAGTGAGTAGACAGTCAGACGCGGTAAACATCGCCGAAAAACTAGAGTCGACTTCAACAGGATTAATCCAAATTAAATGGACCTATCGAGACAGAAAATGGGCTCGAGTATTTAGGGTCATGAAGGAGGAAGTATGAAAACGGTCATGAACTTTATCGCACTATGTCGCCACGAATGGATTTGTCTGCGCCATCTAGGTCTGAGCCAGTGGGATTTAGAACAGCGTCACTATCATCAATAAAAGGCAACGCAAACGGTCATATTTTGGTTCGAAGGCAGTAAAAGAGGGAACGCTCATGGGAATCGCAGAAAATAGTCTCAAGCTACATGTTATCACCGAGGTTAAAGTACAAGGTCGCTTACTGTCGGATGTTGCACGCCAATACGGTTTATCTGCCAAGGCAGTCTACCAATGGGTGCGAGAAAGCGATCTGCAACCCCAGCAAAGAGAATGCGCATTAATGAGTGAGATTGCCCAGCTACAGAAAAAAATTAAACAGCTCAATCAAGAGCTACGCACGATAGGTTAGCCTGTACAACAAGCTAAACGTGCCCGAATAGACAAGGCCGGACGAGATTGCATATCGCCCTGCTGATAACGCTAACGATGTAAAAGATGTGCTAACAACAATAATAACAGCGCCCTTTTTAGTCCGGCCTTGTCGTCCAAATTGATGAACCCAGCGAAGATTGGGAAATAGTATTAACAGCAACAAACGGATAGGGACAATGCAAAAGTTTCGACAAGACTAGGGAGGGAGTTATCTCCCCCAAGATCAAATATGTGAATTGTGCTCCCCCAAGTCATGAACATATTTCTCTCTCTGGCCTTGTCATTTTATTCACAGGATCAATGATGATCCAGCACTGCAATGAGTGTAGTGCGCCAAGGAAGGCCGTGATTGGTATTACATAGATTGACTGAGGAGTGACCAAGGTTTCGGCAAGGATTGAGGGAGTTATCTTCCCCAAAGATTAAATATGTGAATTGTGCTCCCCCAAGTCATGAACATATTTCTCTCTCAGCTCTTGTCCTTTTATTACACTGTTCGATGATTGCTAGCTTGTTTGTAGCAATAAGGATGGCCCCAGCTTCCATCGGGGATTAAGCCAAGGATTGGCTAACGCCAAAAATTAAATAACAATAATAAAATCAACAACAAAAATAATAATTTCACTTAATTTTTAGCATAAAAAAGACGCTACTTTGAGCGTCTTTTTTATGGGTGAAAAACAACGACTGACGATTAATAGTCTTCTTCGTTTGCCTCTTGGATCCGCTGCTTACGCTCTTGCGCCTCTTCAAAGGCTGCTTGGATTTCTTCCAAGACCGCACTAACATCGGCTTCAACCAGCACTTCGGTAAACTCACCCGTTAATGGCGTTTCAGGCTTCAATTCACCGGCTTCAAACAGGGCCCAAATTTCTTTGGCGTATTGTGTTTTTAACAGCTCAGGAGCATACAAACCATAGTATTGAGTCATGTTATTCACATCACGCGCTAACATCCATTTAGCATGGTTATTTGCAGCGGCATCGACGGCCTGAGGTAAGTCGATAATCACTGGCCCTTCACTATCAACTAACACGTTAAACTCAGACAAGTCACCGTGCACTAACCCCGCACAGAGCATACGTTTGACATAGGTCATCACCAACGCATGATCCTTCAAGGCTTTTTCTGCCGACATACTGACATCGTTTAATCTCGGCGCGACATTGCCCTCGGCATCCGTCACTAACTCCATCAGCAACACGCCATCGAAACAGCCGTAAGGCGTTGGCACACGTACACCCGCATTCGCTAAACGGTAAAGAGCTTCAACTTCAGCATTTTGCCAAGCTTCTTCCTGCTGATCGCGGCCAAATTTAGACCCTTTTTCCATCGCGCGCGCGCGACGACTGTTACGGACTTTTCGGCCTTCTTGATATAACACAGCTTGCTTAAAACTGCGCTTGTCCGCTTCTTTATAGACTTTGGCACAGCGGATATCATCACCACTGCGTACAACGTACACAGTCGCTTCTTTACCGCTCATTAACTGGCTAATGACCTCATCGACCAGTCCTTCATCAACCAGGGGTTGGATTCGTTTCGGAGTTTTCATAGCGCCCTTATACCTTACTTAGGCATGATATGGAATACTGCGGGCAAATCTTCATACAAAAGCGGTCTCCAGCGGAAGTTTGATGAATATAGTTTAGGATTGTTAAACGAATTTTAAGTAAAAACTAATGCACTTGCGTGTTAAACACAATACCAGATTTACTCAGCGCGTTGGCAAAGAAAGAGACTGAAAATACCACTTTAACTAAAAGAATATTCTTTTATGCTCACCCCAATAAAACCAGACTCAAAACAACAAGCCATATTCCGCGGCGAATATACCAATTCAAGCCAGTTGAAATAATACCCATAGCTAAATTGGTGCAGGAACTTAACTCAAACAAACAAGGCAATCACACTGCCCACGGTCGCCGCCGCTTTCAATATTTGGCCTGCACTGTAATAAGTGTCGTTTGAACTCTTAACGTCATCTACATCATCCGCACTAGGCTCAGGTATTTTACTCCTTGCAGTGCCATCAAAACTGACCTCAGCTTTAGGAGCCGCCAGCCCTAATGCACCATAGGTAAAGGATTTAAGTCCGCTTGGCTCGGCGGTATCAAGGGATTGATGAGCCGACTTAACTGCCGGTAATGAAGCTGAATACGCAGATGAAATAAGTGAAATCATAGCGAGCACCAAAGCAGACATTTAAAGTGTTAACCACAAACTAACACAATATCAGCTGGTTATCATGTATTCATCCGCTAAACTGTGATGGATTCAGCCCAACAAAACGCATCTATGACCGTATAAACGGCGGTATATATAGCTAGATCTCCCCCATAAGAGCCTTTATCCTAAACGCCACAACATATAGAGAACTTATCCATGCACTATCCCAGCATTTTCCTCGCACTTTCAGTCTTATCCCTGACTCAATGCAGCAGCTTATCTATTGAAGAATGCGCCAATAGTGATTGGTTTGCCCTTGGGCTTGCCGATGGCAACCGTGGGACAAGTTCTGGGCAATTAAATCAATATCAAAAAGATTGTCGTGAATTTAATCTCAGTGTCGATACCGCGCAGTGGAAACAAGGATACCAGCAAGGGTTAGCCAGTTACTGCGTGCCAGAAAATGGCTACCGCGTAGGCTTAGCAGGAGAAAGTTATTATGGGGTTTGCAGTAATAACCAGTTTGTTGAGCGCTATAACCAAGGCCATCAACAATACCTGACCAACAAACGTTTAACTGAGATTGCCGATCGCTTAAATACCATAGAGAGAGAAATAAGCAGTCTTGATGGCAAGATCAATAATCTCACCGACAAGGCTGACTTATTGAAACAGAAAAACAGCCTACTCAACGAAAAAAACCAACTGTTAGATGAAAGATCTCGCCTACGCAGACCTGATATGCGCTTCGAATTTAGATTTTAAGCCATAAAAAAACACTGAACCCAATAAGGACTCAGGGCTTTAGCTTCACAGCTCGTTATTTTTGCGATATTCCACTACTTGTAACCTTGAACATTTGACCCAAAGCGACCAATTTAGACTTTCTAAACGCAGGCGAGTGCAGAAAAAACACATAGTAGAGTAAGCTAGCGGACGTCCATGCTATGGCTAAACTCCATAAATCATGACTCAAGAAGTGGGCGCCGCGTAACTCTTGGCCAATGCCAAATACTAGGCCTAAACTCAAACCAAAGATTAATCCAAACTTAGCTAAATGCGGGCGATACTCACGCAGCACGTAATACAAGGCAACCCAAGCAAACCCGCCGCTGGCATGGCCACCCGGGAAACATTGACCAAACTCAGCACTTTTAGGTAAACGAGAAAACAAGGATGAATGTATCATCTGGCCGCCAAACTCAATCACATCCCACGGGCAGGTCATGTGAGTAACGCTCTTGCCAATTCGGACCAGCAACACACTCACCAATACGCTACTAAATAGGTAAATCAGGCCCTTGCGGTACGGTTTTACCCTGTCACTTCGAAAACTAAAGGCAATGCCGACTACGACACTCACCGCCAGCAAGATGACAAAGTTACGCCCAGTGACATGCAGTAAATCTTCGGTCAACCAATATCCTCTCAATGGCCAAGAGTCGATGCCCCCTTGCCAATGAAATAACAAAGTCGCAACTTTCATATCAGCGTGAGTCCATTCAAGCCCCACTATGATCACTGCAAACACTAAAAGCGGCGTAATTAAATGCCCCTTAGCAAAATCCATAAATGTCATCATAACTTTATATTTCAGATAGTTATTCACTAATAAATCCAAAAATCAGAACATTTAGTGTTAGAGTACCGTTGAATTCTTACCTAACACTTAAGAGATCTAACAGCGCAGCATTTAAGATAGAACCGAGATTTTGCAGTAACTAAATTTACCGAAAAGACTCACATCATGAGTAAAAAGACTATAGTTTATGAATAGTATCGCGCCTCTAGGACTGAGCATTCATGCCATACAACCTCGCCATTAACCAGTCTCAAAAAGATCGTTTATTTGCCGACATTGCTATCGACACAGACAAAATCGTTGTTCCCCAAGAAATGGTTGATAACTGGCAACAAACCTTAGATTTGCTCTCTGAATTAGTCGACACCCCCGCCGCTTTGATCATGCGTGTCCATCAAACCGATATTGAGGTCTTTACCTCGAGCCGCACCCAAGGTAATCCCTATAAAAAACATGATAAAGACAGTTTAGGCCACGGGCTTTACTGCGAAACAGTGATCAAAGAAGGTAAGGAACTCCACATTCCTAACGCCCTAAAGGATAAAAACTGGGACAAAAATCCTGACATTAAACTCGGCATGATCGCATACTGTGGTTTACCTTTACGTTGGCCAGATAGCAGTGCCTTTGGCACTATCTGCATGCTCGATAGCCAAGAGCATAATTACCCCCAATCTTTTCGCAGCTTACTCGCTCGGTTTCAAAATGGTATCGAAGCTAACCTAGTCACCCTTTATCAACAGGCTAAGCTACAACTGCACAATCAGCAGCTAGAGCAAAAAGTACAACAGCGCACCCATGAACTCGCCGAACTTAGCGGCAAGCTCATCAAAGAAATCGAAAACCGCACCTCCACCGAAACCTCACTGGAATACCATAAAAGCTATGATCCACTGACGGGATTACCCAATCGCATCAATTTGATTAATAGTCTGTCTATCATGCTCGAAGAAGTTAATCGCAAAGAAAAGATTTCAGTACTCTATCTTGGGCTGCGCAATTTCAAATCCATCAACGACAGTTATGGTTACCTGATTGGCGATAAAATTCTCACTATTCTCAGCCAACGTTTACAGCACTATACCGATGAAAACACCTTTATCGCCCGCATCGCTGGCGCCGAATTTGTGATTATTCAAGCCCACAAACCTTCGAATAACGAAACCAATAAACTCATCAATAAAGTGCTTAACTGCTGTAACACGCCCTTTGGTGTGGCTGATTTTGTAATCACGATTCCCTCGAGCATGGGCATAGCACAAGCGCCTATGGATGGTATCGATGCCGCCATCCTGCTGCAAAAAGCCGGAGCGGCCATGACGATCAGCAAGGCTGATGGCTCAACTCACAGCTTCTTTAATCAAGATACGCAAGCCGCTTTAAACCTACGCTATCAACTGGAATCCCACTTGGTCGATGCACTGAACAAGAACGAGTTAAGCCTGCATTACCAACCCTTTATTAACTTAAAGACGAAGCAAGTGATTGGTGCCGAAGCCCTGCTGCGCTGGCATAATCCCATCCTTGGCAATGTCGCCCCAGACAGATTCATCGCCTTAGCTGAACGTAATGGCCAGATTATTGATATTGGCAATTTTGTATTGCATACCGCGCTGTCTCAGGCGGCAAAATGGTGTCGCGAGGTAGGCCAAGAGTTTAAAATCGCCATCAATATTTCCCCTTTGCAAATGCGCAATCCCCGCTTTAGCGAACACATAGCCGACTTACTCACCCTCTATCAATTGCCACCCACCGCCTTAGAACTTGAAATTACCGAAGGCATGCTGATGCAGGATGAACATATTGCCCACAATGCCATCCAAAAACTACAAGAACTCGGTATCCGCATCTCCCTAGATGATTTTGGCACAGGCTACTCATCCTTAAGTTATCTACAAAAATACTCTTTCGACACCTTAAAAATCGATCGCTGCTTTATTAGTAAACTCGAAGAAAACGAACAAAATAGAGAGTTAACAAAGGCAATTATTGCCATTGGTAAGAAACTGGACTTGGAAGTGATCGCCGAAGGCGTAGAAACCCTAGAACAAGATGCCTTTATTCGCCACGAGGAATGCGACTTAGGCCAAGGCTACCTCTACGGTAAACCCATTACCGCAATACAGTTTGAGCAGGCATTTATCCATAAAAAAGAGCATTAAGTTCATCCTTAATGCTCTTTTTATTTCGCGAATTAAAACCGACTGAATAATGTTACATGAATAGTCATTTCCACAGAATATTATAACTCACATTTGTACAAAAGTGAGCTAGTTTTTTTACTCTAATTCGTGGAGTTCGGATTAAAATTCCTATGGGTTATCACCTTACAAACGCAAGCCAACTGTTTTACGTCCGTTTAAGCAACTTATTATGTTCTCTTGCTAACCACCACAAAAATAAGATTGCTTGTAATCCCGAAATACCTGCATAAAACAAAAACAATTCAATTTTCATAGAAGGTAGTGAAATCAGAATACCGAAAGCTAGAATCCCTAAAAAATAACACCATTTATTCTGATTAAAGAACTTTACTGCCACCCAATGCACAGGAAAGCCAATTAACATCCATCCAATAATTGAGAATATAAAATAGAACACTAAAACAAAACGTATTGATCCATAGAAGTATTTAAAATCCATTGTTATTAAGTCAGATTCATTACTCCAGTAAAACAGCATAATTGGAACAAAACATATTGCTATAGCAATAAACACGGCTCGTAAAAAGTGCTCCAAATTCACAACCTCTCCCTGAGAACATAACGCCGCAAGCGGCGAGCGTTAGCGAGTCCAGCACCGAAGGTGCGATGCTGACTTGCCTTGTTAACTTTTTGCATACTCTACAACTAAAGACAGCGGGAACAAAAAAATAGCTGCCAACAAGAAATAACAACAAAGATAAAACACTCCGTAATAAACTGAATTTGTTATCTTACAAGCTAACTCCAATCTACGGGTGCCTAGCAGAGACGGAAAATAACTAGAGAACAGATTAATCGCATCAGCATTCTCTTCAAATAGTTTCACTAAGAAAAGCCTTAGCGTTGTGATAGTCATTACCATCCCTGCAAGGACAAAGGTTAAAAATAATAACCACTCAGCCATTTCAAAAGCTGTAACACCAACGAATGCAGCAAGAACAAGTAACATAGTGCCGATAACCCACCAGCGATAATAGCTTGCCGCCTTTTTTGTAAGGGCCTGATAGCAAAATTTAAGCGGTGCTTGAGGGTGCATAGTTCTTCCATAAAGTTAACGCCCGCAGCACGCGCGGCTTTGTAGTGAAGGCGGAGCTGCAACGAAAAGGCCGTCGCTGTGCCTGCGATTGTTAGGCATTTCTACTTCCGGCCCCTCGAAATATAGTCGGCATATTCATCTTGAATCATAAACTCGTTCAATAACCTTTCAGATGATCCTGCGAATCGTTGCTCAATAAACTCTATCGCTTGGCCAAATGAAGTGAATGATTTGACCTCATTGGCATCCTCTAGCTCTAGGTCTGGATCTAGTGGACCAAACTCATAAATATTAAGGAATGATTCATCACCCAAATCAGCAGTTTCGTAAACTGAAACATCTATTTCGGATTTGGGACCTCGAACGCTTAGCCACTGAATACCAGCACGGCCATCCCGTTCACAGCCACCAAGAAAGCACTCAACTGCTTTCCCTCGCTTAAGCGCCGACTTGGCTTCTTGAAGATTAAGGTATCTACGGCTCATTGTGTATGCCTAACGCCGCGCTCTGCGGAGCGCAGCGGAAAATTTGTTCGACAGCAGCGCCTTGTTAACTGCAGAACTCAATTCTATAGCCTCTGGCTGTACTGTATTTTAAATCATTAAATGTGTCGCATATAACGGAACTATCAAAGAAACTAGATGCTTCATTTGTTTTCCCTTTAGTTCCGAGACCAAGTACAAGCCGCTGCAGCACTGGCAAACTATTATTTAGCTCAGAAAACAATACAGGATCTATCTTCGAATTAATTACAGCCAATTCGTTAATTGAGCTACCTTTAATACCTGACAAAGAGGAAAGTCCATTCATGGTATCCATGACCAAGCTCTTAAGGTGCTTTAGATTGGAAACATCTGGAATGGATGTAACTTGCTTTAGAGTACTTAAATGCAATATCTCAAGAGATGTCAGGTTTTCCAGGGCACTTAGGTCGTGTAATTTCTTTACCCAAAGTATTTCTAGGCTTGTTAACTTAGATAATCCTTTAATAGCATTTAGGTCTTCAAATGTGCCGAAACCCAAATATAAACTTTCTAAATTACTCAGACTGGCAACATGCTCTATTTGTTTTTCTTGATACCCTGAAAGGGTTAGGTCTCTAAGGCTAGTGAGCGTAGCTATAGAATCGATATCTTTCTTATTTTTGACCAAACTCAGAGAATTTAACTTATTCAGATCTGATAGAGGCCTTAAAGATACAGTTTTTTTATTAAGCTCTCCCAGACTCAAAAACTCTATATCGTTTACATGCTCAGCAATAGCATCAATACTTGTTAGCGCAGGAAGAAAAATCTCTAAAGCTCTAATGCCCGAATAGTGTTTCAGGAAATCTAAACTGTAATCGTTACCCGCAGACCATGTAGGACCAAAAGCACCACCTAAGTATGATAGAGATATACCATCGATTTTTCCTTGGCGTATTTCATCCGCGATAGATGAATGTTCTTCATCGCTCAAATTGTCGGCTATCTTTTTTAGTTTTACGCGCATAATCTCAATTCTAGGTAGCAGTTAACGTCTTAGTATTTATGCGCTGCGCTGTTTGCAGGGCATAAATCGCTTGTTGACTAAATCTCAAATATGGCCACTGCCACATCCATGTAAATGGGTATAAATGATGCTATAGGAATTTGCTTTTTTGCGGTAGCGGTTTTTTATACAGTTTGATGGGTAATCACTTGATATCGTTTTAGCTTTCTCATTTTTCGCGCTTATTTTTTGCTGTTCAATCGCTATCTAACGACTCAAAACTCCAAGGAATACACCTCCACTCGGAGTTGCCGCAGGGCGAATAGAGCTCTTGATTTAATAAAGAGTGCGTGAGTTCGGTCATGGATAATGGAATGGACCCATCCACTTTTAATCGGCCTCGCAATGGGCCACGATGTAGTCGCTAAAACTCATCAGAAAGAGGACGGGTCCACCTATGAAGATTACTACAATCGGTTTAGATATCGCAAAGTCTGTTTTTCATGCTGTTGGCGTCGATAAAGCGGGCAAGTTAATTAAAAAGAAAATGCTTAGACGC
>NZ_JAKKRS010000014.1:0-159362 GCF_025654025.1 Shewanella sp. SM55 | reverse complement strand
AGATGGGTTTTGCTAAGCGAACTTAGACAGAATATAAACACTTAATGAAGTGTGGACTCAAACAAAGCAAATCAGCTTTCCGAATTATTATTAACGTGGTCCAGAGATGGACACGGTAATAAACAGAATTTGCTTGGTGACAATAGCCTTGTGGAACCACCTGATCCCATCCCGAACTCAGAAGTGAAACGCAAACGCGCCGATGGTAGTGTGGGGTCTCCCCATGTGAGAGTAGGTCATCGCCAAGCACCTAATTTAAATAATCTTAATTGATTAGTATAGAATTGCTGATATGGCTCAGTCGGTAGAGCGCATCCTTGGTAAGGATGAGGTCCCCAGTTCGATTCTGGGTATCAGCACCATTACAATCTAGTGTTTAACCCTAGAATAAAGAATTTGCTTGGTGACAATAGCCTTGTGGAACCACCTGATCCCATCCCGAACTCAGAAGTGAAACGCAAACGCGCCAATGGTAGTGTGGGGTCTCCCCATGTGAGAGTAGGTCATCGCCAAGCGCCTAATTATCTCATTGAGATGTAATCAAGCCAGCTGAATAAGCTGGCTTTTTTGCTTTTGTAATCTGAACATTATTTATACTAATAGCAATGCTGCCGACTGTAAGTATTGCTATTAGCTTTGTTGGCGAGTCTTTTCTTCCCCTCAATACACAAGCGTTACTTCCAGATTTTTCACTATTCATCGATAAAAAAAAGCAGCCAGAAGGCTGCTTTGAGGTGGTGCTTTTGCATTAGTTTCGCATTAGGTTGCTTAAGCTTCTTTAAGCCACTGGGCAGCACGTTTAGCGAAGTAAGTTAAAATACCGTCTGCGCCTGCACGTTTAAAGCAAAGTAGGGATTCCATGACGATGGCCTTTTCGGCTAACCATCCATTCTGGATTGCTGCCATATGCATGGCGTATTCACCACTGACTTGATAGGCGAATGTTGGCACTGCAAGTTCAGTTTTAACGCGATGCACTATATCTAAATACGGCATACCTGGCTTAACCATCACCATATCGGCTCCTTCTTGGATATCGAGTGCGACTTCATGCAAAGCTTCGTCACTGTTCGCTGGATCCATTTGATAGCTATGCTTATTGCCACCTTTGAGGTTACCCGCTGAGCCTACGGCATCACGGAATGGACCGTAGTAGTTTGAAGAGTATTTTGCCGAGTAAGCCATGATTTGGGTGTTGACGTGCCCTGCCGCTTCTAATGCTTGGCGAATCGCGCCAATACGGCCATCCATCATGTCCGATGGTGCAATGATGTCAGCTCCAGCATCGGCGTGTGACAGTGCTTGCTTCACTAAAATCTCGGTGGTGATATCGTTAAGGATATAACCCGTTTCGTCTATGATGCCGTCTTGACCGTGAGTGGTGAAAGGATCTAGTGCCACGTCAGTCATGATGCCTAGCTGTGGAAAGGCTTTTTTTAGCTCGCGCACTGCACGTTGCACTAGGGCATCTGCGTTATAGGCTTCTTCTGCCATTAATGTTTTTTTCTCTGCAGGTGTCACAGGGAAAAGTGCGATCAATGGGATACCTAACTCAACCAGTTCTTCAGCTTCTTTCAGTAGCAAGTCTATCGAGTAGCGTTCAACACCGGGCATAGAGGCTATTTTTTCACTGCGATTAGTGCCTTCTAGAATAAACATTGGGTAAATCAAGTCATTGACCGTTAGATGATTTTCGGCCATGAGGCGACGGCTAAAATCATGTTTACGCATGCGGCGCATTCTACGCTGAGGGAAGGCACTGGTAATGATATTCACATTTGACTCCTAATTAGGTACTGGTCTTGCTTGATCCGACAAATACAAGCTGACTTGATTACGTCCACCGTTTTTTGCTTGGTAGAGGGCTTTATCTGCTTGTTCTAGTAATTTAGTACTGTGTTGATCGTGGGTCACTATATCGGCACTGACTCCGATACTGATAGTCAAAGGTATCGCTTCACCTTCCCATTCAAAATGAATAGAGGCAACAGCGTCTCTTATTGTTTCAGCAACTTGGAGCGCACCTTCTGCAGTTGTATTAGGAAGGATGATAGCAAATTCCTCTCCCCCAAAACGTGACACTAGATCCGTTGGCCGTTTTAAATGCTGCTGTAATGTTTGAGCTATTGTACGTAATGCTTGATCGCCTGCAAGATGACCGAATCTGTCGTTGATCAGCTTGAAGCGATCAATATCAAGCATTAACAGTGCTATGGGTGTTTCTTGCCTGCGACTGATCCGGCTTTCAGCGATTAAACGTTTATCAAAGGCACTGCGGTTTTTGACCCCAGTTAAACTGTCGATAGTACTTTGTTCGGTGAGCTTTTGATTCACCTCATGCAATTCTCTGAGGGTGATTTCCAGTTCTAAAGTACGCTCTTGCACCATTTGTTCGAGTTTCTCATTGCTCTCGGCTTCCGCTTTTAGGGCTTCTTCCCGCGCACTACGAATTTTCTGTGCTTGCTTTAAGGCTTCTTGCTGGATACGTAGTTTAGCTTTGCGCTCATCGTTATAGCGGATGGCGAGCACCAGAGACATGAAGATAATTTCAAAAGTCAGCCCAAGCATCACAGGCGTTTGCGGTTTTAAATTTAAGTCGATCACGCTGAGATAAAGCAAGCTACTGATGCAGGCGCCTGTCAGCATACTCACCCAGCCAATAGTGTACATACGTGCCAGTTTATGGCCATTGATAGCCTGAGTAATGGCAAAGACCATCAGGACTAGGCTGAGCACTGCAACGGAAATGATCTCGATATAGAGCGCCGTTCCATATTGTATAAAAGGTGTGGCGAGTCCAACACAGAGGATATACACAGCACTATAGCGACAAGTGAGTAACATACGGCGGTTTAAATATTTGAGCTGTAATATTTTTTCAGTAAACATTAACGCAAATGCCATAACGATTGGCAGTAAAAACGGCACCATAACTTGCTGCAATAGCGGCCAGTCTGGCCAGAGGAATCGGAAGGCAAAACCGTTAATCGTGGCAACGAGTAAGGTCATGCTAAGGACATAGCCAGAGTAATAGCTGTAGCTGAATGAGCCCGATGCTATGGCGATAAAAAGGCTAAAAATGCCAATTGCGGCAAGTACACCAAGTTGGAATCCATGCTCAACGGCGGTAGATTCGGCAATTTGAGCTAAGTCATTAGAAGACCATAGGTTTAATGGTACTGCAGCACTACCTTCCGTTTGAATATGCAGATAGAAAGTATGGGAGTCATCTGTGTTGATCTTGAAAGGATATAGGAAAATATTACTCAAGAATGGTCGATCCTCATAGGGGAATATATCACCCATCAGCACAGTATTCATGAGTTTATTATTGACTAAATGGTAGATAGTTACCTTGTCTAACAAAGGGTTATCTAGCGCTAAAATGCGCGAAAGTGTTTCGTCAGGGCTGGTTAAGCTGAAACTGAGCCAAAAATCATGGCCGCTGAGTTTTTGAATGTCTTTATTGGTAAAGTTATGCCAATCAGTTTTTGGCAAAGCTTGTATTTCGGCCAGTTCTTTTGCTGGTGTAGGGTGGCTGACCATTAACCAAGGCGTAAGGTTTAAAGGCGTCGTGGTTGACTCGTCAATGCTCAATAAGGTTGCCAAGGCCTGTGTTGGGCATATCCATAGCCACAGCAAGAGTATGAGTGGCATGTTTTTGTTAAGCATGGACTCGATCCAAATTAAAAAACGCTAAGCTATTTTGGTAGCAACGTTTTGCAAACTCATCCGCATCTTCTCCGCGTAGGTTTGCAATATAATTTGCGATATAAGGAAGGTATTCGGGCTTGTTTTTGCTCGATTTAGGCTTGGGCCGCATACTACGGGGGAGTAGGTAAGGGCTATCTGTCTCGATTAAAATGCGATTCTGCGGAATAAAGGGAACGAGTTGCGCTAGTTCTTGGCCGCGTCTTTCATCGCAGACCCAACCTGTTATGCCTAAGTGTAAATCGAGGTCAATATAGGCTTCCATCTGTGCGTGAGTGCCTGTGAAACAATGTAAAAGCGCACCATTAAGCTGAGGTCGATATTCACGCAGGATAGCGATAAAGTCTTCGTGGGCATCGCGCTCGTGCATCAGTACGGGCATTTGAAGTTCAATCGCCAATTCTAGTTGCGCAATAAAAGCTTGGCGCTGGATAGGTCTCGGGGAGAAATCACGATTGTAGTCTAAACCACATTCGCCAACGGCAACCACTTGCGGTGCATGGCAGAGTTCAGCTTGTCGAGCGTTTGAGCTATCATGCCAACCACTGGCATGGTGGGGATGCACACCAGCAGTGCAGTAAAGTTGATTAGGATATTGCTCGCATACAGCAATGGCTGCCGCACTTTCAGTTAAATCGCTGCCAATAACAATTAACGGCGAAACCCCTTGGTCCGCCGCCGCTTGTATTATCGATACAGTATCTTGTTCGAGTGCGCTGCCAAGTAAATTGACAGCGATATCTATGTATGAGGGCATTATTTTAGGCGTTTTACCCGAACCTTGGCATTGCGATCATCGGTACCCATTAAAAAAGAACCTAAAGCGGCTTTTTCAATATAGACAGTTTCACCTTGCTTAACATTGTACTTACGGCCATCAGTTTGTTTCCATACCTGACCGTTAGTGAAAGTCACTTTAATGTCTCCGTAGGCATCTTCAGCTATAGATTGAATCTCTAAATAAATCTTATCGACAGTATTTTCTTGAACACGCTTGGCTTCCATCCCAAAGTCATCGGCAATTTTTGCCGCTGGTGCTTGGGAGGCGGTTGCCACTATCGCTGCTGCAGTCGTAGGGACTGCAACTGTTGCTACTGTAGTCGGTATCGTTTGAGTGCGAATGGTGTCAGCTTTTACGCTTTCTGCTAGCTTGTCATAGCAAATCAAGCGGTCGAGTTTATCGGCGGTTGTTGCACATTGGGTTAACTGTTGTTCAATGCTGGCATTTGCTTGGACAGATACAAGCATGATCGCTGCCGTGATAAGAGTTAAGCGCATGAGAATGTTCCTTATTATATTATTCCCCTAACGCCTTCGAGGACGTTAGTCGTTTGTTTGTTCAGTATCTTCGTCTGACTCGTCATCTGGTTTGCTGTAGAAACGAGCCGCTAATAAACCGCCTTCGAACAATAACAGCATTGGTACAGCAAGCATAGTCTGGGAAATCACATCTGGTGGGGTTAATAGCATGCCGACGACAAAGGCGCCCACTATGATATAAGGACGTTTTTGCTTGAGATCTTCAGGTGTAGTGACACCTGACCAGCAGAGTAAAACAACGGCAATGGGGATTTCAAAGGATAGACCGAAGGCAAAGAATAGCTTCAGAATGAAGTTAAGGTAACTGGTAATATCTGTCGCAACTTGAACTCCCTCTGGCGCATTGTTAGCAAAAAAACCAAAAACAACAGGGAATACAAGATAATAAGCAAATGCAATACCGAGATAAAACAATAAGGTACTGCTGAATAGCAGTGGCATCACTAAGCGTTTTTCATGTTTATATAAACCCGGTGCCACAAAGGACCAAATTTGAAATAACACGTAGGGCACTGCCACAAAAAATGATAAAACGAGGGTTAGTTTGAAAGGTGCAAAAAATGGTGCAGCGACATCCGTCGCAATCATGCTGCCACCAAGAGGCAAAGATTGCATTAAAGGTATTGCCATGTAGTGGTAGATATCATTTGCCCAGTACACACTACAAATGAACACTAATAACACACTAGCAATGGATTTTAGCAGCTTGGACCTAAGTTCAAGCAAATGGCTGATAAGTGGCTGCTGTTGCGACATGAATTATCCGTTGGCTTTCGGGTTAGAACTGGTATCCACGCCCTGAGATGGCTCACTTGAAGTAGCGGGAGAAGCCGATGTTTGACTCGCCTCTACAGTGGCTGTTGGATTAGTTTGGCTAGCTTGAACTGGATTCACTTGAGCAGGAGTGTGAATTTGATTCTCAGGCTCAGGGGTGTCTTTTGACGGATCCTGAACTTGATAAGGGCGGTTCACTGACTGTGCCGCTTGCTTTAGTTGCTCAATAGACTCTTTGAGTTCAGGTGAGAGGTTAGATAAACCTTTGCTCTCGGCTTTTTTAAGATCGGCATGCAACTGCTCGATCTTCAGCTCCTGCTCAAGTTCTTCTTTTACCGAGTTCGCCATGCGTTTCATCGCACGGATCCAACTCGTTACCGAACGCACCGCAACCGGTAGACGTTCGGGGCCAAGAACCACTAGCCCCAAAACACCGATCAGCAGCAGCTCCATAAAGCCGATACCGTCAAACATAAAGAGTTACGCCTGTTCTTTGTTAGACTCAGGTTTCTTTTCAGTCGCCTGTTGAGTTGTTTGCGCTGTTTTAGCCGCTTCGGTGTCTTCTAATGCCTTCTTGTCTTCTTCTGAAGACATGGCGTTTTTGAAGCCTTTAACCGCACCACCTAAATCACCACCCAAAGAGCGTAATTTCTTAGTTCCAAACAACAAGACAACGATTAACGCAACGATAAGCAGTTGCCAAATACTAATACCACCCATGAAGGTATCCTCTTAATTGATATCGGTTCTATTATGAACCTCTGATTAATTAGTGCTAGCTAAAATTTGCGATTCTTTGGCCTAGATCGCCATCCTACAAACCACAATATCATGCCTGAAATTAGACAAACATAAGGGGTCCATAGTGTAGCGTCTCTATTAATCAATAACGTGCCACAGATCAATAAAACGGCAGAAGTGATAAGCAAGTAGTTACTCTTGTGTGCCTGCTGCTGATATTTCAAATACTTATCTAGCATTTGTTGCTGAGAACTCAGCAATTTCCTGCCTAACTTAAGATTATCGTAAATTAGTTCAGGGAATTCAGGTAGTTTATCAGCCCAATATGGCAGTTTTGTGGATACCTTTTTAAACATAGCTTTAGGACCGACTTGGTCGGCCATCCACTGCTCTAAAAAGGGTTTGGCGGTTTGCCATAAATCCAACTGTGGATACAGCTGACGGCCTAAGCCTTCGATGTAGAGTAAGGTTTTTTCCAACAATACCAATTGCGGTTGCACTACGATATCGAAGTGGCGCGCAGTGCGGAATAATTCCAGTAACACATGACCAAAGGAAATTTCGTCGAGCGGCTTGTTGAACATAGGTTCACACACCACTTTGATGGCCTGTTCGAAAGCTTGTAGATCGGTTTTTTCCGATACCCAGCCAGACTCAATATAGAGCTGGGCAATTCTGTGATAATCGCGATTAAAGAAGGCGAGGAAATTTTCGGCGAGATAGCGCTTATCGACTTCGCTGAGTGTGCCCATGATGCCGCAGTCGAGCCCAATGTAGTATGGGTTCTCAGGATGATCGCGGGAAATAAAGATATTGCCCGGATGCATGTCGGCGTGGAAAAAGTTATCGCGGAATACTTGGGTAAAAAATAGTTCAACACCCCGCTCGGCCAATAACTTAAAGTTGGTACCTTGCGCTTTAAGGGCGGCAATATCCGAGACAGAAATACCGTAAATACGTTCCATCACCATCAGGCGTGGATAGCAAAACTCTTCATACACATAAGGCACATAGAGCGCATCTGAGTTGAGGAAGTTGTTGCGTAGCTTGACTGCGTTTAAGGCTTCGAGCTTAAGGTTTAACTCGCCTAAAATAGTGACTCGATAATCTTCGATCACTTCAGCAGGGCGCAGGCGGTTACCTTCACCGAGGAGGTATTCAATCAGTTTGGCAGTTTGCGACATCAACTGCAGATCGGCTTGAATCTTGGCTTCTACATTCGGGCGTAGCACCTTAAGTACGACGTCTTTGCCGTTAGATTTTAAGGTCGCGGTATGCACCTGAGAAATAGAGGCTGAGGCCAGTGGCGTTTCATTAAAGTCATCGAATAGCGATTCAATCGGCGCTTTTAGCTCAGCTTCAATCGCTTGGCGGGCAAGTGCACCATCAAAGGGCGGTACTTTGTCCTGTAGCATGGCCAATTCACTGGCCCATTCATCGCTGAGTAAATCGCGGCGGGTTGAGAGCATTTGCCCAAGCTTGATATAAACGGGGCCGAGTTCCTGCATCGCCAGTTTTAAGCGTTCGCCACCGGGCTTATTTTTATGCTTATTGCGGATCCAGAATAGGCTGTTACGGGCGAGCTTAAAGTACCAAGGTGTCATCTTTGGCGGCAATACGTCATCTAACCCGTACTGAAGTAAGGTCTTGATGACGTGGTAACCGCGGCGGATACTGGCAAAGGTCATGGCTTAATTTGGTCTCTTAATTGGGCAATCCGTTGTTCAATCGCGCGAGTGTCGGCAACTAAATCATCCATTTGATCGCGAAAGTGCATTAACTCAATTGGGTGCGGTGCGAGGCGATACTCTTCAACTGCGAGTTGCCCTAAGTGGGAGCGGGTTTTACGCAACACTTCGAGTGCAAAGTCTTTTGCCTGATGGCTAGAACAGATGAGTTTGTGAGTGGGACCATCACCTAAATAACGGGATATTGGCTCGGCAAAGTCAAATTCGATACCGCGTAGATATTGGCTAAAGCTTTGTAATAAATTGAGATCGCCCTCAAGCTTGAGTTTATCTTGCTTGATTAGTTCAGTCAGGTTTGCGCCTTCGGACACGCGATAAAGCGTCGTCGCATCGGCATGTAGACTGACATCGACATCGCCTTCATAGCGGCTCAGTACTTGGATCTCTTTGGCAAACACTAAATAGAATGGCCAGCTGAGCTGCGATAATTGGATACGAAACACTTTGCCATGCAACTGGCGCTGGCGCGAATAATCGTCGCCCGCTTGGGCCTGAAGTTTTTTCAGACCCGTTTCAATTGCGGCGCAGGCAAGCAGCACAACTTCTTGCGGCATCATTAGAATTTATAACCACGGTGCAATGCGACAATGCCGTCGGTCATGTTGGTGTAGTCGACTTGTTCAAAGCCTGCATCAACCATCATTTGTTTTAATGTGTCTTGATCTGGGTGCATGCGGATCGATTCAGCCAGATACTCGTAGCTGTCGGCATCTTTAGTGATGAGCTCACCCATCTTAGGTAAGACTTTGAAGCTATATAAATCATACACTTTACGCATGATTTCATGCTGAGGCTTAGAGAACTCTAGCACTAATAACTTGCCACCGGGCTTAAGCACGCGATTCATTGAACGCAGCGCCGCATCTTTATCGGTCACGTTACGCAGACCAAAGGCGATGGTAATGATGTCGAAGTGGTTATCGGGAAACGGCAGTGCTTCGGCGTTGGCTTGCACATAACTGACATTATTGACTATGCCCTTGTCGCGCAATTTAGTGCGCCCGACTTTTAACATGGAATCGTTAATGTCAGCTAAAACCACTTCACCTTTATCGCCCACTAAGTGAGAGAATTTTGCGGTTAAGTCACCTGTACCGCCAGCCAAATCGAGCACTTTCATGCCAGGGCGGGCGCCAGAGACTTCAATGGTGTAACGTTTCCAAAAACGGTGGATGCCGAAGGACATCACATCGTTCATTATGTCGTACTTAGCGGCAACAGAATGAAACACGCCGGCAACGAGTTCAGCCTTTTTATCGGCCTCTACGGTTTTGTAACCAAAGTGGGTACTTTTAGATTCGCCCTCAGACATCAATGTGTTCCTATTGTTTTGCAATGTATTAGTTGCGAGTGTAAGCCATCGCCTGCATTTGCTGAATCTTTGATCTATCACTCTGTGATCGAGCTAGTAAACTAACTGCAGTGCCTTAGCTTGAGGCACTCCTGAACAGTCGTAGGATTAAGTGCTTAGCGACCACGTAAAATGGACTGGCATTAGACCACAATATCAGGATTTGGTGAATAGCTTAGCGCCCAGTTGGGTGCAACTGGTGATATTCATTGTGCCAAAAATTGCATGCGAGCCTCCACATAAGCGTAGATAAGCTCGCTTATGCTTTGGCCAACATCCCTGAATCCGGCTTCAATCCCAGCTTCGTGGCAACTTGGCGCAGCCTCGGCTAAATGCAAATAAGCACATGTACAGTGGCGAGCGATATAACTGACATAATGCGCCGCATCGAGCAATGGCACACCAGCAACGGTTGAAGCGCTACTGGGCATTTTAGCGATAGCATCGACGTCAAGTTCTAATCCTACGGGTAAACCTGTGTCATTTAGTTTGGCGGCGATTTCAAGTAAAGCTTGGCTAAGGCTGATTTCACGGCGAACCCAAATTTGTTGCAAGCTATGCCAAGTGCCCCCAAATTCGCTGAGTTGGCTTAGGTTTGCTTCGCTGTTTTTTAACTCGTGTAAACCCAGTACATGGTAGCAACCTAAGGCGCCGCGATCGGCTGCATAGCTAAAACCATTGCCGCTGTGACGACCTTCGAGCAGGCGAAAATCCGAATGAGGATCGAGATTCACCGCCGCGACTTGGCGTTGGTAGTGGCCGTAGGTTGCCATCAACAAGCCATAGGCATTGTTGTGGCCGCCGCCGATGAGTATGGGTTCTAAACCCGCTTTTAAAATCGCACTGACGATACGGATCACACGCTCATCGAGTTGTTCCACTGCATCGCGTAATTCATCTAAGGTGACGTCACTGTTAGCTGTTGTATTGCTCGTAGTTTGTTGCTGCAGATCGGCGGTGTTCACTTGGCCTAACACTAGGCATTCGGCGCCAGAAAGAAAACGATTCGATTGTAAATTGAGCCATTGGCGCATACTGGTTGTGAACGCATCGGTTGCACCGCCGCGGCCTAAATTGGCACGTGGGCCTATATCTTCGCCAACGCCGATAATGGCAAAGCATGCACCGTGGGCTTTTGCAGTGGCAAGTATGGTCTCTAACGTGTGTTCGTGATTGGCCAGATGGACGCATTGGCCTAGCTTAGTTTCGCCCGTTCTTGTGCTGACGAGTGAGGCGATATCGGTATGGGTAAAAGGAATAAATTCAGGCATAGATTGATATTCTTATTCGGCCAGAGTCGAGCTATTGTGGCCAGAGTAGGGCGAGGATTCAATGGGGAAACGCTGAAAATAGTGAATAAAAAAGCCAGCTTAGCTGGCTTTCTTGACTGAACAGTGAGATTACTCAATGTCGAGTGGTTCAGGTGATAAAATCACACCTGTGTTATCAGCATAAATGTGATCGCCGGGTAAGAAAGTCACACCGCCAAAATTGACTGGAATTTCCACTTCGCCCACTGAATTGCTATCAGCACCCACTGGAATAGAGGCAAGGGCCTGAATTCCAATGTCTAACTCTTCCAATGCATCCACATCGCGCACAGAACCGTAAACGATAATGCCTTCCCAGTTGTTGCTGACCGCAAGTTCTGCGATAGCGCCATCGATCAGCGCACGGCGTAATGAGCCACCGCCATCAATGAGTAAGACTTTACCTTGGCCATCCTCTTGTAGGACTTCGGTAATTAGGCCGTTGTCTTCAAAGCATTTGATGGTGCTAATAGAACCGCCAAAAGAGCTACAACCACCGTAGTTACTGAACATGGGCTCGACTACATCTACGACATCTAAGTACATGTCACATAGTTCTGAGGTGTTGTATTCCATATTTACACTCCTATTGATCCGCGTTGCGTACAGTTTAGCGAGTTTACGCCAGTATAAAAGGGATTATTGAAAAGAAAAGTGTTATCAATCACGGTATTGTTGCCACTTGGCTGTTAACACATCTGTAGTAAATTTTCGTCACACTATAGAATTTATTCGGTAAAACTTGATATCGGTCATTAAATAACGGTTTTTTATTACAACTCTGTTGCGCGCTTTGGTATTATATCCCAAGTTTAAATTAACTTACTTAACTTAATTTGCTTTAGGGGCATGGACCCCCCGTTACGCTTATGGACGGTAGAGGGCCTTCGAGAGGTGCCTATGGAAGCTGTAAATACGATTGAAATTATTGGTTATTTTGCCTCTATAATGGTGGCGATCTCTCTAATGATGAAGAATATCATTTGGTTGCGATGGTTGAATTTTGTAGGATGCACTCTGTTTGTGGTTTATGGGGTGTTTATTTCTGCTTGGCCTGTGGCCGGCATGAATGCGTTTGTTGCTTGTATTAATATTTACCATTTGACAAAAATTTACCGTGCTAAGGCAAATACTCCCGCCGCAGCCTAAGTTTTATTGGATTGTGTTGCTCTTGAGATTAACGTTTAGAGCAACACAATATCCTGTCTCAGTCCTATCGCTATTCCTAAATAAATCCCTTAGCCCCAGCATAACGTCCCTAGAATCCTTCTAGATCAAAACCTCAGCCATGCTTCTTGTCATAAAACCTTCGAGCAGATGTCACTTAGCCGTCACAGGTCTTTCTTAGTCTCAAGCTATCTAATAGTGCTTTAGCTAATGTTATTTAGGTTTAACCAATAGCAAACAGTAAATTAGCCGTGAGCAGTCAATAACGAATTCAATCGTGAATAGAGCCTTGGTGAGTCGGTTGGTTTCAGACTAAGCACTCTAAGCGTCGTCGAGAGAATGTACAGATGAACATCGCAGTAAAACTCGCTGGTATGCCAGCAAGGAGCCTGTTTTATGTTGAGTTACGTTGCAGACTTAGATAAGCGAATGTTTTGCCATATCGTGAGCTTCACCCAGCACCATGGTTTATATGCCCATGCAAAGCGGGTATCAGCGAGTGGCGATGGGCATGTGTATTTATATTTGTCCGTGGGTTTGATGCTGACGCACGCTCAAGGACAGGCTCTATTTAATTTGATGTTAGCGAGTTTTTTGGTTGAGTTACCTCTGTATTTACTATTGAAAAATAGTATTCGTCGCACACGGCCATGCCATGCATTAGTGGGATTTGAGAGTGGTTTTGAACCATCGGATCGCTTCAGCTTACCGTCTGGTCATACAGCTGCGGCCTTTGTGATGGCAACTAGCGTGGCGCAAATCTATCCAGCGGCGGCTCCTGTGGCGTATTTATGGGCTTTTAGCATAGGGGGCTCACGTATTGCACTTGGCGTGCATTATCCCTTAGATATTCTGGCGGGAGCCTCATTAGGGATTGGGTCGGTATTGCTGGTTCATCCAGTGATTTAATTCAAATATGCGCCTGTTAATCATTTCATTAGTGGGAATTCTCCTTCACTCATCAGTTTAAGGATACGTAATGCGAATACTCTACGGAGTTCAAGGCACAGGGAATGGCCACTTAAGTCGTGCACGCGTCATGGCTAAAGCATTGATGAAACAAGATATTGAAGTTGACTTTCTATTTTCGGGGCGCAAGCCTGATCAGTTTTTCGATATGGAGTGCTTTGGTGATTATCGCGTTCAAGCGGGAATGACGTTTGCGACGCACTCCGGGCGCGTGAATGTGCCACAAACTGTCCGACAAAATTTGTCCTTGTCGTTATTTAAAGATATTAAAGCCTTAGATCTCAGTTGCTATGATTTAGTACTCAACGACTTTGAACCTGTGTCGGCTTGGGCTGCGCGGCGCCAAGGCGTGCCATCCATTGGTATTAGCCATCAGGCGGCGTTAACTCATCCGGTGCCAAAACTCGGTAGCACTTGGTTTAATGAGATGCTGCTCAATTATTTTGCACCAGTGGATGTGGCGCTGGGGTGTCATTGGCATCATTTTGGCTTCCCTATTTTGCCGCCTTTTGTCGAAGTGGATGCCAGCCCATTCGAACACACGCATCAGATTTTAGTTTATTTGCCTTTTGAAGATGCGGATATGATTGCTCATTTTCTGTCTCACTTTAGTGATTATCAGTTTTTGGTATATCACAGCCAACAACCTAAAGGCCAAGTTGCTGAGCACATTAAATGGCACGGTTTTAATCGTGAGGGGTTTAAGCAACATCTTGCCAGCTGCGGTGGTGTGATAGGCAATGCGGGCTTTGAGCTTGCCAGCGAAGCATTAACCTTAGGTAAAAAACTCTTAGTCAAACCACTGATTGGCCAGTTTGAGCAGTTATCGAATGTGGCGGCGTTACAACTTTTAGCGGCTGCAGATAGTATGATGAGTCTCGATGTGAACATAGTTAAGCGCTGGCTTAAAACGGCATCGCCTAATCCAATCGCATATCCAAAGGTGGGGGATACGCTGGTTAAATGGATTAACGGCGGCGACTGGCACAATAGTCAGCCGCTGTGCCAAGAGTTATGGAGCCAAGTCACGCTTCCCGATACTTGGCGTTAAACAGCATTGCTGTTCAGATGAAAAGCAACTTAGGCACTAGCTGGGTTAATGGCGTTAGCGTATAATTTCGTCAATTTTGCTGTTAGTCCCTTTCAGCACGTCTATTTTGGCCTAGCCTGGCCGTTAATTATGTTGTTATAAATGAGCCTGAAAAAGTTTACTCAGTACAAGTTACTGTTTTTAATGTTGTTATTACTTTGCATCCTACTTCCTTTTATTCCAGATCAGGCTTACCACATACCCGGCCCTGATATCGCTAAGCAAAATTTTCATGTGATTGAGTTTAATGATAAAGGTCAGCCCCACGACGAAAGGCAATGGCAAGGTTTAGAGACGCGAATTTTACATCCAGAGCCTGCACAGATCCCTGAATTATTGATTTTTGTTCATGGCTGGCATCATAGCGCCGAGCCTAAGGATGAAAACTTTATTGCCTTTGAGCAGTTTTATCAGCAAATGGCCGCGTCCGATACCCAGCGTAACTTGTTGGGTTTGTATGTTGGCTGGCGGGGCGATAAATATGATCCTTTTTGGATCGATGGCTCAGATGATGCAAAAAGTTGGATTGAACCCTTAGATTTTCCCACTATTTTACAGCGTAAACGGGTTGCTAAACGTATCGGGCAGTTAGGTCTATCACAGCTGCTGGATAAGCTTGATAGCTTAGTAACACAGCATAAACTGCTGCGGTACACTGTGATTGGCCATAGTCTTGGCGGTGCTGTTGTTTTGCATGCGAGTAAAGATCGCATCAAAGCCGCCATTGATAATCAGCAGGATAATCCTAATTTATTCTTACTGTTAAATCCTGCCGTACCTGCTAAAGAGTATCAGCCATTAGATACGTTGGTGAGCTTAGATAGACAAAAACCGAGTATGGTGGTGTTGCAATCGAAGGGGGATTTTGCAGTGAAAGAAGCCTTCAATTACATCAAGGACGGCGAGCGCGCTGTAGGGAACTCTTGGGCTATTACTCACGATATTGACAAATGCTCTGGTGGCAATTGCACTACGCCAATGAAGATGCCTTCGGCCTTGATGGCGCACGATCAAATCCCTGGCTGTATGATGACGCTGCCTCAATCAGGCTGGAAAATTCGTGCTCGCCTGCAGGCTCGTCGTACTGTGCAAACCTGCCCCGATGCCAATATGCAAGCCGTATGGGTACTGGCCGTGTCTGACGAAATCGTCTCTGGGCACAACGGCATTCTCACTCCAGAGCATGGTAAAGCCTTGTCTGAGGTGATGCGTATGATTGATTTATATCGAAATCAATTACCTAAACATGCGGTGGAAAGCCCTGCGAACCAAGATCTTGGCACCTTAGCGCCAGAGTCAGAAGCTGCAACATCTACCGAAGGTGAAACGCCTGTGCCACAAGAGCCAGTGATTATTGTCGAGCCTTTACCTGAAGAGCAGAGTTCACCGACACCTAAGGTTAATGCACCATTGCAGGAGCCAAACGTATCACAGGAACAAGATAAGCCTGCTGCGACTGAGGCGCCACCCGCGCCAATTAAAGCGCCTGAATCAAAGCCAAATGACGGCGCAGAACCTCAACCTAAGGTTGAGACTGAAGGCATAAAGTGATCGGTAGCTGTATGGAGTAAGCAATAGACGATATATCTAGTGTTGTATGTCATTGAAAATATTTAATAAGCTGGTGAATAAACTTTATGAGTCAATATGAGAGCTGAGTTAAGAGCAAAAATCATCGCAGTTTGTCATAAAAAAATTGAGACTCAAGGTGATAATGTCGGCCTCTCATTTTACGCCTTCTTTGCGAACAAAAATGATGATCCAGAGTTGCTTATGGAAGCGGCGACTTGGTGGATACACACTCATCAATTAGATCATTTTGTTAAGGCTCATAAGGTGATAGAGATAATCCAAAAGGAATCGGAAGAATAGACTCCAAAGCTGTTACTGCGGATTTTTGGTTTGCCACCTGCGCCAAGTAAAAGTGATTAGTGCGGCGAGTATCAGGCTGACCATGGCCCATGTGGGGTACTTATGCTGGTGGTAAAACGCCAGCATGGGAGCGATTTCATCGCGGATTAACACTGGGCCTAATCCAAAGAGCGTCACCCAAATGCTGGTGGCGAGAGCATTGCCAATCACAAATTGTTTTAGTGGCATTTTAGCGAGACCGCAGCCGATAAACATAAACTGTTTTAATCCCTCAACAAAACGACTCAGCACTAAAGCGGCAATGCCATATTGACCGATAACGCTGTGGATTTTATTTTCCAATGGCGGCTTTATCCACCCTTTTTTGAGTAATACGTCGCCAAAGCGCCAGCCGATAAAATATCCTAAACAGTTACCGCAGAGTGCTCCGCAAGCAGCGACGATTAATACCAATGGCAGTGACATTTGCTCTGTAGCGGCTAATAAACTGGCGACAATTAATAAGGATTGTCCTGGTGCCGGAATGCCAAAACCCTCGACAGCAATCGCGACAAATAGCAGAACATAACCATATTGCTGCAGCCAAGGCGTGAGTTCGGTGATGATATGTTGTAGCGCTTCTGGCATAGATGAAAGTGATCAAATCAATGGAATGATTGGGCCATCATACTCGCCAACTTCTCTGATTGGATAGATTTATGAGCAAAGTTTCATGCCCGTTTTCATTTGCAGTGATTAGCAGGGCTAAGGCACTGAGGATATCAATTTTGTCTTAAAAATATAAAAGGCCGAACTGAGTTCGGCCTTAATACGCTATTACTGTTGCGATTCGGCGACGATATGATGCCTAGGCGAATGCTGCTTGTAGCTGTGGTACTACTTGTTTCTTACGGCTTAATACGCCGTCTAACCACACTTTGCCATCGACGGTATCTTTACCGTAGGCACGTTGGGTCAGCTCCGCATCGTCAGACACAATCAACAACTCTGAACCTTCTTTCATGATGTCAGTCAGCAGCAATAAAACGCTGTGGCGGTTACCTTCCACTTTCAGTGCTTTGATATCGGCTTCTAGCTCGGCCTTGATATCGTCAAATACTGACAGGTCGATTACTTCTAACTGGCCGATACCGACCAAGTTACCGTTCATGTTGAAGTCTTTAAAGTCACGCATTACTAAGTCACGTGCAGGTGTGCCTTGCACGGCTGATTTCACTTTGAACATTTCCATGCCCAGTTCTTTGAAATCTTCAACGCCAGCGATCTCAGCTAATGCTTCAACGCAGCGAATGTCTGCAGTGGTGCAAGTCGGTGATTTGAAAATCACGGTATCGCTCAAAATGGCGCACATCATGATGCCAGCGATATTTTTAGGGATAGCGACTTGGTAAAAGTCGAACATCATCTTGATCACTGTGTTGCTGCAACCTACTGGGCGGATCCAGCATTCTAGCGGTGTATCTGTGGTGAGATCGCCTAACTTGTGGTGATCAACAATCCCGACGATAGTCGCTTGGGCGATATCATCCGGTGCTTGAGTCAGTTCTGAATGGTCAACGATATACACTTGCTCGCCAGCGTAGCTGGTTTTGTATTCCGGTGCTTCGAAGCCGAAACGTTCCAAAATAAAAGCAGTTTCGGGTGACAATTCACCTAAACGTGCGGCAATGGCTTCTTCACCGATTTGGTTTTTTAAATAGGCTAACGCGATAGCACCGCAGATTGAATCTGAATCGGGGATCTTGTGACCGACAACGTAAATGGGCATTTCAGGGACTCTCCTTTAAATTTGTGACAATTTTAGCAATATTTGGCTTTAATCGGAAATAGCCAAAGCGCATATCACTGCGCTCTTCAGTTGCTATTTCTCTAAAAATCGAACGCTCAGGTTCGGCAAAGATGGCTTAAGGTTTAGATCTTCACTTTTATCACGACTTTACGCACCGCCGTGGCGATATCGCCTGTGCCGGGCATATGCATGTCACCGGGGAAAAATAACGCAAACATGCCTGCTTTGAGTTTGATATAAGAGGCATTGGCTTGGTTTGCCTCGTAATCAAACTCGGCGTAATCGTGTTTTTCAAAATAGGGTTTCGAGGGTGTTTGCTCCGCTAGTGGCAAGTAACCAAACTCTTCTTCACCGCTGAAAACATATTGCACATCGATATATTTTTGATGAACTTCAAAGGGTTCTGTCGACTTATGCTTGGTTTGATAGTCATTCACTATCACAAAAATATTGTCGCCATCGAGGGGATAATTGCCTACGGGTAGCTGACTAAAGTCGGTCGTCGCTAGATGTTCTAATGCAGTCGCAAGCCGAGGGCTTAAGGATTGATAAATATGGCGGTTTTTTAAGGTATCGACGATCATCGGCTACTCGACATGGTGGAAGTGAAATGGGCGAATGGTAAAGATTATAATCCGATCACCACAGTTAGGACATAAGCTTTGTCGATTGGAAGCAGGTCTAAACATGTCGGCATAAAAAACAGGCCATTGAATGACCTGTTTCTACATCAAGTATTATTAAACTTAGCTAAAACGAGTTTAGTAAGTGTATTTGGCTTCTAAAAAGTAGTAGCCACCATTAAAGCCAAAGGGGGTATTGGTTAATGGGTATACAAAAATTCCATTGAAGTTATTGTTATCTGGTCGTTTTTCTGGATACACATCAAACAAGTTTTGCACCCCAGCGGTAAAGCTTAGCGCATCAGTGGCGGCGTATCTTACCGACAGATCCATCACCCACTGATCGCTATAGTTCACATCACCCGTTGAATAACCTTCACTGTAGTCACCAAAGTAGTTTAAGCGGATATTGGTTTTAAAATCCCCGAGTTCATGGGTCAGCCCAATGCTACCCGTGTTATGCGGCGTAGCAGACGTCATGCGGGTTCTTTCTATACTATCAAAGAGTTTCTTGTCTAATCCGCCTAAAATAGAGGGTAGATTGATGTCTTGGATCTCTGTTTTATTATAGGCATAGGCTAAGTTCGCCCGTAAATCGCCCCAAGTGCCAATATCAAAGTCTTGGCTAACAACAAGATCGACTCCGCGAGTTCGGCTATCGACGGCATTGACGAAGAAGCGTGCTGAATCAGCATTGGTACCTGCTAGTGCGGTCGCAACCGCGGGGCTATCAGCAGGTCTTAGAGCGCCAGATAAAATGATGCGGTCATCAATCTCTATTTGGTAAGTATCGAGCGTTACCGCGAGGCCAGTGTTATTGGTATAAACAAGACCGAGACTAAATGATTGAGATATTTCAGGTTCTAGCTCGTTAATCCCAAGTGCCTTTGTTACTGGTGATAAGGTGTTGAAAGTACCTGATTCAATAGGAACCAGTTGCCCCGTCACTGGATCGGGATTAAATAACGTCGAGATATTGCTGAAGTACAGCTGTTGTACGCTCGGCGCTCTAAAGCCTGTATTGATAGTGCCACGCAGGGCTAAGTTGTCGGTAAAATCGTAACGACCCGCGAGTTTCCAGCTCGTGTTGCCGCCAAAGTCAGAGTAGTTTTCGTAGCGTAGCGCTGCCGCCCAGTAAAACTCGTTGGTTAATTGGTTTTCAAGTTCGGCATAAATGCCTGTGTTATCGCGCGTTTCATCAACCTCAGACTCAGGGGTAAAACCGGTGAAACCTTGGCTACCCGCTGCTTTGCCATTATAGCCACCATTGATATACGAATCTTCTTCTCCGGCTTCAATTTCATAGCCGTTTTGGCGCCATGAAACACCGGTCGCAAACAGAATTTCAGAATCGTTTATAAAGGCAAAATAACGGGAAATATCCAAATTGATATTGGCTTCACGGGTCGATAACGTTCCTGCGTCGAACTCGGTAGGAGTTTCTGGGCCTAAGGAAGCATTTAAGGTATTGACGATATTATAGTTAAATGAATTTTTACCATATCCCACTGAGGTATCAATATCCCAGTCACTCAGGTTGAATTCATAGCCTAGGGTAAGAGATGAATCGATAATTTTGGGGTTAATTTGCGGTAAAAAACCGTCGGGATACACTTCGGGTAAGTTACGGGCATCGAGAGCTAAACGGTAAAAAGCACCCGATTTAGTTTCACGTTGGCTAATACCACCAAAGGCATACAGTTTTCCGTCGGTAGATATTGGCTGAGCCGCATTGATAAATAAACCGACATTATCATATTCGGCATCACCAACGTGGTGGCTCTTACGGTTAAATGTGGCTTCGCGGGGATCGGCTGAGCCATCGGGTAATTTTTCATACTGTTGACGAGGGTCCAATCCTGCGCGGTTTGTGCTGTCTTTGTGATGCGCTTCGAGGGCGACATTCACAAAGCCATCATTGCTTAAACTGATCCCATGGTTAACGCCTACACGCCATTGCTCACCGTCACCTTGGTAGGTTTGTCCGGCTTGCGCCGAGACGCTTCCCCCTTGATCGCTGTCCTTGAGTACCACGTTAATCACGCCAGCAATCGCATCTGAACCGTATTGTGCCGAGGCTCCATCTCGGAGAATTTCAATACGTTTTATCGCTGTCATTGGAATCGCATTTAAATCGACGTTAGAGGAGCCTTTTCCCATAGTGCCACTTAAATGTACTAGGGCAGAACCATGGCGACGCTTGCCATTTACGAGTACTAAGGTGTGGTCTGGCGACAGGCCACGTAAGCTCGCGGGGCGCACCGCATCTGAACCGTCAGTCACCGAGGAGAATGGGAAGCTATAGCTTGGCGCCGCAAATTGCAGCGCTTTAGCGGTTTCTGTCATACCTGTTGATTCGAGTTGTTCGGCAGTAATGATATCGACCGGGGCAACACTGTCAGTTGCCGTGCGTAGTGCTATGCGTGAGCCTATGATCTCGATTTTTTCGAAGCCGGTTTGTTGCTCTTCGGCTTGGACTGCTGGAATAACCAGTGTGTATGACACTGCCAATGCGATAACGGCTAGACGCATAAAAACCTCTCAATGATGTTTGTAACCCAATATTCGAACTTAGGTGTGCAGATAAAATAACAATCTGATGCCGAGAAGGTTATCATTGTAACAATTGTTACATTTAGACGTAAATGTGCTAACTCAGAGCCTAGTGTTCTAAATAATATTTAAAATGCAGTTGAATATATTGATGAAAACCTCACTATCGACCTGCGTGCTTTTGAGGCTTCGTACGGCACAATACAGGTTGTCGCATGCACATTGCGGCTGAGTTAACTCGATGATATGAATTGTTTATTGACGTGCGCCATCGTGGTTTAATGCGTTATTTTGCTTTAATGGCATTGATTTGAAGGAACACAGATTTGTCAGCGTTACGATTTCTCGCGGGAGCAACGGCATTTAAGACCTTGGCAGAACAAGGTCTTAAATCTGAGCATTTTACCCAGCTACTTGCCGCCTCTGGTGGACCTAAATGGCTTGGTATCGCTGGGTTAGATAAGTATCTGTTTTCTGAGTTTTTCAAAGACAGACAAACACCGCTTTATACACTCGGCGCTTCTTCAGGGGCGTGGCGTTTAGCGTGTTTGGCGCAGCAAGATCCCCTCGCAGCCTATGGCCGCTTAGAGGATTTTTATATTGGTCAGCGTTACGACAGCATGCCAACCCCGCAGGACGTCAGTGCACAAGTTAAAGGCGTAGTGCAGGGGATTTTAGGCGTCAGTGGTGGTAGTGAGATCGTTAATAACGCTCATATTCACAGTCATTTCGTCGTGTGCCGTGCTAAACATTTAAATCGTTTAACGGCAAAGCTTCCGCTTGCGGCGGGGCTGGCGATGACGGCGGCGACCAACTTAGTGAGCCGTCGGAGTTTAGGTTGGCATTTTGAGCGTGTGGTCTTTAGCCAACAAGCTGCAGCATCTCCCTTTTTGCAACTCAACGATTTACCCAGTCAGCAGGTCGAATTAACTGAGGCTAATGTCGATGCTGTGATGTTAGCAACGGGGTCGATTCCTTTGTTGCTTGCCCCAGTGTCCCAAATTGAAGGCGTTGCCGATGGGCAGTATTACGATGGTGGCATTACCGACTATCATTTTGATTTGCCTTTATCCCGTGCCAAGGGGCTGACGTTGTATCCGCATTTTTATCCGATCATCAGCCCAGGATGGTTCGATAAATCCTTGAAGTGGCGCCAAGGTCGCGCTAATTATCACAATGCGCTAGTGTTGGCGCCATCGGCCGAATTTGTCGTTTCATTGCCCTTTGGCAAAATCCCCGACCGTGAAGATTTTAAGCAACTGGACACTGCGCAGCGGATGCAATATTGGCGTACGTCTGTGGCTTTGAGTGAACGTCTTGCAGAGGAGTTTGCCTCGGTTGTTGCGAGGGGAAATGTGCTGGATCGGCTAGAGCACTTCTAGGTTGAAGTGATTTGGTCTCGAAAACTGGGTTTGACATGACGTGGTCGAAATGCCCTGATTCAAAATAGCGGGGTCGCAAATTTCTTTGTGCGCTCAGCGGCTTTAGGAAGGAAATTCTTTCACCTGCTACACTCTACAATAATAGGAAATACGAATGCATTGAGTTCGTTTCCTTCTATTTGGGGCAGGAGGTTGCTATGCAAACACGAGAAATGGCGTTACTCATGCGCGATGCCTTGTTACTGCCACAGGGACGGGTGGAGGTTCGCGTGGTTGACCCCGGTCATCTGCGCATGGTGGCCGATGTATTCAAGGGAAAGTATGTGCTCGCCTTTGCCACCATTAGACCCAGTGGTAGTCCGCCCTGTTATCCCACTGCCACCCAATGTGACATTATCGATTTTAATCAGCTAGAAGATGATTCACTCAGCATAGTGCTCGAAGGGCGTCAACGCGTCAGCATCCTCTCAGCGGCGCAGGCCAAAGATAAGCTGTGGATGGCACGTACTTTACCTTGCCGTAACTGGCAAGAAGAGCCGATTAAAGGTGAATTTGAGTTGATAAGCGCCGCATTAGAGCAATTTTATGAGGTGAATCCCGATCTGTTTGAGCTCTATTCTCAAGTGCATTTGGAAGACGCCGCTTGGGTGAGCCAACGCTGGCTCGAGGTTTTGCCTATGTATAACAAAGATAAATTAGTGTTAGTGAATCAGCCAGATTGCCATAAAACCTTGGACTTCGTGCTGCAACTCATCAAGTCCCATGTGGACTGAAAAACCACAAAAAGGCTAGAATAGCGGCTTTCTATAGCCGCTTTTTTTGTGATATGACTGCATCTGCCCGCGCCGCCCAACCTTCTTACATAGTGCTTCCTGTGAATGTCACAGATAAACCCACAGTGTTTGCCTTTCTCGCACAACATTTTGCCCGTATAGGTGAAGATGTATGGCGTCAGCGGATCCTCGACGGAAAAGTGCATTGGCGGGATGGCAGTTTGATCGACTTGGACACTGAATATCGCCCTGCGGCGCGGGTGTATTACTACCGTGAAGTGCCGGTGGAAGCGAAAATTCCCTTCGAAGAACAGATCCTATTCCAAGATGACAATGTCATTTTGGCCTACAAGCCGCACTTTTTGCCTGTGACGCCAAGTGGCAACTATGTGAACGAATGTTTGGTACATAGACTAAGATTGCGTACTGGCATTGATACTATCGCGCCCGCTCATAGGCTTGATCGTGAAACCGCTGGAGTGATCCTGATGACGGTCGCGCCTGAAACCCGTGCGCTCTATCATCAACTATTTATCGACGATGCGATTCGTAAAGACTATCAAGCGATTGCCAAGTTGACTCCTGAGATTATTGAACAATATCAACAGGGCTGCTTAACTTTGCCATTGCACTGGACGGTAACAAACCGTATGCAGCCGAGCGACCCGAGTTTTACCATGAAAATCGTGGAAGGCGAGGCAAATACCCATTCCGAAATCAGTTTAGTGGCCATAAAAGGCGATGTCGGTTTATTTCATTTGAGCCCGATTACCGGTAAAACTCACCAACTTCGTGTGCATATGCAAAGCTTAGGTATGCCATTGTTAAACGACAGATTTTATCCAAGCTTATTACCCAAAGGGCCGGATAACTTTGCGACGCCTCTTAAGTTGATGGCACAGCGGTTACGTTTTATTGACCCAGTGAGCGGGATGCACCACGACATGCAATGTCAAGGTTTTGAGTTTTAGTCAGCGGAAAGCATTATTTCCAGTCTGTTTAAAGGAAATAATCGGGTGCAATTGTGTGCTTGGCCCTGTGATGGTATGAATACAATCTGCAGTATCTGAGTCTCTGCCATAGGGAGCCATATTACGATTGTTTAAAGGAAGTCCATTATGACCAAATCTGCGATCTTCTCTATCTTGCTTTGCGCTGCAGTATTAGTGGGGGCCATGTATTTTGGTGACTGGACTAAGCAGCCTTATCTGAATGACATTGCCGCCGAGATCCGTAAGGCGAGTGCGGTGATTGAACCGAAGAAACCAAGTTCGTCTGGCACATCGACAGCAGAAGTCGATGCCCTGCGGGATCAAAGCCCTAAGATCATTTGGGATCAAATGGCGTATGAAAAACCGTCGAATAAGTCGCAGCCAGAAGCACTGATTTTCAATCAGGCTCAGCCAAAACCGGCTAAAACCGATGAGGCGTTATCCAAAAATACGCCTTTGATGGATTCTGGCTCTGGTGCCACTCAGCCTGAAACGGTTAAACATAATAAACCCGTTTAATCTGTTATTCCTGTTTGGGTGGTTCGAACAGAGTTTCGCTCATATCGCCATGTAAAACCGCAATTTTTGTTGGTGCACCATCATCTGCTAATTCCAACATACCTATTCCGCTTTTATTCACTAGACGTTTACTCGGCTCACCATTTGGTCGCCTGCCGCGCAGCAACATACGTTTACGTTTTGTCAGTAAGTTAAGTGGTGAAAAGTGGCCATAAAACCAGCCATTGAGTTTATCGAAAATCGGTAACAGCTTCTCAGGGAAGTGATTTTTAATACCGCTGCAGGTGATTTGGTAGATGTTAGGACTACTGCGTCTAAAACGAATACTGATGTCGTAACTAAAGGAGTAATGCACATCGCCGGAGAGGATCACAAACTCCTCTGGGGTTTTACGGTGCATAAAAATACTTAGCAGTGCATTGGCGGCGCCCGGGTGGGCCATCCAGTTTTCGGCGTCGACTAACAGGGAACCGCCGATCAGAGTGGCTGTACGCTGAACAGCTTCAATCAACTTGACCCCAAACATGGGTGCAGGAGAGACGATAATGACCTTCGACTGGCCGAGTAACTCTTGCTGCAAATCCATTAACGCCTCCCAATCCATCAAGCCGGAAGGTTTTGCAAGATTAGATTCACTGCGCCAGCGGCGGGTACGGGTATCGAGTACGACCAGTTTGGGCGAGGACTCTAAGGTGTAATGCCACTGCTCAAATTTAAGTAATTCGTCGATGAGCAGATCCTGACTTTCGCTTTCTTGTCGCGTAAAAAACGCATCGAGCAGCGGGCGGATATCGGCGGCAAATTTATCAGGCGCGTTGCCAAGTCCTTGGAATAAGGTGTAGCCGATTAAGGCATTACCAATAATGCGTTTCGAAAATGCGTGTTCGTAGGCCGCTTGTTCCCATTTAGCCGTCAGGTTCCAATCATCGGTGACGTCGTGGTCATCAAACATCATATAAACGGGAATGTGCGCCATAAAGCGCCTGACTTGCCCTAGCCCAGCTTTAAAGCCAAGCAAGTGTTGCCACTCATTTTGCCAGCGGGCGGTATTGGTGGGTGATAAGCCGTCAACATCCTTCGAGATATTCACTAATTCCCACAGCTCAGGTGACCAAGTGAGTAAATACAGGGCGATGATTTCATTTAGGCTGACCAAATGATTTACGGCGATGGAGGAGGTAAAAATGGGGTGATTGCGATACCAACGCCACAGCGCGGTTTTGGCCGGATATTGGGTATGAGGCAACAGGTTTTTATGCCGTTGATACAAATATGCGGGCTGATAATGAATGTCTTCGCTAGTGGTGATGCTCGCGCCTTCAAATTGCTCATGTTTAAGACCAAGCAAATCGATGACTTGCCCTATGGCACTTAACATAGGTCCCGCAACATCATCAATATAGACCTGATCACCACTCATTATGATAAGTGCAGGGCGATCATCCTCCGCACCCCTGTTGATTATCTTGGCTAAATGGGTATCGGCGGCGACCAGTGCATCGTCACTGTGGTGATGCGGATTGCGGCAGGAACCGTGGAATACTTGGGTTAATTCAGGGGTAAAACGTACACTTGGCGTTGACGCATCGCCGTAGTTTAGCTGGCTTATCGTGGCAAAAATATCACCATGCTGAGCGGCAGACACTTGGTAAGGTGTGACGATATTGGGCGCGAGCAACTCTGGGCGCGACAGTATTATTAGATATTGATGGGCATGTTGCCCAAGTGGCGCATAGTGTAAATCGGCATCCTGCAATAGGTACTCTTGCTCACCAAGACGCAGCTTAAGTTCAGTTAATGGCTCACGACTTACAAACCACAGGGTAAAGTGTGAGGCATCGCAGTGGCGCAGCATGGGGCCAGCTAATATCAGAGGAAGTGTCGTACTCAAATTCTGCCTATGGGTATTTGGGTTAATCTTGCATGAGTTAACCCTAAGTAAGTTTGGTTTAGAAGAGTAAACAAGTGCGTTGAATATGAAAAGCTTTTAGAATTGTTAGCCATAAATATGCGTTGAAACTGAATGGGGCGATATGGCTAAGATTATGGTAACAGGCGCGACAGGGCTACTCGGCAGAGCTGTCGTAAAACAGCTTGAATTAACAGGACATGAGGTTATCGCCACGGGTTTTAGCCGCGCAAGTGAACGAGTGCATAAACTCGATCTTACCGCCCCTTTGGATGTCGAGGCATTTATCGCCCGCGAGCAACCGCAAGTGATAGTGCACTGCGCCGCCGAGCGTCGCCCCGATGTTTCCGAGCAAAATCCGCAGGCGGCATTGGCGCTTAACTTAACCGCGAGCCAAGCCTTAGCTATGGCAGCTAAGGCCAATAACGCTTGGCTTATCTATATTTCCACTGACTATGTGTTCGATGGCACTCAACCTAAGTACGCTGAAGATGCAGTCACTCATCCGGTTAATTTTTATGGTGAATCTAAGCTAAAGGGCGAAGAAATAGTGCTAGACACTAGCGCTGATTTTGCTGTGCTACGCTTGCCAATCCTTTACGGCCAAGTAGAAAAGCTGAGTGAATCTGCTGTGCTAGTGCTGGTTAACCAATTGATTGAGCGTCACGCTCAGGGTGTTGATCATTGGGCGATACGCAGTCCAACCTCGACCGCCGATATTGCCCAAGCCATAGACAAGATGATTGCACAGCATATTGAACATTCTACCGTGCAGGGGATTTATCATTTTAGCGCCGCAGAGACTATGACTAAGTATCAGATGTTGTTGACCTTAGGGGATATTCTCCAACTCAGTACCGCGCACTTAACGCCTGAGTCTACGCCGACAGATAACGCCAAGCGGCCAAGGGATTGCACCTTAAGCTGTGCGCGTTTAGCTGCGCTGGGGATTAGTTCTGAAATCAATTTTGCCACAGGCGTGTGCCAAGCATTAACACTATCGAGTGGTGCACTTGCCACGCTCGGACTCACTCTGTAGGAATCGCCATGGCTAAGATCTTAGGGACCAGTCTACAGGCTGCCGACCAAGTCGCATTACTGCGAACCTTAGGTTTGCTGCTGCAAATAGGCTTAACCACGTTTGCCGCCGATACTTTTGGTCTTAGCCTGCAAATGGAGCCGTTAGTGCATGTGTTAGTGCTAGAGGTGTTATACCTTTCGCTCACATTGGCGCTACGTAAACCCTTATTTGCTAAGGAGCGCGGCCTCTTTATTGCGCTCAGCTTAGACACATTATTTTGGATATCTTGGTTGCACTTTTCCGGCGGCGCGACCAATGCGTTTATCTCGTTATTACTGTTGCCGATTGCACTTGCGGCTGTGACTTTGCCAATCTGGGCGCCTTGGGCACTGACGGCTATTTCAACCTTTGCCTACAGCCTGATGATCTTTACTGTGCCCGAATCCCCCATGCAGCACCACGGTATGGACATGAGTTCCCACTATTTAGGCATGTGGTTCAACTTTGTGATTTCAGCTTTGGTGATGACAACCAGCGTAGCGTTAATCACTAAGCGTATGCGCCGCCAAGATGCGCAGTTAGCTTATATGCGCGAAGGGCAATTGCGTCAGGAGCAACTCTTAGCCCTAGGTACAGTATCGGCGCAGATGGCGCATCAATTGGCCACGCCGCTCTCGAGTCTGAGGTTATTACTCGATGAAGTAAAAGAAGACATGAGCGATACCTCGATAACGATTGTCGAGATGGAAACTGCGTTAGGTCGCTGTGAACATACCCTTGCCGAGCTGAGATTAGCGACGGAGTCGATCCGCGATCGCCGCCAGCGCCCACTAAAGATCATTGAGCTGGTGGACAGTTTAAAGCAAAAAACCTTGTTGTTAATGCCGCAAACTGAACTGAATTGGTTGATCACTTGTGTGCCTGAACAACTAGCAGAGCAAAGTATTCTGACTGATATGAGCTTAACGCCTGCCATCATGGCCTTGATTGAAAATGCTGCCCGCGCTAGCGCCGAAACCATAGGTGCGCCGCAGGTGGATATCAGTTTAGATAAAGCGCCAAGCGAAGAGCAGATCTACTTGCAGATCCGCGATTATGGCACTGGTATCGCGTCCGATTTATTGCCACAGTTGGGCACCTTACTCATAGAAAGTCCCAAGGGTTTAGGTGTCGCTTTGCTACTCAGTCATGCCAGTTTAGAGCGTTTGGGCGCAGAGTTGATTTTGGCTAATCATCCCCAAGGTGGCACTGTGGCACAAATTCGTTTCACTATTTTAAGGGAGCTGGCGCCGTCTGTATCGCACAAGACTAAGGCTAGTGATGAGGTAAATTCATGAAACGTTTGTTGATTGTAGAGGATGACCTTTCCCTTGCGAGTATTTTAGGCCGCCGATTAACACGCCATGGCTTTGAATGCCGATTAACCCATGATGCCAGCGATGCGCTGCTGGTGGCGCGGGAATTTCGTCCTAGCCATATTCTTTTAGATATGAAGCTTGCCGAAGCCAATGGCCTAGGGTTAATTGTGCCGCTGCGTCATCTGCTGCCCAAGGTGACTATGGTGTTACTCACCGGCTACGCCAGTATCGCTACAGCGGTGGAAGCGATTCGCCTCGGCGCCGATAATTATTTAGCTAAACCTGTGGATACCCAAACCTTGCTCGCCGCACTGGAAATGGATGGGCATTCCCATACTCTTCAAGAAGATGAAGTCGACGATTCGCCACTTAATCCTAAGCGTTTGGAGTGGGAGCATATTCAGCAAGTGCTCAATGCTAACCAAGGCAATGTGTCCGCCACGGCTCGCCAATTGGGAATGCATCGCCGGACGTTGCAACGTAAATTGCTGAAGAAACCAGTGGGTGAAAGTGGACATTTGAAGTAACGATTCATCCACATGTGTGCAAGGGGCAACAGCTTAAGGCAAACCTGATGAGGTGCTGAGGCTGAGCCGTTTGACTATAAAAAATGCCACTCAAAAGGGCTGAGTGGCATTAACAAGAAAACGAGAAGTGAATCGATGAATTAGCGCTAGGATTTTACGCTAGCGCCATTGCACGATTAGGTTATGCGATTAAAAATTAACGGTTTCTTCGTTTGAGCAAGGGCCGTTAGTTTCACACACTTTATAGGTGAAGCTTGCGCCAGCTAGGTCGGTGAAACGGTCAATAAACGATGAGCTGCTTGAAGTACCCACCGCAACACCGTTACGGAAGATAGTGTACTCATCAGCGTTGTGACCTTCCCATTCAAGTGCAACACGAATGCTGCCGCGACGAGATTTGTTAGCGTTTTTCACTGTCATTTCTAACGCCACTTCTGGCACTTCAACTGCAAATTCTTCAGAAGTGCTTGCCGTTGCGCCATCGTTGTCAGTTACAGTCAGTGTGACTGTGTAGCTGCCTGACTGGGCATACTGATGATTGACACTCGCACCTGCGGCATTTGTACCATCACCAAAATCCCAGTTCCATGACGTCAGGTCGCCATCGCTGTCAGTACTGGTGCTTGTGAAGCTGCCGTTACCGTTAGCAAAGCTTGCAGTAAAGCCTGCAGTTGGAGCTTGGTTTGGTGTGTCATCGCCGTCATAAGCACCCACTAGGCTTACACCTGTGTAGCTGCTATAGCCGCTGACCATCACCCAATAAGTTCCCGTTTGAGCAGGATCAATAGCACAGCTTTCGGCATTACCTGACTTGTATGGACGGCAATCATAGCTGCTAGACGTCGGCGCTTGACCAAATTTAACATACATGTCCGCATCACCTGTGCCGCCTGACATATTGAAGCTCAGGTTAGTTGCACCGCTAGCGACATCGAGTTTGTAGTATTTTTTACTACCTGACGCACCCGCTAAACCTGTCACAGCAACACCGTTGGCGAGTTCAGTGGCTTCTGGTGGTGGCGGTGGTGGTGGCGTTTCACAAGGTGTGATACCCACAGCGGCAAACGCAGTAACCACATCGCTAGCATTTAAGCCTAAGTCAGTTGCGGCCGATTTAACACCACAGGCGCCTTGCCAGAATAAGCTGTCCGCCGTCCAATATAATTGGTTAGCGACTACAAATGTTTGGAATGCTTTGCGTGTATCCCAACCCGGTAAGTTAGCTAAAGTGTAGAAAGCTTTATTGAATACACCTGAACTGTGGTGCACGTCGATGCCATCATAGTAATCGTCGATATGACCGATTGAGATACCGTCTAAGGTTGGATCTGCCATGTAGCGCAGTGCACCGCTGCCTTTAAAGATATCGGCGCCGACTAACCAGTCGTTTGTGCCGTGCATGTAAAATTCAGCGGCTTCACCCGCCATATCTGAGAAGGCTTCGTTCATGCCGCCAGATTGATCTGCGTAAACCAGCCCTGAGTTTTGCTCAGTGAAACCGTGGCTCACTTCGTGTGCCGAGACATCTAAGCTCACTAATGGGTGGAAGGTTGTTGCGCCATCACCGAAGGTCATAGCGCTGCCGTCCCAGAAAGCGTTTTCGTAGTTGTTGCTGTAGTGAACTCGCATCGTTAACTGAAAGGTTAACGGTGCAGTGTTGTACCACTCGCTATACATCTTGTAGATCACGTTGCCGAAGTAGTGCGCATCGTTTAATGGCGAGTAAGCACCGTTGATCTCTTTGACTGTATTGCGCGGACAAGTATAAGAGAAGGGTGTGGCGCCTGATGTGGCACCGTTTAGGTTAACGGTTTTCACGTTAGGTGAGTTCATGGTGCAAGTGTCACCGCTCACTTCAACGTCTAAGCTAGAAAAATCAGTACCGTATTCGTATTGGCCAGTCTTAATGTTACCGCCTGGACCTGTGCCGGTTGCAGCATGGTTAATCCCTTCCCAACGCTTAATCACTTCACCTGAGTGCGCGTCAACCATAGTGAATGGGCGGCTTGGCTCATCGCCATATACTACAAATGAAGTCACATAAACGAGGCGAGTTTTAGCGGCATCATCGAGGTAAAGCCATAATTTTGCTTGTTTGTTTTCAGCTTTTAGGCCTGCAACGGCTTTGTCAGACTTGCCACGGATCGCAATATCTAACGCTTTGTTAGCCGTTAGAGTGGGTTTGACAAAATCAGCCGACTTTTCAATATTTTTTAATACGCGGCCAGACATGTCGCTGTAAAAGCCCATGCTCGATTGTGACGTCGCAACAGAGAAACCATAAACAGGTACGCCATGGAAATATTGTTGTAAACGTTGTTTTTGCTTGCCTTGACCTAGGTTGAGTTTTTTCTCGACTTTGAGTTGGCTACCTGCGTCTAAGCTGAACTGAGACACTAAGTTATTGCTTGAAGACGCGCTTCTAAGAGTGCCGACATCGACAACATCAGCAGCAAATGCGGATGTGCCTAAAGTGGCCGACACAGCAATGAAGAGTAGCGACAGTTTTTTGTTTAGCATCATGCTTGAAATCCTTTTTCCGTTTTGTAAATAACGTTGGAATGCCATACAGCTTAACTGGCTCGGGCGAGCGTTTTTTATTGTGATTTCTACAGGGTCGTCGGCATCCCTCTGCCATGGCCGCATAGAATGAGCTGTTGCTCAGGCGGGAATTCTCAGATTTTTATTCTGTGCAAAGCGTGAATAACCGCATGACTCTAGATGTTATTTAAATGTAAAAGTGTTAACAATCGTACAAAGGAACTATCTTCAACGTTCATTTAGACGCTTCTAAATCTGAATTAGGACTTTTGGGTAATAGCGATTTAGCCAAGCGGAAGGGTGATGCACTTGAGTGTTTTGCAGTAATTTAATGATTTATTTCAATTGTTTATTTTTCAGCGTTCTTGAAAAGGCTTGATTAAGGATGGGTTGTGCGTTGGGGTCATCATCCTATCAAGGTGTTGAGACCCTCGGCTTTGATTTATTCACTTAGAAAGACTCCATCGGAGTTGCCGCTGCTTGACTTGCTCTTCAGCTTATTTCACCAAGGTAACTCTGTGCCATCGTAGGCAAAAAAACGCCCTGTTTGTGCGGGTGTAGCATTGGCAATGATGGGCAGTAAGCTGTTGGCGACATACTCAGGTGTAAACAGTTTGTCTTTAGGGACACTCTGTTGAAATGGCTGAGATAATGGCGTGTCTGTCGTGCCCGGATGCAGAGACAACACCACGCCGTGTTTTATGGTGCGTTGCCATTCAATAGACAGTGTTTTGAGAAACATATTCAGCGCGGCTTTTGAGGCGCGATAGCTGTACCAGCCTCCTAATTTATTATCGGCAATGCTGCCGACTCTCGCCGATATCACCGCAAACCTTGCCGAGTGACTTTGTGTTAATGCCTTAGCAAAGTGCTTTGCCAACATGATGCTGGGTAGGGTATTGAGCGTTAAATTGTGCTGGAAAAAGTCGATATCCAGTGACTGTAGGCTTTTTTCTGGCCCTTTATCTTGGGTGTGTAAGATGCCGACACAGTTAATAATCCAATCTAATTCAGTGAGCTGTTCGCTTAGCTGTTTAATCTCAGCTTCATTGGTCACATCTAATGCATGCCATTGGATTTTCTCCTGCCTGTCTTGGGGAAGATGATGCCTGTAGGTGGCGTGCACGGTGGCGTCGGGATAGCTTTCTTGAATTAGCTTAACCATGGCTTTGCCAATACCCCCACTCCCGCCGACGATAAGTACTTTCATCACAAACTCTCCCTATCCAAATATCTATATCAAGCTATTTATATCAATGAGTTACGCTTAGCATTACTTCGCTACAAACGGTTTAGGTGAACGAGGTTGTGCTCGGCTGTGGCTAATATGGCGCTTCTTACGGACTCGTCCATTTTGTCCCAAGTCTGGTATAGCATGCCGATCCTAGGATTTTGCGACAATCGCGCGCGGTGTTTTTCCATAAAATGCCAATAAAAGCTATTGAACGGACAGGCAAGTGCACCGCTGCGCTCTTTTATCTTGTAATGACACCCGCTGCAGTAGTCACTCATTTTATTAATGTAAGAGCCGCTGGCGGCGTAGGGTTTAGTGCCGACAATGCCGCCGTCGGCAAACAAGGCCATGCCGCGGGTGTTGGGCATTTCAACCCATTCGATGGCATCAACATACACGCCTAAATACCACTCATCGACTTGATTTGGCTCGATTTCGGTTAATAAGCAGAAATTGCCGATCACCATTAAGCGCTGAATATGATGGGCGTAGGCAAAATCTAATGATTGGGATAAGGCTTGTCGCATGCAGCTCATCTTAGTGTCGCCATGCCAAAAATAATCGGGCAGTGTTTCATGGGCATCAAGCGCGTTAGTGCTGGCGTACTGTGGCATATTCGCCCAGTAAATGCCGCGAACGTATTCTCGCCAACCTAATATCTGCCGCACAAATCCTTCGACTTGGGCGATATCAATCTCAGCATTCGTTTGATAACTGTCGATGGCCGCATTGATGACTTCTAACGGGCTGATTAATTTACTGTTAAGGCTGAATGATAGTCGACTATGGTACAAGCTCCACTTGGCAGGATGTTGCGCTGTCATGGCATCTTGAAAACGGCCAAAGGAAGGCAAGCAAACCTGACAAAAATACGTTAATAATTCGAGGCTTTGCGCACGGTTTATCGGCCACAGCAATGGCGCATCAATACGACCCATGGTCGGAATTTGATGACGTTCAAGACGTGCGAGAATTTCCGTCACATCGAAGCTAAACATTAATGGCGCTGGCAAGACTTTTATATCTTGAGTTTTAAGTTTCTGACGGTTGCTGACATCAAAGTTCCATTGCCCGCCGAGTGGTTTTGCGTCTTGCATCAAGATGTTGTAACGCTTACGCATGCGGCGATAAAAGTGCTCCATCATAATGTGTTTGCCGACGGGGAACTGCGCATCGATTTCGTCAAAGGGCAAGATAAAGTGCTCTGTATCGACACAGTTCACCACGGCTGTGTTGAGTTTAAGCTGACTTAATTGCTCAAGTAGGCGGTATTCATCAGGCCTTTGGTATTCAAACTTGATCGCGCCAACCTGTGTTACCTGATGTTGAATGAGCCCCAGTAGATCGCTATAGCCCTGAGTGTTATTGAAGGTGTCATCAAGGGTGAGATAGAGCACTTGATGCCCTTGCGCACGCAGCTCTTTGGCAAATTGCGCCATTGCTGCAAAGAAGGCACATATCTTTTGCACATGATGGGTCACATAAGTGTTTTCTTGGTGCAGTTCTGCAATCACATACAGCACTTGATCATCAACGCGGTTAAACCAAGAATGCTGGGCATTGAGTTGATCGCCTAAAATTAACCTGACGGTATGGAATTGCATTAAGTGGACTCTGATGAATGACTTTCGCGGTTAAACATTTCGCGATGGGATATTGCAGGACATTACGAATTGGGTTGCTGTGAGGATCACAAGGCTGGGTATTTGTCGTGATTTCGACAAGGAGGTTTATCTAAACTTGGTTTGATAGCTTTTAAAGCAAAGTCAAAGTCGGCGGCTTCACCCCTTGATTTTCAATCAAGAGTCCTTGCCGAACAACGTCGATGTCTGACTGCCAGTTCGCCATCCTTGGCTTTCGTTCGTACCGCTGTTTCGCAGTACTCACCCTAGCGAAGTTACATGTATTAACTCTTTATTTATAAGCAGGGCTTCGTGTTTATTCAAAATTGCTAACGCTTACGGTGGTAAATCCCTATTAATTAAATAAAGAATCCGAAAGCTAACTCGGCATCCATGCCTCGCTCACGCGATTTTCTTCAACGCCCTTTAGCAACTTCGCAGGGGAAGGTGAACTTCTGAAGTTTTAGTGTTGTTTGTTAGTATTTAAAAAGAGTACTAACACTCCATTTTTAAAATTTAACAATGGGAGTCTAAATAACACGAGCTAATTCATATAATAAGGCTGGTGGAGCACGTTTTATAATACAAAAATGAGATTGGTATCCTTAGATATAAAAACATCGGCCTAGACCGATGTTTTGGGGTTGTCTGATGCAATAAAATTCACATAAACAGTGAGATAGCTAACCACTAATCCCAATATACAGTATAGACATGATAGCCAGCATACGGCTTAGGAGATAGTTGATGCTCGCCATAGGGCCAGCCTGTCCCCATTCCATCTGCCGCGATTCCTTCAATCCATTCTTCCACTTCCGCCAGAGGCGCACAGGTAAGAATATGAATGTTCTCAGCTGCAGGCCATAGCTCATCATCCTCAAGTGCTTCGGACCATTCATCGTGCATCCCAACATAAACACCTTGCACATCTGACCTATGTTCGATTTCTTTCAAGCAACGATAGATTTCTTTGATGGATGGTCGACCATAACCCCAATTATTGGGTGCGATAGACTCTTCATCTTCGTTTTCTAAAAAGTACTCATTTAATGTCACTACCGGACAGTGCTCTGGATCGGCGGTCGATAAGGCGCTTAATTTATTGAGTAATTCCGTTCTCGTTGTCACTGACAATACTCCATTTCTAAGATTTGTTTCCAGCGAAGGTTTAACTGTTTTATCACATATGCAGGGCTAATAATAAATCTGGCCATCCATTTTAGAGCAACAATATAATGCACTTTCAGGTTGCCTACAAAGAAGCTGTTTTCAAGACACCCAGTTTAAATGGCGTGGTAGTTAACCTCCGACTATAAGCATTAAACAAGGAGGTTTATATGCCGCGTCCTCTCAGAACTCAGATAAGCCTTGAAGACACTCCCTGTTACCATTGCTATAGCTGCGTTGTGCGGCGTGCTTTTTTATGTGGCGATGATGCCTATTCTGGGAAAAATTATGGCCATCGCTGTAGTTGGGTTGAGTCACTACTGTTTGAACTTGAAGCCGTTTTTGCTATCGATGTTGCAGCCTTTGCGGTGATGTCGAATCATCTACATGTGGTGCTGCGGGTCGATATCGACAGTGCCAATCGTTGGACTGACTGAGAAGTGCTGGAGCAGTGGCATAAGTTGTTTAAAGGCGATGAATTAACACAAAAATCCGTTTAAGGAGAGTTAGTTGAGGCGCATGAGGTCAACCGATTAAAGCATTCAATTGCAATTTACCGCAGCCGATTATGCGATATTTCATGCCTAAGTTTTCAAAAGAGTGCGATGTTTGAATGAGCTAATAGCAAGACAAGCAAATCAAGAAAATCAAGAAAATAACTGTACAGGCCGCTTTTAGGAGGGATGGTTTAAATCACAGGCCTTACTTGATGAAGTTGCTGATTTAAAATGGTAGGCCTGATAATTTTCATTCCATTATCCTTGATCATGTGATCGCGGTGTTCGCGCTTCCTTATGCTGCAAATGGCGCCATCAAGCGCTTAGGGATAACTCATTTTTAAATCAAAGTCGGCGAGTCACTGACGTAATAGTCTTAATCGTTGAGTGCATTGCTCGAAAAGTTATTATTTTATAGTATGTTAATCAATTTTAATGCGTCACTTAACGCAGCAGGAGCTTAGTTCGTATGCGGGAATATGATGGGATTGAAAAGCGTTACCAAAGGCCTGATGCCGATTTAGCTAAAAGTTTGATGATTATCGAAAATTTATTGGGTTTTACGCCGCTAGAGGATAGGTTGGAATTTGATTTGTCTTTTTGGGCTGGCGGCTCAGGTGTATTCGATAAGTTGGCGGTTTCATGTTCTGTGACTCCCGAGCAAATGGTACTCGCGCAAGATAAGTTGAGACTCTATTCCCCAGAGGCGGCGATAGCATTGGATGAATGGCGTGATGATTTTATTTGGCTAGTGGAGGATGAAGACGTTTGTACCGATGTGCTGGTTAGGTCGGCGCATTTTATTAATCAGAATAAAGCGCCATTTCAAGATGTTTGTCTTAAAACGCAATCCATTTATTTCGCTTACATGAGTGATGTGAATGGCTGGACTGCGGTATGGGGTCAGCAAGATAGGCTCAATTATGCTTATTTCTGCCAAGGATAGCCTTTATCTTTAAGTGATTACCGACAATCGCCAGTTAAGTGTTATTTACCAGTCCGTAATCAAGGGCGTAGCTTTCAAGCTTGGCATCGAGATCATCTAGATCTTTATAAAACTCGTCATCGAGCTTATCGAGTACGCTGTACAGGTCTTGGTTATCGGTTGCGGCTAAACGACGATCTCTGTCTATTGGTACTGGCTTTTCGCCAAACACGGCCTGTTTTGCTTGGTGCAATAAGTTTAACGAGTGGCTTGCTCCCATTTGGATAAGTCCACGTTCAGCGAAGGCGTAATGCTCACCTGAAGAGTTGTCGAAATACTGAATAAATCCACCATTATAGACTTCGCCAGATAAGCAGTTCACCGCATAGTAGTTTTGTTCCTCTGGTCTAAGCGTATAAAAACCTTGTTCTTTGTTATGTACCCTTACAACAAGATCTCGCCAAAAGGCTCGAAAGGGACAGGTTTTATCGAGTTCACGCTCTTGTTGGTAGTATTCCTTCGCACGCTCGAGATTTGCACGTATGCCATTTTTGCAGGGCATGCATAAACCCTCATTTTTCTCGGCGGTACTCGGAAGGATTAAGGTGTTACATTCTTGGCAGGGGATTTTTTCCGACATGGTCTTTCCTTTGATACTCAAGTCAGTAAGAGAAGTCACAGCTTCACAAGCTACCCATTGTTAAATTCTCTGTTTCTAGAGTTTACATCGCACAATTAAGCGTCTATTTACCTAACGTACTAGTTGTACTTTATATTCATCGCAATCAGCGGTTCGCGTGAGGCTTTTTCTGCGCGTAGGCGGGCGAGGTATTTTTCCCATAGGTCCACCTGGTGGGTGGCGAGATCGTAGAGCACTTTCCACGAGAATAGGCCTGTGTCGTGGCCGTCATCGAAGACGATTTTCACTGCGTAGTTACCGACGGGTTCTATGGCACTGATGTTGACGTTTTTCTTGTGGGTGACCAGTTTTGGATTACCGTGACCATGCACTTCGGCCGAGGGCGAGTAGACTCTGAGCATCTCGCAGCTGAGCTGATATTGCTCACCATTATCGAAACTGATTTCTAGAATGCGTGATTTACGTTTCAGTTTAAGATCGGTGACATTGGGCGTTGCTGTGGTCATAGGTTGGCTACCAAGAAAATGCTAAGGATAGGATAACGACTCATTAAAATAACACCTGACTAATGTAACCACTCGCGGCCAAGGATACAAAGGGTAAGCGAGAGCCTTGCTCAGGCTTTTTCGTTTGAGTCACACTTTTGCATTTGAGTCGTCGTTTACCGCCAAGTCGTTTGAGCTTGGCGGTGAACAGTTTAGTACTAGAGGATAAAGCGGCTGAGATCTTCGTCTTGGACTAAGTTATCTAAGTGGGCGCTGACATAGTCGGCGTCGATAACAAAGGCGGAGCCCGATTTTTCCGATGCCTCGTAGGAGATATCTTCCATCAGCCTTTCCATCACAGTGTGTAAACGACGGGCGCCGATATTTTCGGTGCGCTCGTTCACTTGCCATGCGGCTTTCGCAATGCTGTCGATACCCGATTCGCTGAATTCAACTTTCACGCCTTCTGTGCCCATCAGCGCGATATATTGCTCGGTTAGCGAGGCGTGTGGCTCCGTCAGAATGCGTTTAAAATCATTGGCTGATAATGCATCTAGCTCGACACGGATCGGTAACCGACCCTGTAATTCAGGAATTAAATCCGACGGTTTAGACATCTGGAATGCGCCAGAGGCGATAAACAGTATGTGGTCGGTTTTTACCATGCCGTGTTTTGTGGTGACAGTGCAGCCTTCGATGAGCGGCAGTAAGTCACGTTGCACACCTTCACGGGAAACATCTGGGCCTGAGGTTTCACCACGCTTACAGATTTTGTCGATTTCGTCGAGGAACACTATGCCGTGTTGCTCAACCATTTCAATGGCTTGCTCTTTTAAATCTTCTTGATTAACCAGTTTTGCCGCTTCTTCTTCGATCAATAGCTTAAAGGCTTCTTTGATCTTCATCTTGCGACGTTTTGCTGGTGCTTGGCCCATGTTTTTAAACAGACTTTGCAGCTGGTTGGTCATTTCTTCCATGCCTGGAGGCGACATGATTTCGACGCCGATCTGTGGCTGTGCCACATCGATATCGATTTCTTTATCGTCTAATTGGCCTTCGCGTAGCTTTTTGCGGAAGACTTGACGGGTATTTGAGTTGGAATCGGTTTCAGTGCTTTCCCAGTCGTTTTTCGGCTTAGGCAACAGGGTATCGAGAATGCGCTCTTCGGCATTTTCTTCAGCGCGTTGGCGACACTTACCCATTTGCTGTTCACGGGTCAGCTTGATGGCGATATCGGTCAAGTCGCGGATGATTTGCTCGACTTCCTTACCGACATAACCCACTTCTGTGTATTTAGTCGCTTCGACCTTGATAAAAGGCGCGTTCGCCAGCTTGGCTAAACGGCGGGCAATTTCAGTTTTACCAACGCCCGTTGGGCCAATCATCAGAATATTTTTTGGGGTGACTTCTTGACGGAAATCCGCGTCAAGTTGCATCCGGCGCCAGCGGTTGCGCAGGGCGACAGCAACAGAACGTTTGGCCTTTTGTTGGCCAATAATGTGTGCATCCAGCTCGTGGACAATCTCACGGGGGGTCATTTCAGACATAATATTCCTCACGGGCTGTTTAGTAATTGAGTTCTTCAATCGTTTTGAATTGATTGGTGAATACGCAGATATCCGCAGCAATAGTCAGGGATTTTTCGGCGATTTCTAAGGCTGACAGCTCAGTATTTTGCAATAGTGCAAGGGCCGCCGCTTGGGCATAGTTGCCGCCTGAACCAATGGCGACTAAGTCGTGTTCTGGCTGAACGACATCACCATTACCTGTGATGATCAGCGAGGTTTCCGCATCGGCCACGACTAACAGGGCTTCGAGTTTACGCAGCATACGGTCGGTACGCCAATCTTTGGCGAGCTCAACGGCCGAGCGCAATAAATGGCCTTGGTGCATTTCGAGTTTGGCTTCGAAACGCTCGAATAGGGTGAAAGCATCGGCAGTGCCGCCTGCAAAACCTGCCAGTACCTTGTTGTGATATAAGCGACGCACTTTTTTGGCGTTACCTTTCATGACGGTATTGCCTAGGGAGACTTGGCCATCGCCGGCGATGACAACTTGATTATTACGGCGTACTGATACGATAGTGGTCACAATGAATCCTCTTCTGGCCCGCAGCAAAAGTTGCGGTGGATGATGGGATATATATGGGGATGGATGACAATAATTCAAGTAATCGCGGCAAATGCCAAAGGAGTTTGCGATCTTTCGCGCTCCTTTAGCAATAAAAATAAGCGCTTATTGGGAAAGGGTGGATCGACCTACAATAGTGCGGCCATCGAAGGGATAGTATTTAAGATCCCAGTTTTCACTGCCGAAGCTGCGATCGTCAGAGACATAGTTGAAAATGCAGTAAGCATTGGGAGCGGTAATGTCGACGGCACCATACCAGTAAACAATGTCGACATTGGGAACTGTGCGCCAAGAGTATTGATCGGCAATGACAAATTCATTATTAGCCAAAAGACCTTGCCATAACTGACCACAATAATCGCCCTGCAATTTAGCACCGGCATCAGCGGTTGCAGTCTCTATTCCCAGTGGAAATCCTGTGGTGGTCGAGTCGAGTTTTCCGTCACCATAACAGGCGAGATCTTGGGTATAACCAGAGTGACCGCCCGCAAGCCAGCAACTGTGATAAAGCTTAACACCAGAGGTAAAGGCCGCAAATGCGGTTTTGGCTCTGGCATCGTGAGCATCTTGGCCTAGGTTTAAAAACCGTGGTGCTGCGACGACGGCCAAGATCCCAAGGATGATAATGACCACAACCAGCTCAATTAATGTAAAACCCTTCGATGACTGCAAACGACTCATATTGCTCACCTATTTGTTAGAGGACAATATTCTAACGGAACTTTGATTTGCAATCAGTAAGCCATTGATAATATTTAGTTGTTTAACATTGCTGTTACATGGTTATGCAGCAAGATGGCAAGCCATCACTTCACCCTTCAATGCAATCAGCCGAATGTAAACGGCTTATAAAGCCATTTTGTCTATAACACGATAGCGGGTTTGTACGTAGCCATTGTCATATTGCTGCGTGTGAATTGGCATTAATTGAATCGCTTGAGCTAAGTCGCCAAAGAGGGGAATACCTTTACCCAGTAAAGTGGGGATGCGAGTGAGCGTGAGTTCCTGAATTAGCCCCGCCGCTAAAAAGCCTTGGATTGTTTGGCCACCATCGATATAGAGATGTTTGAAGCCACGGGTTTTGAGTTGTTCGCTAATGCTTGCCGCATCGCCATTTAGCACTTGTACGTGCTCACTTAACGCCGACGGTACTGTTACGCCGCTGCGACTTAATACAAACACTGGGATATTTACATAGGGCCAATCACAATCGAAGGAGAGGACTTTTTCAAAGCTTTTTCGTCCCATTACAATCGCATCAATAGTGTCGATAAAGGCATGATAACCAAAGTCTTCATCGGGATTAGTACTGGGGTGCTGATTTAAAAAGTCGATATCCCCATCGGGCGTTGCGATATAACAGTCGAGGGTCGCGGCAATAAAAATGGAGGCTTTCATTCATCTTCCTTAATGCTATTTTCGAGCGTGTTTCTCTAATGATTCTTTCAGTGCTTGTTGTTGAGCGAGGCAGTCTTGTTTTGCTTTGCCCGACATATCGTTACACGTTTGACCTTTATCTGGGCCTTCCAATATGGCGGCTGCAACATAAACTGCGGCGTCGGCTGCATTGCATTCTTGTTTGCTGTAGGGGGAATTTGTATCACATTTTGAATTAAGTGGCCCAACGCAGCCACTCATACAGGTTAAGACTAAGGTGCTAAAGCTAAGTAATATTAAAGGTTTGAACATTCGCTCTTCCATGATTCATATTATTTGAGACGGTTGGAAAGTATATAACTGCTTTGCAGACGGAACTAGAATTGGATCGTTCCATTTCCACTTTAGTTGTTATCTTGGAGGAAGGCATTCGCGGATGGAAGCAAAAAATCCCCGAGGGTATAGTTACCCTCGGGTGGAGGTTCAAAAAGCAGTGGATTTCTTGAGCGCCTGCGGGGCACAAAGGAAGGAACCTATGGCGTGATTGTGCGGGCTGATACGATATTTCACAAAGCCAAATGCGCAAACTGCGACAGCTTGTCGCAGGTTGGATGAAAACTGTGTAGTTACGGTATCTTGAATGGTCGGGGTAAAAAGGGTTTAACGGTTAAATCCTTATGCGTGGCGAGAAGGCTTAACGATTGTTTAGTGACCACGGGTGATTGACTTATAAGACAGAATTCAGATTGCCTAAGTGTTGCACTAGCTCTGCCATATTGTTCACTTCGAGCTTTTTCATGATTTTTGCGCGGTGTACTTCAATCGTGCGCAGGGATAAAAACATCGCCTCCGATATTTGCTTGTTAGTCATGCCTTGGATCACATGGGCTAACACTTGCTGTTCGCGCTCGGTCAGTTGGTCAAATTTATGTTGCAGACTTTGCTGCTCGAAGGCCGCTTGGCTTTCACGCTGCGCCTTTTCAATCGCTTGTACTAATGCCTTGCCGGACACTGGTTTTTGAAAAAAATCGCAGGCTCCCTTACGAAAGGCGCTTAACGCCATAGGTAAATCACCATGGCCAGTGAGAAATATCACGCCTAGCGGGCTGTGGGTTTCCAGTAATTTTTGCTGCACTTCTTGGCCGGTGATTTCTGGCATTCGACTATCTAAAATCACGCAGCCCGCCTGTGATAATGCACAGTGCTCAAGGAAGTCGCGGCCGCTGTTGAAGGTTTGCACTTGATAGCCAAATTGTCCGAGCATAAAGCCCAGTGAATCCAGAATCGCTTCATCGTCATCGACTAGATAGAGTGGCAATTTTATCGACATGGTGTTCCTTGTGGCGCGGTAAGCATGCTATCAGCTTAAGCTGGGTGCGGAGTGGGCTCAATTTTAAGCCTAGGTCTTGGGAGATACATCACTAAATTAGCCAATTCCCTCTGGGCATAAATCAGAGTTTGGCGACATTTCACAGCTTGATTTTTATCTGCGAGCTAAAGTCGTTCCATGACAATGGCATATAAGAGTGGGTAATAGAGGCGATGACGATTGACTCTTGGTGTAAAGCGATATTGATGGGATTCTTGCTGAGTGTCATTGGGCTTAATCCGTCCTATGCCAACGAAGCGACAGAAGTGAACCATTTTAGAGTCGGAGTGCTGGCAAATCATGGCGTGTTACAGGCCAAGCAGCGTTGGCAACCTATGATGGATTACCTCAGTGAGCAAGTGCCTAATAGTCATTTTGAAGTCGTGCCTGTGGATTTTAATGGCATGCGTAGTCAGTTACTTGAGCATGATTTGCAGTTTATCGTCACTAACCCTGGGCAATATCTGCATCTAAGTAACAATTTCCCGCTGTCTTGGCTTGCGACAATGAAGAGTCGTAAGCATCAAGGCAGCACTTTTACCATAGGCGCGACCATTATTGTCCGCGCCGACAGCCCTATCCGTACCTTGCAGGATTTGCGCGGGCGCAATGTGGTCGCCAGTGATCCGCAGGCTTTGGGCGGGTATCAAGCGGCCATGGGGTTACTGCATAAAATGGGTTTTTTACCCGAACAGTTTTTTGGGCAAGTGCGCTTCCTCGGGTTCCCGTTAGAACCGCTTATCTATCAAGTCAGAGACGGCAGTGCCGACGCCGCAATAGCGCCTTTTTGTACCTTAGAGGAAATGATCGCAACGGGTCTTGTTAATCAGGGCGATTATCGGGTTATCCATCCTGCAACGCCTGCAGGATATGATTGTGAGGTGAGCACTCAGTTATACCCAAACTGGTCATTCGCTGCGGCGGATACGGTTTCTCCTAAGCTGACGATGGCGATTACCCGCGCCTTATTCGATTTACCCGCCGATCATATTGCAGCAATTACCGCCGATACTTTGGGCTGGACTGCGCCCGTAAGCCAGTTAAAAGTGATTGAGTTATTTAAAGAATTACAACTACAGGGAGCATCACCACCACTTTATCAAACCGTATACAAATGGATGGCAAAAAATAAAGAATGGGGTGGCGCACTGTTGTTAATTTTCATTATTTCCACCATTTATCACCTGTGGCTTGAATATAAGTTTCGCCAGAAAAGTGAGTTTTTAGTTAGCACTGAGCGTCAATTAAAGGACAAGGCACTGCAGCTTGAGCGACTGCAAAGTGCGGCGATTCTTGGGGAAATAGGTGCAGGACTTGCCCATGAACTCAATCAACCCATAGCCGCCATTACCCAATACAGCGAAGGTGCCATGCTACAACTGGAAAGGCTTGGGCAAGATAATCCGGAACTCTATGATGTACTCGGTAAAATTAATGCGCAGTCGATTCGCGCTGGAGCGGTTGTGCATCGTATTCGCGGTTTACTCAAGCGGCGTCAGGCCAAGACCGAACCTTTAGATATAGTGCCAGTGGTGAAAGAAGCTTTAGCTCTGTTGCGGCGCGAGCTAGACCGCGCCAATGTGCAAGTGAATGTGCGAGTGCAGGGTGAGCCCTTTGAACTGATGGGCGATAGCGTTGGTTTAAGCCAAATGTGGGTCAATTTAGTAAAAAATAGCTTAGATGCGTTAGAAACCTGCGGCGATAATCGTGTGCGTCAATTATGGATCGATATCTATTATCATCCAAATGAAATCAAAGTGTTAGTTATTGATAATGGCGAAGGGCTACAGGGGCAGGCGAGTGAGTTGATGGCATCTTTTGCCTCAACCAAAGATGCGGGATTAGGGCTTGGCTTAGCCATCTGTAAGGATGTGGTCACCCGCCATCACGGCAGCATTCAAATCGAAAACTGTCAGCAATCCACGCAAGCGTTACTCCCTTGGCAACAGGGCTGTGTGGTGACAGTCGTTCTTCCCAAGGAATAGGGTTATACACTTATGAGTAACCCTTAATGTGCGCATTAGCCCGGAGCATCCGACAGCTTTTATTGGTTAGCGGTTAATATTAATAAAAGCATCATTTTCATAATAATATTTTGCTGCACTAATTAATTCATTTAACCCAGCTTCAGAATTTTGTTGCAGCAAATTACTCTTAATACTTTGCAAATCTGACACACTTAAGAAGCTTTTATAACCAATAGATGTTGGGTAAATTGGTTCATCATCAATACCACGATCTTCTTCTGTGTCATCGTCAAGTACAAGACATAATATCGAGTCATTAATTTCTTTATTAGAAGGTATATATACATCCCACTTCCAATCTAAAGATTCAATTTTATCCAACATGTTCTTGAGAGTTAATTCTAAACGCATTACGCACCTTTTGTGATACAGCGAGTCATTCCCGCGCCTTATTTGCGGTTAGTTTTGGGATGGAAAAGCCTTCGCTTGATCTCTGATCCACTTCATTCATAACTGTAGATATTTACCAAAATATTCATCGACAGTTTTATGGCAGTATTTATCTTCACCTCGCCAATACTCAGCGAACACCCAGTCATTTTTGCCTTTAGAAGGGCGATTGTAGCTCCTTGGTCGTAACACTCCAATACTGGCTAAAATCTCTATTAATACCTGCCTTTCTGCTTTACTGGACTTTACGACCTTAGCCAATCTTTTTTCAAGGGCACTGGGATAATCAGTAGGTTCCGAACTTTCGATAGTGTTTAATATTTCTTTGAAACAATTTAAGTCTTCATCAGTTGGGTCAGGGATATCCGTATTTATAAATTGGTTTAAGTCAAAATATGTATATAAAATATCGCCATGACGGACACCACCCCATTTGATACGCTCGAAATTCAATACGTTTATATCTGTGTTGTTATAGTTGTGACTACCCCTTATCCCGTATTTGCAGTCTCGGCATACACCGCAGGTGTAGGAGTGTGAAGTTGGTTTTCCGTCGGAATATGAAGTGCCGGATATAACGGGTGTATATTTATGCTCTGGGATATTTTTGGCAATTGAATAGGATGATAAAGAAGATCTTAAGTCTAAGCGGCGAGTTGTCAGGCTACTTAAAAAACCTTTAGCAATTTGTGCTCTGGATATTATTTTTACTACTTTTGCAATGGTATCTATGCAGTCATCGTGAGAAATCGAAATCGGATCAAACATCAATCCTTGTGACTTTGCGTACTCAAAATCTCCATCAGATAAGAGTCTATCTTTTGAGTCTATCCATCCATTCTTCCAGTAGGTGGAGAATAATATTTTCTTCGCTTTCTTATCCATATTTGAATTTATGCTTTCACTTAACGTTTGAGTATTAATGTGTAGCGTTGTTTGCGAGACATAAATCACTTGTTCGACTTGGCTACTACGACGATGTTAATTGGTGTGAATGATGCTATAGGAATTTGTTTTGACAGGGTAGTGGTTTTTATACAACTTTGGTGGTAATTGCTTGATATCGTTTTAGCTTTATCATTACGTTTGCATTATTAGTGACGTTGATTTCGAGTATTCTGGCCTTACATTTTGGTTGACACAGGTACTACATCATCTCAACGACATTAAACCTATAAGGCATATTTACTTTTAGTTTTCTATCATCTAGCAACGACTTGATGGTGGTTATTTTCTTCACATGACCACTTGTTTATCGTGGTTTTCTATTAGGATACTTTGGACGTTTGTAATTTAGGGCAGTGGATAGTTTTGGGAGAACTGGCTGAGCTTTTCTACTAAAAACTCTATGGTGCGACGGATCTTATGGCTGGGATAATCGGTTTGTAGGTATACCAATTGCAGTGGGATCGGCGGGGCTATTTTATCGGCTAGCACTAAGTGGAGTCTGCCTTCGGTCACATCTTGCGCCACATCGAGCCAACTCTTATAGGCAATTCCACGACCTGAGAGTGCCCAGTCGCGGATCACTGCGCCATCGTTACAGAAACGTTGGCCTCTGACTTCGATTTCAACGGGCGCGCCGTTATGACTTAACTTCCATTTCTGCCACGGCTCACCGCCGCGATTTAAGATCAGTACTGCGTGTTGGCTCAGTTCATTTAGCGTGCTTGGTGTGCCGTGTTGTGCCAGATAAGCGGGTGAGGCGACCAGTACCCTTGGGGTCATGGCGAGCTGACGCCTTTTAAGGTTTGAGTCGTCAAGTTGGCCATAGCGCAAAGCCAAATGGATATTTTGGTCGATTAAGTCTGTCATATGATCGCCAAAATACAGCTGCACTGTCAGTTCTGGGGCGCAGTCCATTAATTCATCGAGCCAAGCACGGATCTGGCTGCGACCAATATCCGAAGGTAAGGCGAGGCGTACTTCGCCCTTAAGCTCACCCCTGTGTTCGGCTAAATTGGCGCTGGCGGTTTCGAGAATCGCCAGTGCGGGTTTCGCAGAATCGAGAAAAATCCGCCCTTCTTCTGTGAGCTGTAAGCGCCGCGTCGAGCGAGCAAATAGCTGACATCCTAGCTTTTTCTCTAATCTTTGCAGCGCGGCACTTGCCGCTGCCGGCGTCATGCCTATTTCTTTACTGGCTGCCGAGAGACTTTCTAAGGCTGCGATACGCAGCGCTAATTGCAGATCGTTTAAATGATACATATCAAATTATTTTTGAAAATGATTTTAATAATAGCCTGATTATCAATATAGATTAACTAATGCACAATTGCACCACTGATGTTTCATCTTAATTTCTGGTTCGGAGTGTGTATGAGTCTATTCATGTCTTACAAATTAGCGTCACTGGCATTAAACAATCGCATTGTGATGGCCCCTATGACTCGGGCGCGTACTACGCAGCCAGGCAATATTCCTAATGATCTGATGGCGCAATATTATGCCCAGCGCGCCTCGGCGGGGTTAATCATCACAGAAGCGACACAAATATCCGATGACAGTCAAGGCTATTCATTTACGCCGGGCGTGTATACCGCGGAGCAAATTGAGGGCTGGAAAAAAGTCACCGCGGCAGTGCATCAGGCTGGTGGTAAAATCTTCAATCAAATTTGGCATGTTGGCCGTGTATCGCACCCGATTTTTCAGCAGGGTAATGCCCCGATTGCGCCATCAGCTATTGCGCCCGTTGGCACTAAAGTATGGATTGTGGATGAAGCGCATCCTGAAGGGCAAATGGTGGATTGCCCAGAACCTAAGGCTATGGTGCAAGCGGATATCGACCGCGTTGTGGCCGATTTTGCACAGGCGGGAGTGAATGCGGTTGCGGCGGGTTTTGATGGCATCGAAATTCACGGTGGCAATGGTTATCTAATTGACCAGTTTTTACGCACCAATTCAAACCACAGAACTGATGCCTACGGCGGTACTCAGGAAAATCGCATTCGTTTTTTACTCGAAATTGTCCAAGCCGTGAGTGCGAAAATTGGTGCCGATAAAGTCGGGGTTCGCCTCGCCCCTTACGTGACGTTTAAAGATATGGCGTGTCCTGAAATTGTAGACACTATTCTGTTAGCGGCTAAGCATTTATCGGCATTGGGCGTGGCATATGTACACCTTTCAGAGGCGGATTGGGATGATGCGCCGCAGGTGCCAGAATCCTTTAGAGTCGAGCTGCGCAAAGTCTTTAAGGGCAGCATTATTGTTGCGGGTCGCTATGATGTGGCGCGTGCCAATGAAGTGATTGATAACGGTTATGCGGACTTAGTTGCCTTCGGTCGACCTTTTATTGCGAATCCTGATTTGCCTTACCGTTTAATGCATCAATTGCCTTTATCAGCATTCGACAAAGGGCCCTTGTTTGGCGGTAGTGCAGCGGGTTATACCGATTATCCTACACACAACGAAGCATTGAGAGCCGTCATCCGATCCGCTGACGATGAGGTGGCATAATGGATCGGGTTAACACTTTGTATGTTCAACGCTTACCCGCTTGGCTCAGCTTAAGTCTATGGTTTTCAGGCTTTATAGGTATCGCTATTGTGGGTTTTAGCTTAGCAAGTCTGAGCATGGATGCGTTAGCCGCTCAAGGGGCAACAACACAGGATAGTGCTAAAGTGCGAGCGGCGTTAGTGCCAAAAGTAGCGGCAATGGAAACGATTTCTGATCAATCACCGCAGGCACAAGCTATCGCCCGCGCCGCTTTGTTATATGCCAGTTTTTGGCACACGGGCGATGCAAGTTTTGCCCACGGCGCATTGGCGACTGGTTTTATCGACCGTACTCTGCCCGCTGGCCGCGCACAGGGAATCACGGGGCCACTCGAAGCCTCAAAGGCATTTAGGGCAGCGGTCCCCGATCTCTCTGTTTCAGTTGAGCATTTGCTAATAGTTGGCGATCGTGCAGTGGTACGTCTGCGTTTTAATGGCCGCTTTACTGGTGTCTTTGGTGAGCAAAAAGGCCAAGGGCAGAAAATCGATTTTCGTGCTGTTGACATGTATCGAGTACGGGATGGTTTCATCACAGATAACTGGCACCTCGAAGATTATCAAACGCTATTTTCTCAATTAGCTGCAGGGACTCAATCATGAATCAACGTCGACGATTTTTAATGGCAGGTGGCGCCATCGCTGCTGGGTTCGGCCTAAGCCAAACGGCGCTTGCTATTGGTTTACCATCATTAGATACCTTAGAAAATGACTCCAAAAGTTCAGGTGGCAGTGGGATGAACAAAATATTTTGGCCAAGTGGTGAGCAGTTAGTGATTTCAATCTCAATGCAGTTTGAAGCAGGTGCTCAAGATAAAAATGCCGAAGGGCCGTTTCCGCCGATGGAAAAGGGCTACCCAGATACTATCACCCCGACTTGGTACGATTACGGTATGAACGAAGGCATTCCAAGGCTGCTGCGCTTGTGGCGTAAGCACAATATCAAGGTGACTTCTCACATGGTTGGGCGCGCCGCCGAGCTACATCCTCAACTTGCCAAACAAGTTGCAGATGAGGGGCATGAGATTTCGGGTCACGGACAAACGTGGACGCCACAATACAGCATGTCGCCAGCAGAGGAACGCGCCTCCTATGTGGCGAGTATTGAGACGCTGCAAAGGATCACAGGTCAGCGCCCCTTAGGTTTTAATGCCTTTTGGATGCGCCACAGCACTCAAACCCTCAATATTTTGCAGGACTTAGGTTTTATTTATCATATCGATGATCTATCGCGGGACGAACCTTCAATTATCCCTGTAGGAAATAAGCCTTTTGCTGTTGTGCCTTACACTTTACGTAACAATGATATCGGACGTTTTGGTGGCAACACAGCTATGACGGCCGCGGCCTTTTTACAGGAACTAAAGGATGAGTTCGATATGCTCTATCAAGAAGGTTCGACGCAGCGACGGATGATGTCGATCAGTGTGCACGACCGTATTGGTGGCGCTCCTGGACTTGTGACCGCTTTAGATAAGTTTATTCAGTACGCTAAAGATCACACCAATGTAGGCTTTATGCGTAAAGATGCTATTGCTAAGTGGGCGCTGGCGCAAAAGGACACACCGACCAATCCTGCAAGAACATTTTAGCCTGCTGTAGCTTTGTTGGAAGAGGTTTTAATGGTTAACAAAAAGCGCGTTGTTTAACGCGCTTTTTGTTTTTGGGAACCCTTATTACTGCGAGTCGAAAGTGATTAACGCATGGCCAACATGGCCCAAGTGCGGCGACCCTGCTCCAGAATTATCCCCACGGCAAGTCCCGCAGCGGCGTTGATGGCGAGGCAAGTCACAGCGGTTGATAAAATCACAAAGATACAGAAGGGCTTACCATCGATTAAGCGTTTCGACCATGCTAATTGCAGCCCCGCAGTGGTCAGTAAACTGCCGAGGATTGCCATAGGAATAAGGCTTAATAGCCAAGCGATATTAGTACCCCAGCACAGGGCTATCATTAAGCACGTACTGCCAAAAATTAACGGCGCCAGATAAGTGCGAGCACCAAAATGGTATTGCACCGCAAGTCCGCCCGCACCGTGGCACATGGCCGAGGCACCAAAGGGCGCGAGCAATAAGTTGGCAAGACCTGAGCTAATGGCGAAGTTTTTGGGTGTGAGTTTGGCGGCATCTTCAGGGAATTTCTCCTGCGCCATTACTGATGTAGCAATCACTGCATTGGTTAAGGTGAGAGCCAGTTGTGGCAAAACCAACAAAAGGGCGGCAGAGGTCCATTCAACTGATGTCGGCCACGCTAATTGAAATGGCGCTGTCATTGCTTGAATATCAAAGTTAGTGGCTAAACTAGTTTGTGTACTTGCTTGCCAAATCATCCCCGCTGCTATGACTAAGGGCATGGCAAGGTAACGCAGCGGCAAAAATTTACTGATAAATAACAGTACAAATGCCCCCACGCCAACCAGCCAAAATTCACTCATCATCTTAGTGCCCATCCACATCAGTTGCAGACCTATGGCGAGTTGAATGCCAACACTCACAGCTTGGGATAACTGTTTGGCTAACCAAGTGATGGCGCCGCTAAAGGCGAGAATTAACAGGATAATGCCCATTAACATGGCGCTTGCCTGCAACATGCCTGGGGTTAAGCCCTGAGCGATCACCAGTGCAGCGATGACTTTCATCGGTTGTACCGGAATCGGGCGACGGTAAAACAGCGCGCTGAGAATAGCGAATAGACCAAACCCCAAAAATATCCCTTGGGGCGAAAATTGATTGAGGGCAATTAGCCCTAGCACTAAAGGTAAAAAAGTGCCTAAGTCGGCAAAAGCGCCACTGGTTTCACCGAGTAAACGGTTGAATGAAGGATTAGATACTGTTTGGGAAATTTTGCCCGAGGTCATACTGATTGCCGTAATTGAACACACTATGACTACGCAAAATAAATGCCATAAAAATCAGATGATTTGGGGGGTAAACAGAGTCAAACTACCGTATTGAGTCACTCAATGAGACAAACTGGGGCAAGGCCGAAGAATGGCTGAGTCTAATTGTCTTTTTGAGTGAGAGTAACAAGATTATAAAAAAAGAGATCTTAGTAAAAACTAAGATCTCAAAGGGTATTACTGGGAACTCGATTTGGTTAATCAGCAGTGTTCACTTCGATACCTTACTAAAAGTAAGATATCTGTGATGCTCAAATCAGTGAACGATTCAATCAAGGCTGTTTGTGTTTTGGCCCTTGTTTACTTTTCATCGGGTCACCTTGATAACCTAGGGCTTGCCAATCGAGTCTTGTGCCTTTGTTATGGCAGTCGTTACAATTTAATGCTTGCTCCTTTGGTGACACCATATGGTTTATCCGCCACCACATTTCAGTGGCTGCAAAGTCATATTCCCCACTGTATTTGATACCTTTCTCAAGCATAGTCGTGTTCGCTTCCATTCCTAGTTTTGCCGCTAAGTTCCAATCAAACTCGCTCCAGAATCCCCCTTTGCCATAGGTTTTCGGTGTGATAAAAATATTGAGTTTTTTATCGTAAATTTGTTTACCCGTGTGCACCTTGAAAGGATAGATTTTTGCTTTGACATCATTTATATCGCCAATGGGATAGGTCAATTTAGTGACTGTACTTGGATCCATTTTATCACCTGCCATATAAGCATTGGCTGTGCCGTTGTACCAAGCGTATTGGGGTTTGACCATTTTTTCCCAAACAAAATCTCCTTTTTTCTTTTGGTAGGTATGCTTACCGTATTGGTCGAGTGTTTCTTTTTTATCATCTCCAGCTGTTGACCAGTCCCAGCGCATTTTTGTCGGTTCGTTTTTAGCAAAATACGGAATATGACAGGTTTGACAGGCAACTGCCGCTGTATGAGTATTGAGTTTTTTGTTCGCGTGCGGCGCTGATTCGTGGCAGTTTTCACAGCCAATATGGTCGACACCACCGGGTGAAACCCCCATAGCATTACCTGAGATCATGTGTTTCTCAGTGGTGTGGCAGTTCTGACATTGAAAGTCATTACCGTCGCTATCCATATGCACATCCGTCGCTTTGTCTGGATAAGACATGGATGAGTCTAAGTCCCCATGTTTTACCGCGTCACCACCGCCACCATAGAAGTGGCAACTACCGCAGTTATCCCGTACAGGTTCGCCAACGTTTTGAGCTATTTTAGTCAGATCGAGCTTTGCCATAGGTTCACCTGCGCCAGCGGGATCTTTAACATAAGTTCCTGTAGTGTCGTGACAAACTAGGCAGTCGACTTTGGTTTTATCTTTAAAGTCAAAGTTACTGTCTTTCCAACCATAACCCGCGTGACAACTGGTACAGCGGGGTTCATTGCTGGAAATGGCAACGCAGAAGTTATTAATGCTGTTTTTCTTACCTCTTACGACTGTCCTATCGGGAAGTTTTTGTTCTAACTCCCAAGTCCAATGGGAGGTTTTCATCACGTCAGTCGCTTGATTTTCATGGCAGACTAAACATTGTGTGGTCACCTGTGAGCCTGTGGTAAACGGGCCTTTAAGTGCCTCTTTATGGGGATTAGCGGCGTAGGCATTTAATGTCATGCCCGCTAAGGCAATGAGGATGAGCTTATTCATTTTGTACTCCCACCCTCGATGTAACCGAGGGCTGATCGTTGTTATCAATGACGGATTAGAAGTTGATGGTGAGTGAGGCGTTGACATCAAACGCGGTATCAACCACTGGCAACATGGAATAAGCAGAGCCAGCTAGCACATCGTCGATTTTTTGTGGAGCACCCACAGGTGTACCGCTGCCTGTGTACTCGTAGTCGTAATAAAGGCCAGCAAGTTTGATAAACATTTTGGGGTTAATATCAAAGATGTAATAGGCTTCTGCTACATGTCCTCGGGTAGCTAACTTACTACCAATAGGGTCATCCTGTGCTTGGGTAAAAGGCGTCCAATATTCGGAGCCGTAGTTATATTCCAGACCCAATTTGCCGTAGGGAGCAGGAATTTGTACGCCGACATAAATACCATAACCGTCTTTGGCTTCGGTATCGTCACTGGTTTTTGGCACCATAATAATCTCAGTACCAGTGCTGTTTAGCTCGGCTTCAAATATGGCATCGGATAACATACCGCCAAACATGCCGGCGTTACCGTTAGGCTCGGCGCGAGTCCAGCCAAATGATGCAAACCATTTGATATCGTTTGCCTCTTCGCGCGCAAAACCAATTCCTCCTAGATACATGTCGCCGATAGCCCCGCTGGGTTGTACTCGGGTAACAAAGTTAAAGTTGTCGAACTTTTGCATATCTTGATACATGGTGGGGGCAAAAATCCCTGCCAGTTGGGTAGGGAAGGCCATGGTGCCTTTAAAGCCGTCGTTCACGTCTTTGGCGCCAAACAGGGTGAACTGGAGGAAGTTGGTGCCATCGTTGATCGCATCGATATTAAAGCCACCAAGGTGAGTATCCTTGGTGACAATATCACCAAACATTTCGCCATTTCCCCATTGTGATTCAAATCCTTGGCCGTAACAGAAACGGACGACTTGGCCTTCGATACCTGTGATTTCGCCTAGGTTGTAGCCTAAGGTGGCGCCATCGAAGTTGAAGTTAACTAAATGTCCTGAAGGTGTGCCGCCACGCATTTCATTCTCGCGGTAGTGACTGGGTGGACCATAGGTGGAAGGGCGACGACCTATGGAGAGATAAAACTCTGATCCATTAATGTTTTTCCAATCGAAATAGGCGCGTTCAACCCGCAGCCAGTCACCACTGGTATTGCCGCTACTGGTACCATCCATAGTGAAAGACCGCCAAGAATCAAATACTTGAACTCCGGTAGAGTCACCCCAGTTTTTATACATACTGAGGCGGCCAGCAAAACTGACGTTATCCCATACCTTAGCTTTCAGATTTAACCGCAGGCGAGTGGTGTAAAAAATATCGTTATCTATGTCCTGTACACTTTTGGGCGCGAGCACATAGGGCATAACACCTTGTAACATGCCATTTTGGAAGGCTGCAGCAAGGTCTGGATTAGCTTGCATCATTTTCCCTAGTGGGGAGTTGAGATCGTTGGGCATACCGAAAGCGCCGGACATGGCTTTGGCACCAAAGTCGTTGAAATTGACTTTGATGGCCGGATTCCAGACAACATCGCGGTAATGTAGTGAATGAGCTTTAGTGCGGAAATCACCTGTAATTTCAAGGCGGTCTAACGATGTGTGCCGCTCGGTTTTGTCGACGCGATTATTGAGATCATCCAATTGCTCGGTAATATCGGCAAGCTTCTGTTTTAACTCGGTAATTTTTTGATTTTCCTGTTGCACATCATTAGGTGTAGCAAAAGATTGGCCTGACATAAACAAGGCATTGGCGACGAGGATTGAGATAAGAGTACGCATAAGGTTTCTCCCAGAGTTGTTCTGTTGGCATGATTGCGCTAAGTGCATTTCGCCAAATTTACCCAATAGGAGTCCCTGAGGTGTGTTCCCCATTTTTCTCGAATTGGTTTTTTAATTTTTAATTCAATGTGTTAGTGAGCAGTTGCAGGGGAGCTCTCTACCATTGTCTTAGGCCATAACGTTGGCAGAGATCAACCGCAGGTTTGGGGTTGGTCCGAGTCGGCGGCGTGGTCATACAAAAATTGCTGTATATCCTTGAGGTCTTGCTCAGAGAGGCCATTGAATACCTCTGGTTTGAATTTGTGCTTATCTTTATCAAAGAAGCGATCCCACTGGCTCATCGTTTTGGCCATTGGCGTGAGTTCACCACCTTCACCGCCTTGGCTATGGCAGGCTTTGCATTCTTTTTTGTACAAATGTTTACCTTTCTTTGGATTACCTCCCTCTGCGGCATACGCATTAATACTCAAGCTGCCGATCACTGCCATGGCAATTGCTATCTTAGTTGACGTTTTCATCATCTCATTCCTTACTTTTCGTGATCATTTACATTTATTTGTTGGTTAAGTGTTTTTATTGATTCCACTTTGTAAATTAATTTATCAAATCCTACGGTGTGTAAATTTGAGGTATATCACTTTCATTAAAAAAATCTAATTGATAAAAAGTTCATTGATAAAAATCTAATTGATAATGTTATAGAAGGGTGTGATTATTTTTTTTATTATTTAAAAACAATGAACTAGTCAACATGCTAAATTAGCGCTGATAACTTTGAGTTTCGAGTTTTGCGCCTAAAGCACAAAAAATGGACTGTGATTAAGCTAACACTTTGTAAAATATGCACTCACTAAAGTAGTGATGTTGAAACTTAGCAGCTGTTTGGCAGGCTTTATTGGGAAGTAAATAATGCCAGAGTTGACTCTGGCATTATTGATTTTGGGGATAGGTTTGGTTGTCTTTCGAAGCAAGATAACTTAGATAAAAGTAGACTCAGAACGGATTAAGGTTGCTGGCGCGTTGGTGCTAGAACGATTTCGCGTACGCACACATTTTGCGGTTGTTGCCATGCAAACAGTGCAGCAGCGGCGACGTTTTCAGGGGCGATAACGCCGCCCATTTCTTCTTTCCAGTCATGGTAACCCGCTTGGTATGGCTCAACAACTCGGTTTCTACTGCGCCGGGGGCGATAGTGATAAGGCGTACGTCATCCATGGCGACTTCTTCACGAATGTTTTCTGTTAAGGCGTGCACGGCAAATTTAGTAGCGCAGTAAGCGGCGTGGTTTGGAAAGGTTTTACGCCCCGCCACTGAGCTGACATTAATGATAGTGCCAGTTTTGCGAGCTTTCATGTCGGCTAATACCGCATGAATACCATTAAGCACGCCCATCACATTGATATTGAGCATGCGGCTCCATTCGTTGGGATCTTGCACATCGATTTGGCCCAGTAACATGACTCCCGCGTTATTGATAAGACAGCCGACCGGGCCAAATTGTGCTTCTGCTTGGGTTATGGCGGTTTTAATAGCTGCGCCGTCGGTGACATCGACGCTGATAGAAAGGCTGTTTGGTAATTCAAGCGCTTGCATTGCTTCAACTCGGCGTGCCAGTAATAGCAGCGGATGGCCTGCAGCGCTAAAGCTTTTAGCCATAGCGGCGCCAATACCCGATGAAGCGCCTGTGATGACAACCAGTGATTTAGTAACTTGATTCATTAGTATTTCCTATTAATTGGAGCCAATGTAAGCCGTAAACAAACTGTTGTTCGGCGTCTTGAACTTGTTAACCAGTATAGTCTGGGGATTTTCAGTCGAAAAATACTTATTCCAGCTGGATATGATAGGCTCAGCCTATGGCACTATTGTTGAAATTTGTGCTGAACTCGTCGGTTGTCGGAGAAGATTAAATGGTCGATTTGCGTTTGCTGCGTTTCTTTATCGCAATTTTTGAAGAGAACAATATTACCTCGGCGGCTAACCGTTGCTTTGTGAGCCAGCCTTCACTGTCTGCTGGGTTAAAGCAACTCGAAGAAGAGCTTGGTGGTCAGTTATTTGAGCGCAGCAAAAAAGGCGTTAAACCTTTGGACAGCGCGCACTATCTATACCCTTTGGCGGTTAAATTAGTCGAGGAGGCGAGTAAGTTACCAGGCTTGTTTATGGCGAAGGCAAGCCGGCAAAAGCTACGTTTGGCTGTGATGCCAGACTTAAGCCAGCGGCGTTTGGCAGGATTTTTACAACAGGTGAATCAAGCCATTGATAAGCTAGATCTGGAGCTGGTGGACTATCAAAGCCCTGCAGATTGCCATTTAAGCATCGACAGCTTGCGCCATGAAGATGAAGTATTTTTTCCGCTGTGGGAGGAGGATTATGTGCTCTGCGTCCCCAAGGATCATACCCTCGCCCAAGTAGATAGCCTACGCCCCGAGCAGCTCAATGGCTTTGACTTTATTGAGTGCCCACCCTGTGAAGCCCATCAGCAAACGATAGGTTTATTGGCGTGCAGCAATATGTCGCTTAATTTGGTCGCTAAGGCCGAATCTAAGTCTCTCGTGATGTCGCTAGTGTTAGCCGGATTTGGCGTGAGTTTTTTACCCGATGGTTTGATTGAAGATGAGCCTAGGCTCAAGCAAGTGAAATTTGATGGTCCGAGAATGTTCCGTCGTATTGGTTTGTGTTATCCCTCCCATCAGGCAGTTGCGCCAACACTGGCGACCTTGTTACGGCATTTAGCCGCTCGATCGAATTAATTCCAAGTTAGTTTTGGGTTATCAGCATTCAGATTAGTGAGTTGCTAAGGGCGATTCAGTGAGATTAAGTGGAGGCTCGACGCCGTAGGATTTAAATAGTTGAGTAATTTCACCTGAGGTACGCATGTCGTCGACTATCTGGTGAACTTGCTTGGCATATTGATGCTGCGGCGACATGAGCGGAATACTGAAATAGCGGCCATTTTTGCTGATATCTACGTATGCCATCTGTTTGAGTTGGGGATCTTTGGCAAAAAATTGCATCTCATGCTGTTCGGAGGTGATGGCTAAATCGATACGCTCAGCCTTCAACATATTGATTAACTGACCGTTATCATTAACAAAAGACACTTTTAGTTGGTTTTGATTGTCATTAAACTGCGGACAGTAAAAAGCGCCTCTAAGTGCGCCAATGATATGAGGTTTTAGTTCATCGAAATGTTTGACTTCAAGTTGTCTATTCGCAAGGGCAAAGTAATAGACGTAGCGCTTGTCGTATCCCAGCAGCATAGGGTCTAGAAAATCGTTGCGCTCTGGCGTCATCGAATGGACAGGGATTAGGTCGACTTGTCCCATTTCTCCCACTTTAATTGTGCGTGCCCAAGGCACATTACTCCAATTTATCTTGTGACCTAGGCGGGCGATGACTTCATTGATGACAGCTGCACCTGGGCCTTTGCACTCACCATTTTCGACATAAATAACAGGATGCCTATCGCGGCAGTGTGCTTGCCAGACAACGGCAGAGGTTTCTGCCCTTGCTTGGGGCAGAAATAAGCATGAAATGACAATGATCAGTATCAGCCTCATACATCTTGCCTATTAAAATGGTCAGTTTTAATTTAGGGCTGGGCAGTTAACCTGACTATATTTTATTTTTGAGTCGTTTAGCTGCGCAGGTTTGGTCAATAATTGATTGTAGTGCTTATACATCCACTGTGCTTTTTAAGTAATTATAAATTCACTCTATTTTGTAACCAAACGGTTTGGCCTGTTAAATCTGACCAAACCTTTTCTGGGGCTCATTCGCTGCTAGGAAACTTACCTATCCGACTCAAGATAGGGCGTTAATTGGGTTTCAATAGCCTCAATTTGAGTTTCGGCGTAGGCAAGTTCGGATTTGGTTAAACATGATTTTGCGGTGTTTTGATGGAGTCGTTGAGCGCTATTCATCCCGTATTTACCAAAATGACGTAGCAATAAACTAGACCAAATAAACATTTGTATAGGTTTATTTAATTGTTCTGCGCCGTAAATATTGACCAGTTCCCGCATAGCAATTTCATGACCTAGCTCTGCCGATTTGACGTACCAAGCTTCTGCCGCTTGTAGAGCCTCTTGAGTGGGTTTTTCATCACTTAAAAATGATGCAGCCTTATAGATATAAAAATATTGTTGTTGCTCAGCGGGGATTGGATGCTGATGCAAGAAACTGTCACGTAGACGCTCAGCCTCTCTTATCTCTAAGGTACCTAGTTGCTGACTGAATCTGGCTAATTCTTTTAGATGATCGGCTCTATTGCTCATGGCCGCGAGCTGGTAATACATTAACGCTTTAATTGGTTGGCGACTCACGCCTAAACCTTGCTCATAAATCTTGCCTAAGCCTAGCAGTGCGTCTTCATTCCACTTAAGTGCGAATTCTTCAAAGTCAATTTTAGCCTGTTGGTAATCACTTTCATTTTGTGGCGCTTTCAGTAAAAGATGAGCAAATTCAATCTTAGCGAAGTCATTACCTCTAGCGACAGATTGGCTTAACCAATGGCGCGCCTTGTCATAGTCGACAGCAAAATCTTCACCGTAGAGGAAACGTTTACCAAGATAATACTGGCGGAAATCATCGTCTGCGGCGCGCTCGCTAAGTAATGCCTCTGCACGCGCTAAATCTTTAGGTCCACCTTGGCCTGCAGCAAGCATATGCCCTAGATCATCTTTTGCTAATTCATAATCAGCGGCTGCGGATTTCTCAAAGTATTCACGTGCTTTGATATAGTCCGAAGTGACGCGCTCATCATGCCAGTAGAGTGTGGCTAAATGGTAATAGGCTCTTTGGTTTTCTTGTGCGGCGGCTTTTTCGAACCAGTAAATTGCTTGGCTAGCATCGGGATCGAGAAAGGGCTGGCTTAGATACAAGTAAGCAAGCTCATATTGAAACTCGGCTTGACCCGCTTCGGCATTAGGTTTGAGCTGTTCTGCCTGTGCGATTAACTCATCGAGTGTTTGCGACTCAGAAGAGAGCAAATTAGGTAGTGTGAGCATGGGTAAATATTGAGGCTCTATTTCGGCGGCTTTTTTATACCAATCGTTAGATGCCTTGGGATCGGCGGGAACTTGTGGGAATCGACCGGAATAAAGTTCGGCCATAGCAATGGCGGCAACGGCTAAGCCTTTATCGACTGCCTGCTGAATATAATCTAGGCCAGAGTTGACTTCGCCTTGGTTAATCAGTGTTAAGCCATGATTGAGTAGCGCAGTAGGATCACCTGCGGCAAGTGCTTTAGCTTGCACTTGTTTTTTTTGATATTTAGCGAAAAAAATAAACAGTACAATAAAAGCAATAATTATGAGTATCAACAACATAGTAGTCCATCACTATCGATATTTGGGAGTATAGTAAACGTAAATTTTTACAAGAATGCAAGTTTACAATTTGGGCTAGGCTGATCGACCAATCCCATGGGCATTAACGTTATTTATCTTGCAGATGGATCTCTCTAATGGGGCAGGCAATCTCGATTCCTGCCTGCTTAAGGGCGTTATAAAGAGCGAGGTTCACCTTATATTTATGTTGAAAATAGCTTTGTGTGGGCACCCAGTAACGAACCCCCATTTCAATCCCAATAGCATTAAAACCATTGATGCCGATATTAGGTGTGGTCTCTTGATAAATATAGGGATTATTGCTTAATAACTCAGTAATCACACTAATGGCTCGTTCGGGATCTGTGTTGTAACTGAGATTGAACTGGGTTTCGACTAGCTTATTGCTAAAGGAATTATGCAGGATCTCACCGACGATATGCTTATTAGGAATGCTGATTTGCTCGCCTTCCTCATTGGTGAGTATGGTCATGCCTAAGTGGATACGTTTAACAACGCCGCTTTCCCCTTTGATTTCGATAGTATTGCCTACCAAAAAAGGGCGGGTGACGATAATAGTCACGCCTGCGGCATAGTTCGCTAGCATACCTTGTAAGGCTAAACCTGCGCCGAGGGAGGCAGCACCAATTGCTGCAACCATAGGGGTAATACTGATGCCGATTTTGCCGAGGGCGATAATCCCGACCATGACTATGATCAAAATGCGGATAAGATTGCTGACAAAATTGCTTAGGGTGATATCGATATTGTGTTTGTCGAATTGCTTAGCGACTAAGCGTGATACTTTACTGGCTACCCATAAACCTAACAAAAAGATCAGCAAAGCACCTACGAGTTGAAAGCTATAGGTGACTAAAAACTCGGTGATGAGTTGATAAACGCCTTGTAGTTGCTGCAATTCTTGATCGAGTCCAGGTGTTATCATTATGATATCCTTGTAATAAAGTTAACTGTGCGATTCTAGCGTAGAAATTCCACCAAATACTTTTCGCCCTTCATGTGTGAAGCGTATCATGTAATCGTGGTTGGTTTAATGAGTCGATAGGGGGAGTCAGGTATGCTGTTCGCCTATCCAATAATGGAGTCGAGTGTTTATGAAAACGCTGTTGTTATGTTTGTCTTGTCTGTTAACCCCAATCTGGGCGTATGCTGCGAGTTATGTTGCCGGAGATGCGATTAATCCCATTTCACTTCTCGACCAAAATGATAAAACCATTAATGTGACTGATGAGACTCAAGTGCTGCTCTTTAGTCGCAGCATGAAAGGCGGTGATGTGATAAAGGATGCACTTACTCCCTTGAGCGCGACTCAAATGCCAACGGGTTTAGTTTATGTTGCCGATATCAGTGGTATGCCTTCTTTGATCGCTAAATTTGTGGCTGTGCCACAGATGCAAGATTTACCTTTTGCGATTGGGTTAGATAGGGATGGTGAGATCAGTCGTTTATTACCTGATAACAAAGATATGGCCACTATGATATTGCTCAAGCAGCGTAACATTTTGGACATTGCCTATTTTGATTCCAGTGAAGCCTTGAACCAAGCCCTCGCAAAACTCAATCAGCCGCAGTAACAACTCGATTTAACGGACGTATTTTAAGGCATCCATTAGTCTTCTTTTCGCTGTGTAATTGTTACTTCAAGATAACTGTTTTTAGATGGATATTTTGGCTCCAGCCAGTCTATCCATCTCCCTTCCGATAACGTCGTAAAAAATTCACTTTTTATTCTGATAATGAACACAAATTTACCTTAGGGTTTGTGTGCATAATTATTTGTTTTATCGCGCCTTTTTTTGATGGTTCAGTTCTTTAAAGAGTTGTGGAATAAAAAGTTATTAATACAGCATAAAAATTCGTTGCGTAAAGCGAAAAAATATCGTTTACTGCGCACGTTTTTACTACATCACACTTACTGTTATCTATCTGACCCAAAGGAGACTCTGGCCCAATGAGCCAATTTCAATCTATTGATGTTGCTGACTATTATGATATGGACACATTCAAGCGTATTGAAGCGTTTGCCAAAGACAAAGCAACCCCGTTCGTAGTGATCGATACAAGTATCATAGCGAAACAATACGATGACATGGTTAATAGTTTTCCTTACGCCAACGTTTATTATGCAGTTAAGGCAAACCCCGCGGCCGAGATCTTATCTTTACTAAAAGATAAAGGGTCAAACTTTGATATTGCCTCGATTTATGAGCTAGATATGGTCATGAATGTCGGTGTGACAACCGATCGAGTCAGCTATGGTAATACCATTAAAAAGCGCCAAGATGTGCGTGCATTTTATGAGCGTGGCGTGCGTATGTATGCATCTGACTCAGAAGCTGATTTGCGAATGATCGCTGAAGAAGCACCGGGTTCACGTATTTATGTGCGCATTCTGACCGAAGGTACAGATACCGCTGATTGGCCGTTATCCCGTAAATTCGGCTGCCAAAACGAAATGGCCTATGAGCTATTAGTATTGGCACAGGAATTAGGCTTAGAGCCTTTTGGTATTTCTTTCCATGTGGGTTCTCAGCAACGTGACATAGGTGCTTGGGATTCCGCTATTGGTAAAGTGAAAAGCATTTTTGACCGTCTACGTGATGAGCACAATATCACCTTGAAGATGATCAATATGGGTGGCGGTTTCCCTGCTAACTATATTGATAAAACCAATCAATTGGGTGTGTATGCCGAGCAAATCACTCACTTCCTGAAGGAAGATTTTGGTGATGATTTACCACAAATTATTTTGGAACCAGGTCGTTCGTTGATCTCTAATGCGGGGATTTTAGTGTCTGAAGTGGTACTGATCAGCAAAAAATCTTACACAGCGTTAGAGCGTTGGGTGTTTACCGATGTGGGTAAATTCTCTGGCTTGATTGAAACGATGGACGAGGCGATTAAGTTCCCGATTTATACTGAGCGTCAAGGCGAGCTGGATAAATGCGTGATTGCCGGCCCAACCTGTGACAGTGCAGATATCATGTATGAGCACTATAGCTATGGCTTACCAAATGACTTAGCCATTGGCGACCGTATGTATTGGTTAACCGCAGGGGCTTATACGACGACGTATTCAGCAGTATGCTTTAACGGTTTCCCACCGCTGAAGGATTACTATCTGTAAGCGATTGTGATGACATTAATAAGGGCGCTTAGGCGCCCTTATTTGTCTTTAGAGTAATAGTGGGATTACTCGTGGGATTTGAGGATCTGATAAATTTCCTCTTTTAAGTGTAACTTTCTGCTTTTGAGTTCTTTCACAGTGGGATTGAAATCACTGGCGACACGTTTTTCCAGTTGTTTGATTTCCTCGTCTAACTGATTATGCTCATTAAACTTACGTTGAAAATGAGCATCTTGGGTTTTCAGGGTGGAAATTAATTCTCTGTACTCTGGAAACATCGGCATTCTCCTTGTCGTCATTTACTACACTTCAGGTTACGCCTTAACCCTAACCTTATACCAAGTCGTTAAACGTGACTTAGATCACTTTTATCGGTCACTTAGATTAATACTAATGGATGATTTATTTTAATCTATTTTAAATCAGCATCTTAGGCATTTGTTGCCACAGACTCTGGCATGAGTTCAGGATCTGGTTCACACTTTGTTTGGTATAAATCAGACTGACATTCGAAATATGGGCAAATTTGTTATCTTGTGAGCAGATGCTGGTGTAGTTGGTAATTTCATTACGACTAAACAATTACTTCTTGCCGATAATTCTGTGATCAAGTTAACCTTCACCGCTTCGATACTAGGTTAAAGTCGATTTTATAAGAATTTAATTATCAAAAATGAAAGGGGTTTTCACAATGGCTGATGTATTTCATTTAGGTTTGACCAAAGCGATGCTCGATGGTGCAACCTTAGCAATCGTTCCTGGTGATCCAGAGCGTGTAAAACGTATTGCTGAACTAATGGACAATGCGACGTTTCTTGCTAGCCACCGCGAGTATACAAGCTATTTAGCGTATGCCGATGGTAAGCCAGTAGTAGTATGTTCAACCGGTATTGGTGGTCCATCTACTTCTATCGCAGTAGAAGAACTTGCACAATTAGGTGTGAATACCTTCCTGCGTGTAGGGACTACAGGTGCAATCCAACCTCATGTTAATGTGGGTGATGTGATTGTGACTCAAGCTTCAGTGCGTTTAGATGGCGCGAGCTTACATTTTGCACCTATGGAATATCCAGCGGTTGCAAACTTTGAATGTACCACTGCTATGGTTGCGGCGTGTCGCGATGCTGGCGTTGAGCCACACATTGGCGTAACAGCTTCTTCTGATACTTTCTACCCAGGCCAAGAGCGTTATGACACTGTCACAGGCCGTGTAACGCGTCGTTTCGCGGGTTCAATGAAAGAATGGCAAGATATGGGCGTACTGAACTATGAGATGGAGTCTTCCACTTTGTTCACTATGTGTGCTACTCAAGGTTGGCGTGCAGCCTGCGTTGCAGGTGTGATTGTAAACCGCACCCAACAAGAAATTCCTAATGAAGCCACAATGAAGAAAACTGAAGTGAGTGCGGTTTCTATCGTGGTTGCAGCAGCGAAAAAATTGTTAGCTTAATTTTTAGTAAGCTAAGCAACACTCCCCTGCAAAGTGAGTGCTCAGAATAGAAAAGGTGCCAATGGCACCTTTTTTGTTGCTTTAAAACTATGCCGATACCGATTAGAAATGGTATTGAGCAATCACAGAGTAAGTGTCTTGATCGACGCCTTTCACACCGTATTTATTGGTCCACAGATCGTATTCGATACCCACCAATAATTTATTGGCTTGATGATCACCGAACAGGCTCTTACCGAGATCGTATTTTAGCTGTGGGTTGAAATGGAAGTTTTCCTCGTAGCCGTTATCGTCGGTGGCAAATACCCAGTCGATAAAGCCATCGAGTACTATGTTGGCAGATCCAACAGGGATATCGATACGAAATACAGGAGTGAACTGCCAGCCGTCACTATTGTTACCAGTGCTCATACCATCGCGGCGATAGGTATTAAAGTTAAGATAAGTGAAGTATGGTACTGCTACGTCAACCCCTAAACCGTAAAGTAGGCTGTGGACTGGGCCTTCACCTTCTTCATAGGTTAACGCTAGAGACAAGTCTGTTATTGGGCCAAAGACTATTTTTTCGCCAAGAATTTTACTGGCACTAAAACGTGGCGAAATTTCACCATAGGTAGTGCTTTCCATGCCCGTGTCGTTACCTTTGAAATAGATAAAATCTTGGAAGGCAAACCAATCACCGTATTTCCAACCGCCAGCTGTTTCCAATGTGATAGTGGCTTGTTTATCCGATGGCGCTAAATCGTAGTCTTCGCCATAGAGGGCTGTTGCACTGAAATCCCACCACTGTACTAAGTCACCCGCAAATGCTTGAGGAGAAAGCATTAGTGCTAGGCATAGGCATGTTTTTTTCATTGTTATTTCCTGTTGTATAGGTCGAAGTTAATTCGTGTCTTACTCAATCCGCTCTCTGACCTATGGCATGGTTTGATGGGTAAGTTCAAACCTAGCGCGAGTGTACGTCAAAGGACTTGCTCAAAAGTGGGGGCAATATATGCAAAAATTTACATTTATTCAAAGTTTTTATCGAATGTTGTTGTCAAAATCACATAATCATTAGTGAGGGATTTTATTTTTAGATAATTGATTTTTAATGTTTTTTATTTTTATTGCGCCGCTTGTGGATTGGGGGCTTGCTATCTTTTTGAATTGATTATGCTTAATTTTAAAACAACCTAACGGCTTTCGTGGGCGGATATGGGAGAATGAGGATTAAGTCATAGGTGATTGAGTGTGCGTTTTGACAGGGTAAATTTTGACATATTATGTCGATTATCCGAAACTCTGCTGTTATAGTGCAGTAAAGGACACTCTCATTTCAGGGGGAAATATGGAGTTTTCAAATCCGATTTTAGTGTGGGCAGTGGTTGGTTTAGTGTTAATGCTCGCCGAAATAGTGGTTCCAGGTGGCATAATAGTGTTGCTGGGTGCGGCTTGTTTAGTCGTGGCAGGTGCGTTAGGCATAGGACTGGTCGAAGGTGTCGTGCAGAGCATGACTCTGTGGTTTATCTCTGCCATTGTGTTGTTATTGGTTTTCAGACAAGTCACTCAGAAGCTCGTTGGTGGTGATTCCCATGTGGATAACACGGATGAAGCAATCGAACTATACAATCAAATTGTTCGCGTAAAGCAGACCATAGGTCCTGGGCAAACACCCGGGCGGGTGGAGTTTCAAGGTAGTGAATGGCCAGCGCTTGGCGATGGCAGCATTATTGAGGCGGGTACCGAAGTCAGAATTATTTGTCGTGAAAATATCGCTCTAGTCGTTGAGCCTATTTCAATAGAAGCTTCCAAAAACTAAAGGATGGAATCTATGTTTGTATTTACCTTAGTCATTTTATTTATCTTTTTTATTCTTTATAAGTTGATGTTAATTGTGCCGATGCGTGAAGTGCATGTCATTGAGCGTCTTGGCAAATTCCGCGCAGTATTAGACCCCGGATTTCATATTTTGATCCCTTTTTTCGATCGCGTCTCCTACCGTCACGATACCCGTGAGCAAGTATTAGATGTGCCGCCACAGAGTTGTATCTCCAAAGATAACACTCAACTTGAAGTGGACGGCTTAGTCTACCTAAAAGTGATGGATGGCAAATTGGCGAGTTATGGTATTGAAAACTACCGTAAAGCAGCGGTGAATTTAGCCCAGACCACTATGCGATCTGAAATCGGCAAGCTGAGTTTGAGTGAGACTTTCTCTGAACGTGATAGCTTAAATGAATCAATAGTGCGGGAAATAGATAAGGCTTCCGAGCCATGGGGGATCAAGGTATTGCGCTATGAAATTCGTAATATCACGCCTTCACGCCATGTGATCCACACTCTTGAGAAGCAGATGGAAGCTGAGCGTCGTAAACGTGCCGAAATTACCTTAGCGAATGCCGAAAAAGCCGCGATGATCAATATGTCTGAAGGTGAGCGCCAAGAGGCCATTAACCTGTCAGAAGGTCAAAAACAGAAACGGATTAATGAAGCTAAAGGTACAGGTCAGGAGATCGCTATCATAGCCAAAGCAAAATCCGAAGGTATGGCAATGATCTCGCAAGCATTAGCCGTCAATGGCGGTACAGATGCGATGAATATGCTATTAAAAGAACAGTTTATTGCTCAAGTTGGCAAGATCCTCATTGATGCACAAGTCTCTGTTGTTCCCGCTGAAATGGCAAAACTTGAAGGTTTCTTCGAAGGCATGGAGCAAGTCACTCAGACTATGAGTGGCCAGAATAATCTTGGCAAAGGAGCGCGATAATGAATATTCCAGTAGATACAGATTTGATTGTGATGGCGATTTGGGGCCTGATATTTGCCATTTTTGTGATTAAACTATTTCAATCGATCCGCCTAGTACCCACTAAATCGGCTTTTATTGTTGAGCGTTTAGGTAAGTATCACAGTACGTTAGATGCAGGGTTCCATACCTTGATCCCCTTTGTGGATAAAGTGGCTTTTATTCATGATTTGAAAGAAGAAACCATTGACGTACCACCGCAGGAATGTTTCTCGAGCGACGAAGTAAACGTTGAAGTGGATGGGGTGATTTATATCTCTGTGACTGACCCAGTGAAGGCCAGCTATGGTATTACTGATTATCGTTATGCAGCAATTCAGTTGGCGCAAACGACGACACGCTCTGTCATCGGGACACTTGATCTTGATCGTACGTTTGAAGAGCGTGATGTGATTTCAGCCAAGGTAGTGCAAGTCTTAGATCAAGCGGGTGCCCTGTGGGGAATACGCGTGCATCGTTATGAAATTAAAAATATTACACCACCTGAAACCGTTAAAAATGCCATGGAAATGCAAGTAAATGCCGAGCGTGAGCGCCGTGCATTATTGGCTAAGAGTGAAGGTGACAAACAGAGTAAAATTAACCGTTCTGAAGGGGTTAAAGCTGAAACGGTAAACCGTTCTGAAGGTGAGATGCAGCGCCGGATTAACGAAGCCGAAGGTAAGGCTGAGGAAATTTTAACCATTTCCCGCGCAACGGCAGAATCGATTGAACGTCTCGCCTCTGTTATTGCCGCGCCGGGTGGTCACAATGCCCTGCGGATGCAACTCGGTGAGCAATACTTTAAACAGCTCGATGGCTTAAGCCAGAAGAATAGTCGAGTCGTATTGCCGGGTAATATGGTGGATTTCGATTACTGGATGAATAGCATAGGCTTAACGGAAGAAAAACCGAGCTAAGGCTGTGGTTAAAATCTGAAACTAGCTAGTTCATTAAGGTCAAATACTCAGGTGTTTGGCCTTATTTTTTGGCTGAAATTTGATTCTGTGTGATGGAGAGTGGGTGGGTTAGACAGCTTCTGTTGAATGAACCGCCAGAAGCTGCAGTTGGGCATAGTTAAATTTTTCATTGAATGGAAGGCTAATAAGCTAGGCGTTCATGAATTTGGGAATGGGCGTGGGTTTCAATGAGCTTGGCAATTTGGTTTTGTTCTAATTGCTGAAGTGCAGAAATTTCGTCATAAATCTTGTCTTGAACATCCAGTGGCATGCGCACATGTTCCATAAACATCCTAATTCCCAGCATGTCGCCACTCTTGAACAATTGGCTGAATTCGGTGGCTTCTATCTCGATTAATGCATTCATAATACTTCACCCTGAGGTTGGATTTGACACAGATACAGCGGTCTTGCTGTTAATTAAGAGATACGCCTAAGTTTGATCTAGGTCAATTAAACTGCATATTAATCTTTCTTAATAAAGGATTTTGTTGTTTATAAATAATGGGTTATAAATTTAGTAGATCAGCAAATTTGAAATGAGTTGTTGTTTAAAACTGAGTTTTTATGGGCGGGCAGAGTCAATGCGTGAGTCATGTCATACGGATAAAAAAATAGCGACGAGCGATAAAACGCTAGTCGCTATTTATTCTTAATAGTCTATCAGGAGTAGGCTAAAGCCTTATTTAGGAATCGCCAGAATCTGGCAACCATTAATCCCCGCTTTTTGCAGTGTATGACGTTTACGCTCTGCATCACGTTTACGCTCGAAGGGGCCTAAAGCAACCTTGTACCATACGCCAGTCGTACCTTCGACTTGTCTCACTTGCGCCTCTAAACCTTGGAAAGCGATGACGGCTTTCATCTCGTTCGCCTGTGATTCTTGGCGGAAAGAAGCACACTGCAACTGATATTGCATCGGTGTTCTGCTCGCAACAATATCGGGAATATCGACCTCAACATGCTTATTTTCAAGCTCGTTGAGATAGGTCCATTCTTCCTTTGGTTGTGGTGGCAGAGCATTAGGATCCTTCTTTGGCGGAACAATAAGCTCAGCAGTTTCAGTTGTCTCTACTGGGATAACGACCGCTTGGCGTTCAGGTTCTTTGACCTTAGGAGTAAGCACCGCTGTCTCTTGAGGCTTAACTTGCACTTCCGTTTTCTTGGCCGGAGCGGGTATCGGCTTCACTTCTTGCTTAGCATTATCTTTAATGCTTGACAGGAAATAGACGAAACAACCCACAGCGAGTATGACAAAGCCTATCAAGGTCAGCGGCAGCTTCTTACGCGGCGCCGATTTAGATTGTGAAGGCTTTGCTCGAGTTGGGCGAGTCGCGCGGATTGGGCGCGGTTTAGCGCCCGACTGCGGCCTTCTATTGGCATAATCGCGATTACTCATGGCTTACATCCGCTCTAAGGTTTCAATACCGAGTAGATTTAGGCCTTTTTGTAATGTACGAGCCGTCAGTTGCGCGAGTAATAAACGGCTGTTCTTTTGCGCATCATTATCGGCGGCAAGCACTGGACAAGCTTCGTAGAAGCTAGAGAAAGCACCCGCTAATTCATATAAATAAGCACACAGTACGTGCGGCTGACCTTTATCGACAACACGATTGAGGATCTCACCGAACTGCGCCAACTTATTACCGAGATCTTTCTCTTTTTCATGCTCAAGCACGATTTTCGCTTGGCTGAGATCCAGATCGGTTACTCGCTTGAATATGCCCGCAACACGGGTGTAAGCGTACAGCAGGTAAGGTGCGGTATTGCCTTCGAAGCTGAGCATTTGTTCAAAGCTGAAAATGTAATCACTGGTACGGTTTTTCGACAAGTCAGCATATTTAACGGCGCTGATCCCAACGACACGGGCGATTTCAGTCAGCGTGGCCTCATCCATATCAGGATTTTTGCTACGAACGAGTTCTAGCGCGCGCACATTGGCTTCTTCTAACAGGTCAACTAACTTAACGACACCGCCGCTACGGGTTTTGAATGGACGGCCATCTTCGCCGTTCATAGTGCCAAAACCTAAGTGTTCTAATGACATATCTTCACGGACAAACTTAGCCAGTTTCGCTAGGCTAAAGACTTGTTGGAAATGCAGTGCCTGACGTAGGTCAACAAAATACAGTACGCGATCGGCTTTTAACACGTTCGAGCGGTAGCGCATTGCCGCAAGATCTGAGGTGGCATACAAATAGCCGCCATCGGCCTTTTGGATGATCACTGGCAGTGGCTCACCTTCTTTATTACGGAAGGCTTCTTGAAACACAACTTTGGCGCCGTTGCTTTCGGTTAATAAACCTTGGGCATCTAAATCTTTAACCACTTGCTCGAGAGCGGCGTTATAGGCACTTTCACCGTGCACGTCGGCGCGGGTTAGGCTCACACCTAAACGGGCGTAGACTTCATGGCAGTGGCTTAACGAAATGTCATTAAATTCGCGCCACAGTTTGTTGCAATACTCGTCGCCAGATTGCAGTTCAACCACTAACTGACGAGCGCGGGTGGCGAATTCTGCTGATTCGTCGAAACGCAGTTTCGCGGCGCGATAAAAGTTTTCTAAATCAGACAGTTCAAGTTGCGCTTTCTCACCGTTTTTGGCGCGCAGCTCTTCCATATAGGCCAGCAACATACCAAATTGTGTGCCCCAGTCGCCCACATGGTTTTGACGGATAACCTTGTGGCCTAAAAATTCCAGCGCACGCACCACACTGTCACCAATGATGGTTGAACGTAGATGGCCTACGTGCATTTCTTTGGCGAGGTTGGGTGAAGAGTAATCGACAACAACGGTTTGTGGTGTCGGTAACTTAATGCCTAAATGCTCATCGTTGACGGCATTTTGCAGTTGATCTGCTAAGGCGCTGTCGTTGATGAAAAAGTTGATAAAGCCTGGTCCTGCAATTTCAACCTTAGCCACAAAAGCCGAAGCCGGTAAGGTATCTATGATCAGTTGGGCTAATTCGCGTGGATTCTTGCCTGCGACCTTGGTTAGCATCATGGCTAAGTTGGTTGCCAAGTCGCCATGACTCTTATCCTTGGTTCGATCTACCTGAATGCGTGCTTCAAAGTCAGCAGGCACAATACCTTGTTGTTTAAAGGATTCTAGAGTTTGTTCAAGTAATGATTGGATATGTGATTTCATGGGTTCTAATCGGCACTAACTTTAAGAGTGAATACAGGGAATAACCGCATATTTTAGCCGTTTGTGGTTAACAATTGCTATCTTCCCGATGATTTTTTATCAAATGGCACTTAAATACTTATCAAATACTCGACTCAGAGGAGATCCTGCGGATCTCTGTCTAAGCTCCATCGGCAGCGTTTAGCTTCGATAAGTTGTTCTACAAGCGGATGAATACGTTCAAACTCTTGTTGCAAGCGATTGCGGTTTTTAGCTTGGAATAAGAGTTGGCGGCGGAACTTGCCAGCTTTTTTATCTAAAGGTGCAGGCATAGGGCCAATCACCTCAAATTCTTTATCTTGGGGCAAGAGCGCGGCGAAGGCGTTGAGAAAATTATCGGCATCACTGGCTAAATGCGCTTCGGCGCGCACCAACACCATGTGCCATGCTGGTGGCAGCAGTGCCTGTTGACGTTCTTTGAGCTGGCTGCGAGCAAACTCGCCATAACCGCGGTGCAGCAAATCCCGCAAAATGGGATTGTCGCTCTGGTGAGTTTGCAATAATACCGTGCCGGGTTTACTGGCGCGCCCTGCGCGACCTGCAACTTGGGTATAGAGTTGTCCAAAACGTTCGGGCGCGCGGAAGTCGGCGCTAAATAAAGCGCCATCGACATCGAGTAACCCAACAAGCGTCACATCAGGGAAGTGGTGGCCCTTAGCTAGCATTTGCGTGCCGACGAGGATTTTATATTCCCCCTTATGAATCGCATTTAAGTGGGTTTCTAATGAACCCTTAAGGCGGGTCGTATCACGGTCGATGCGCACTACTGGATGTTTAGGAAACTCTTGTTGCAGCGCTTCGGCGAGCTGTTCTGTGCCTATGCCTTGGCCCATCAACATAGTGCTGCCACATTTGTGACACTGCTTGGGGATGGCGTATTGATTGCCACAATGGTGACAGCAAATTTCGCCAAGGGATTGATGTACAGTGAAAAACGCGTCGCAGCGGTCGCATTCGTGTAAGTGCCCACACTCGTGGCAAAGCAGGGCTGGTGCGAAGCCGCGGCGATTGAGAAACAACAAGACTTGGTTGCCTGCATCTAAATGCTGGCGGATTTCGTTCAGTAACGGCACTGACATACCGGCTTTCAGCGGCATATTTTTAATGTCGATAATGCCTTGGCGCACTTTTTTAGCCGCACCAGCGCGTTCACCCAATTGTAAATGATGGTAACGGCCGCTTAAGGCATTTTGTAGACTTTCGAGTGAGGGCGTCGCTGTGCCCAAAATCACCGGAATCGCTTCTAAATGGCCACGCATGACTGCCAAGTCGCGGGCATGATAACCAACACCTTCCTGTTGCTTGAAGCTACTGTCGTGTTCTTCATCGAGTATGATGATGCCGGGATACGCCATAGGTGTGAACAAGGCTGAGCGGGTGCCGATAATGATTGCAGCCTGACCACAGCGGGCTTGGCGCCATGCTTCGAGTCTCTGATTGTCGGTTAACCCTGAATGCAAAATGGCAACATTGACTTTGAAGCGGCGCTTAAAGCGATTGATTGTCTGGGGTGTTAAGCCGATTTCAGGCACTAAAATTAACGCTTGTTTGCCTTGCTTGAGGATTTCTTCGAGTACAGCAAGATAGACTTCCGTTTTACCCGAACCGGTAATGCCTTCTAATAAAGTACAGTGATATCCTTGTTGCAGATTTAAAGTGGCAACGGCGACGGCTTGTTCTTTATTGAGTTTATGTGGCGTTTCGTCCATTTCGAGTGTGGTGCGCCAGTCGAGATTAAGCTCGGCAATTTTTTCATGGCGTGCCACCCAGCCTTTATCTTCTAAGGCTTTAAGCGCCGCTTTACTGATGTCTAAGCTGATAACCTCTTCTTGGGTTAAGCTGGCGGTTTTGAGTAACTCGAGTAGTTTTTTCTGTGCGGGTGCGCGTTTAACCGCTTCGGGCGCAATATTTTGGCCTATTTCAGTTAATTGCCAGAATTGGATTTTTTGTGGCGCGGCATCGAGCCCTTTACGCAGGGCCACAGGTAAGGCTTGGGTTAGCATCTGCCCTTGGCTGCAAAAATAGTATCTCGCAGCCCAAAGAGTTAATTTATAAAGTGATTCAGGCAGTAAAGGTTTATCGTCGATAAACTCGAGCACAGACTTAATTTGCTTTGGGGCTAAGCTGCAAGACTCAGAGATACCTGTGACTAACCCGATCAATTGTTGACGACCGAAGGGAACTTTAACGCGCACACCTATTTGCGGTGTACTAGGATAGGATTCGGGTACGCGGTAGCTAAAGGTTTGCCGCATAGGCACAGGTAACGCAACTTCGACAAACAATGACATATGCAGGCAAGTCTTAGACAAGAATGTGGTTTAGTGTACTCAGCGCGGCTGGCTAGGGCTAGCCCTAATGATGGTTTACCAAGGATAGTTGAGAGTAAATAAATGGCTAATATAGTGAAATCATTAGGTCTACTTGCTTTGGTGTGCAGTGCACCTAGCATGGCACAAGTCTCCCATGTGAGTATTAATAGCCGGATGTTTGAATTAGGCGCTTACCCTAAACTCAGGGTGAATGTGATCGCAGACAATCAAGATATGTCGCGCTTAGAGTTTGTCGTGCAGCAAGCTAGCGGCGAAGAAAGGTTAATGGTTGAGGAGATTAATCGCTTTTTAGTTTTACTCACTGGCGTTGAAGATGTGAAGGATAGCAGCGCTAAACTCTTAGTGAGAGAGTATCGCCTTGACCGATGGTATGACGTCAAAAGTATCAATTTATTCGGTGCGGCTAAACCTGCCTCTGCCGCGTTAACGACAAAAGCGGTTTCGGACACTAAAAATACCACTACAGCGGGCGCCCCCAAAAGTGCGGATAAAGTGGGCATTAAGCCTGTAAAAGTGGTGGCAGAATCAAAGCCACTTGAAGAGGTAATGCCCGCAGTGACTGTTGCTACTGCTGCAAATACCCAATCCAAAGTGCTAACGGTAGAAGTGGTGACTGGCTTTAGATTTCCTGAAGCCGCGAATAAACAAAATACGTCGGCTACTGAGATAAACGCCTTCGCTAAAACCTCTGAGACGATTGCTGTTGAAAAAGGGGCAGTTGAAAATGCTGCAACTGAAACTGTGGTTCCAGAAATAGTGAAAACGGCAAATAATGAGCAGAAACAGAATATTGCTGAAACGGCCTCACAGACGCCCGAACATTGCCAGTTAACGTATCTTGCTGGCGAGACGTTGTGGCGTATCGCTAATCGATATGCCAAGGATTGGGATGTGAGTGTATATGGCGCTATGTTGGCGATTTACGAGGCAAATCCTGTGGCTTTCTCGAAGAATAGAATCAATGCACTCAAGAGCAATGCGGTGCTATCTTGTCCTTCGAAAATGATTTTGGATCAGCATTCTGATGCTAAAGAGGCGCGGGCGGTATTTGAGGCTAAAGAAGCGGGAAAATAAGCCGCTTAACTAAAGTCAAAATAGACACAGATTAACCGGCAAACGCTCAGATAATCTACTTGTATCCCTTGTAGGTATGCTGTACCATTCTGCGCCCTAAACATATTGTTATTAACATGCATGTGGTGTCCGACTACGGGTTGGAAGAGCGACATGGCCTTACACTTTTGAGGTAACCCCAATGAAACCAGGTATCCACCCAACATACGCTATCATCACTGCAAACTGTACTTGTGGTAACGTTATCAAAGTAAACTCTACTGCTGGTAAAGATCTGCATTTAGACGTATGTGGTGCTTGTCACCCATTCTACACTGGTACACAAAAAGTTGTTGATACCGGCGGTCGTATCGACAAGTTCAACAAGCGCTTTGCAGTGCTTGCAAAGAAATAATTGCGATTGCAATGTTTCTAGAAAAGGCGCCTATGGCGCCTTTTTGCTTTTTGTTATTCGTCGATTTTCTTTATTCCGCTTATTCTACATATCTAGCTGGTACGACTTCACTCAATAAATAGTCAACTTATTTTGTATTGAGAGTTCAAGTGTATAATTCGACTTATTTATAGCAATTAACTATAAGATAAATATGCTAGTCGCCATATATTGTAATTTAACCAACATTTTTGAGATTAAGTCGCTACAACTAGCGCAGTAACTACAAAATATATGTTTGTTTCCTACAAAACATATTAAGAAATGCAGCTTTATTATAGGAGATAAGTTTATAAAACTAAGCTTAGAGGGTCTATTTGGCGGCTAAAGTGAAATTTATGAATCTCTTATTTATAAATTCCCCTTATTGGCGTATCTTACCCCGACCAGCCAGACTATTAACATCACCCTTTGGTGAGACTAGATGTGTGTTGGTAGGTCTTACTCTCATAAATTATAAATGTCGCATTTCAGGATTTTAAAATGTCAGATATTCGTCAACAAGCACTCGATTATCATGAATTCCCCATACCAGGCAAAACCGCAGTTTGCCTTACCAAACCCGCCGAAACGAGTCACGATCTCGCCCTAGCTTATAGCCCTGGTGTGGCTGAGCCAGTACGCGAAATCGCTGCAGATCCTGACAATGCGTATCGTTATACCAATAAAGGTAATACGGTTGCCGTGATTACCAATGGTACGGCTATCTTAGGTTTAGGGAATTTGGGCCCTTTGGCTTCTAAACCTGTAATGGAAGGTAAAGCATTATTGTTCAAGCATTTTGCGAATATCGATTCGACAGATATTGAGATTACGCATAATACGCCTGAGGAATTTATCAATACTGTTGCTGCGATTGCTGACACTTTTGGTGGTATCAATCTTGAAGATATTAAAGCGCCCGAATGCTTTGTTATCGAACGTGAATTGATTGCTCGTTGTAAAGTACCTGTATTCCATGATGATCAACACGGCACCGCAATCGTGACTGCGGCGGGTATGATCAATGCGCTGGAAATTCAAGGCAAGTTGATAAGCGACGCGACTTTTGTGTGTATGGGCGCGGGGGCTGCTGCCATCGCTTGTATGACTATGCTGGTAAAATGCGGTGCGAATCGCGCCAACATTTACATGCTAGACACTAAAGGTGTTATTCATTCTGGCCGTACAGATCTTAATGAATATAAAGCACTATTTGCGAATGATACTGATAAACGCACGCTTCTTGATGTTATTAAAGGCGCAGACGTATTTTTAGGTCTATCAGGTCCTGACGTCATTGGTGCAGAAGAAGTCGCGCTGATGGCCGATAAGCCAGTGATTTTTGCGTGTTCTAACCCAGATCCTGAAATCAAACCTGCACTTGCTCATGCAACGCGTAGTGATTTGATCATGGGTACGGGTCGTAGCGACTATCCAAACCAAGTGAATAACGTATTGTGTTTCCCATTTATTTTCCGTGGTGCATTGGATGTGCGTGCGTCTTGCATTAATGATGAGATGAAAATTGCGGCAGTTCATGCAATTGCATCACTGGCAAAAGAGCCTGTACCCGCGAGTGTATTGAAGGCTTACCCTAATGTGACGTCGTTGAGTTTTGGCCCAGAATACGTGCTGCCAAAACCTATGGACCCACGTTTATTGCCAAATGTCGCCCGTGCTGTTGCACAAGCGGCTATCGACTCTGGTGTGGCTGCAATCACCACTTTACCTAAATACGCCGACTAGGCTAAAAGTGGTAAAAACATCGAAAAGAGGCTAATTAGCCTCTTTTTTGTTTTTAAGTGGACATTAAAGTCACAGCGTCTTAGTTGCCTTTTAGGTTATGCTACTGAATAATCAACGGACAACTTTGTTGTACTCCTGTTAAAATAGCACAAATAATTATAATAATCCTGCAGGATAGCGGATAGATGAAATTCACCCGAATGTTAACTACAAAATTAACCAGCTTTTGGTTAATGTCATTAGCCGCTATCGCCTTCGTATTTTTGCTGAGCGCTATGATGAGTTTCGTGCAGCTGACCTATAAATTTCAGCAGCAAAAAGTAGCTGAACTCGAAACTATGTTAGTCGATCAGTTCCAACACCAACCTGATTGGGAGCTAGAGGCTTGGCTACCGCCTATGCTGCTTGCTTACAATGCCGTTAATTTTCGGTTGACCTTGAAAGATGAAGTGTTATTTGCCTATGAAGGCAACCTTTCTACGCAAAATGCGATGGTGTATGACCATGTGCTAGAGCCGACATCAGGCTTGCGTATGCAGTTAACCTTGACTCAGCCCTTTGAACATTACACTTTCAGTTGGTATGAAATTCTGATTTTGTTGGTCGGTATCTTAGCCGTGGCCGCCTTAGTGCGTTTTGGTCATTTATGGTTTTCCCAGCAATTGGATGGCATTGAAGAATTAGCCTTACGCAGTCGATTGATTCTGCAAGGTAAGCATGAACAAGCACTCGCTACCCCCGGAAATGGTAAACCAAGGCTGATTAACCGTGCTTTGACTAAGTTGTTAGAAGAGTTACAAGACGCTCAAAAGGAGCGGGGGCGTTTCGACAAATTCATCCGTTCTAATACCTTTCTCGATGCGGAAACGCGCATTGGTAACCGACTCTTTTTGAATAATCGTCTCGACGCCCTTAGTCATAATCAGGCTATGCTTGCCCACGGGGTGATCTATTTATTAGAAATGGATGATCTGGATTTATTGCAGCAATTCCAAGGTGAAGCTGTGACGAAAGAGCTATTAAACTCGACAGTTAATGCGATAAGTCAATTACTGCAAACTCAAGCTAATAGTATTTTTGCCCGTCGCTCCCATAATCAATTTGCCATAGTCGTGCCGCAAATCTCCTTAATTGAAGCGGATCAATTTGCTAGCAAGTTACTCAAGATATGTCTAAGCCAGCCTTTGCCTGATGTTGAGAATCGCGATAACTTTTTCCACCTCGGATGCGCTTATTTTACCGCAGGCGATAATGCGGCTCAGTTAATTGAAGAAGCCGATATGGCTTTGAGGGCGGCACAATTACAGGGTAATAGTAATTGGTTTATGTACGACAAAGGCGCGATTGATGAAGAATTTGCCAAAGGCTCAGTGCGTTGGCGAAGCTTTTTAGAAAACGCGTTAGTGCAGCGGCGCTTTTTTCCCTTTAGCCAACCCATAATCGACTCCGATGGTAATGAGCACCATAAAGAGATATTTACGCGGGCTCGGGATAATCAGGGGGCGTTAATCCGTGCCACACTGTTTATTCCAATGGCTAATAAATGTGGCTTAATGCCACAGGTCGAACGGCAAATTATTGAGCGGGTATTGTTATTATTGTCGAATGAATTAGCAGACGGCATATCGAATGCTCAAACAGTTAAGACATCAGCGCCGCAGATATACAGTATTAATCTGAGTTTGGATTCGCTAATGAGCCGAGCCTTCACTCAATGGCTAAAAACGACGCTATTAGAATATCGCCATCTAACCACGCGACTGATTTTCGAAGTGTCTGAAGATGTCGTTATTCAACATCAAGAAAAGTTGCAGCCTAAATTAGATATGATCCGTAAAATGGGCGCGAGATTATGTGTCGACCATGTGGGTCAGCAGGTTGTCGGTACTTATTACATTCGCGAATGCCATTTTGATTTAATTAAGTTACACAGATCCATCGTGCGTCATATTCATTTACGACCAGAAAACCAATTATTTATTCGCAGTTTGATTGGTGGTTTATATCGAACGGAAGTACAAGTCTGCGCCGAAGGGGTAGAAGTCTTTGAAGAGTGGCAGACACTGCAAATCCTCGGTGTTGGCGCAGCGCAAGGAATGTATTTCAGTGAACCCATAGAGGCTAAGTAAGGGAAGTTCAGTGTTTGGGTGATTAATGTCGTCTTAGAGACAAATAGATCCTATTATTCACGTATTTATCTATAAAATACGAGCATTTGCGGCTAAACTAGCCAGTGCCAAAAATATGACGTTTGCGGTTTTTATTCTGTATCGAGCAGGTCATAGGTCAAGGAGCACTGGAGAGTGGAGTGACAGGAAGTTTGTGCGAAAGAGACTACTCAAGCTTTTAAATTCAGTTGGTTATAGGCATCTTTATGGAAAAAAGTCTTATAGGTCGATTAGCCTTTTGGCAGAAGAGAACAGAACCGACTAGCCTTGGTGTCTATGTCTGCGCCGACAAATTATGGGTTTACGCACCTGCCCAAAAAGAAAATGCTGAGCAGTGGTTACCCTTTGAGCTGAAAGATGAGCACTGGTCATTGGCGTTTGCTGCTGTGGCTAAATCCTTTCCCAATGCACAGTTACAGCTGATTTTGGCTTCAGGCCTTTATCAATTACTACTGACCGATAAACCGAATGTCGATACTGTCGAGTTATCCCAAGCTTTGCTGTGGTCAATTAAAGACATGGTCACGCTATCTGTACCGCAAATCCATTTGGATTACTTTGAGTCACCCATTCCGAGTAATAAAATCAATGTTGTGGTGGTGGATAAAGCTAAGTTAGTGAGCATGGTGCAGGCCATTCATGAACAAGATTTACAACTTTTCGGTATTAGTATCGAAGAGTTAGCCGTAACTAACCTATTTAATGATGACAACCAAGCGCGTCTGGTAGTAAGCCATAATCCCGGTCAAGAATTGCTACTGACTGTGGTTAAGCAAGGTCAGCTGTATATGCAGCGTCGCGTGCGCGGATTTACTCAATTGGATAAGACTCAAGCGGATGAGTTAAGTTATGGCATGGCAGACAATTTAAGCTTAGAAATTCAGCGTTCTATGGATTATTTTGAAAGTCAATTGAGACAGGCTCCGGTATCTTCTATCGAACTCCTCGCCGATGGTGCCGTGGATGCTTTAGCTAAGTTAGTCTCGGCAAACTTCAATCAAGCTGTGAATGTCATTGATAAAAGCTGTGTTGGCGCGCGAATGGCGGGATTAGCCTTTGCTGAATTTTATCGAGGTACTGAGTGATTAAATACCGAGTCAATCTTTACACTCCTTCATTATTACCCCCGAAGCAAAGATTAATCTTTGCGCGTTTAAGTGCTTACGCCTTGGTTTTTGCGATCTTATTTGCGGTTTTAGGTGGTTATAGCTACTGGCAAGTCAGTGAGTTACAACAGGCCCAGCAGTTGGCTGCCCAACAAAAGCAGCAATTCGATACCCAAAAACAGGCATTAGAAGCACAAATTGCTGCGCGTAAACCCGATGCCGATCTTGTTGCGCGAGTCGATTTAGCGGAACAACAGTTAGAGCTGAAGCAATTACTCATGGGAGAATTGAGTCTTAGGACTTCTTTAACTAGCCGTGGTTTTGCGCCAGTTCTTAAAGATTTAGCCGTCGTGTCGGATGCGAGTGTTTGGCTTAGTCATATCGTCATTAATAAGCAAGATTTTATGTTCGAAGGTTTTGCCGACCATCCTCAAAGCATTCCGCAGTGGATTGGCAAACTTAAAACTACGCAGACTTTAAAGGGGCAAGCTTTCTCGTCGATGAGCATGGATCGCGGTGAAGATAAACCTTTGGCCTTTACCTTGAAAAGCGATAACAAGGAGGAAGCCGCGCAATGAAGCAAAAGTTAGCCCAATTAGGACAACAGTTTGATGCGCTAAGTCGCCGTGAGCGAGTGTTGATCTCAGTCGCCATTCTGGCTGTGGTCGGCATGCTGAGTTATTTACCCTTAGAGTCCCTGTGGAAAACCCATGTGGCTGTTTCACAACAGCTAAAAGCCTTAGATCAGGAAAACGCGATTTCGGCTCAGCAGATTGACTTGTATCAGCAACGTTTAGCGTTAGATCCCAATCAAGATTACCAACAGCGTTTAGTGTTGTTGCAACAACAAAATCAAGCCCTAGATGCCCAGCTCGATGAGCAGATGGTGGATATGGTGCCGGCAGACTATATGCCGCAGTTGCTGGGTAATTTACTAGGACAAGTGCAAGGGATTAAATTAATTAAGTTTATGTCGATAGCGCCCATCCCTTTATTACCTGTGGGTGAAGAGAAAAAACTCAATCTATATAGCCATGGTATTCGCTTGAGTCTTGAGGGCGATTATTTTTCTGTGTTGCGCTTTGTTGAAGCCGTTGAGGCCATGCCAGATAAACTTTATTGGAAGCGTCTCGACTATAAAGTCGCAGAATATCCAAAAGCGACCATTGAGATTGAACTTTATACCTTGAGTATTAATAAGGACTTTATCAGTGTTTCTAAATAAGTCTTATATTATCAGTGTGTTGTTATTGGTTAGTAGCCCTATGGTGTCTGCTGAATCGCTGCGCGACCCGACTTTGCCCGGTAAAGGCTTTGCTGTGCAGGGTCATGCGAGTCAAATGCAGGATCAGGCGCTTGTACTTAACAGCATAGTAAGCTCAGGAAACACGGCTTATGCTGTGATAAATAACAAGATATTGTCTGTTGGCGACAGCGTTCAGGGGCTGAGTATCGTTAAAATTACCCCCACTTATGTATCGCTGTCCGATGGACGGAAATTGACATTGTTTCAAGCAATAACAGAGAGATAGGGAATACACCTCAGATGAAAGCGATTAAATACTTTACACCTCTGCTCTCACTTTGCCTTGTGGCGTGTCAGACCACAAATAGGCCACAGCCGGAGGCGAGTAAGGCAGAATTAGCGGCCTCAATGGCGACGGCAACGGCATCAACGACGCCACCGCCTGCGACTATGCCGGACGCGGTTCAGCGGGAATTGAACTCAGGCGCATTGCTATCAGGTTTGACCCCCACGTTGGAAACTGAGCGTCGTTTTGATGTATCAGCCCACGATGTTGATGCTAAAGTATTTTTTCCAAGCTTAGTCCAAGGTACACCGCTGAGTGTTGCCGTACATCCTGACGTGCAAGGTACGATTTCATTATCCCTTAAAGGTGTGACGTTAACTGAAGCAATTCAAGTGGTTGAAGATATCTACGGCTACGAAGTCAGTCGCGAAGGGCGCATCCTAAGAGTGTTTCCTGCTGGGATGCGTACCGAGACGTTTCCGCTGAATTATCTCTATATGGAACGCGATGGCTTATCTGTGACGTCAGTGAGTTCAGGACGGATTTCGGATAGCAATAATTCCAATAGTAATTCGAACAATAACAATTCAAACAATAGCGGCTCGAATAATAACAATAACTCGAACAGCAGTAATGGCAATAACTCGAGCAGTAACGGCGGTAGCGATAGTAGCAACGGTACTTTTATCCGTTCGCGTACTAAGACAGATTTTTGGGGGGAGTTGAAAGAGACATTATCCTCGATAATCGGTGAAACGGGTGGCGGTCGTCAGGTTGTTGTTACGCCGCAGGCGGGTTTAGTGACTATTCGTGCTTTTCCTAGTGAATTACGCCAAGTGCGTACTTTCTTAAATTCCGCAGAAAGTCATTTGCAGCGCCAAGTGATTTTAGAAGCGAAGATCCTCGAAGTCACATTATCCGATGGTTATCAGCAAGGTATCCAATGGGATAATGTGCTGGGACACGTTGGCAATACGAATGTGAATTTTGGTACATCAGCGGGCCCTGGTTTAAACGATAAAATCACCTCGGCGATTGGTGGTGTGACCTCGCTGAGTATTAAAGGTTCTGACTTTACGACCATGATCAATCTGTTAGATACCCAAGGTGATGTGGATGTATTGTCTAGCCCAAGGGTCACTGCATCGAATAACCAAAAAGCGGTGATCAAAGTCGGTACTGATGAGTACTTTGTCACCGACGTTTCATCGACCACAGTTGCGGGTACAACGCCTGTGACCACTCCACAAGTCGAGCTTACGCCGTTTTTCTCGGGCATAGCCTTAGACGTTACGCCGCAAATTGATAGTGACGGCAATGTGTTATTGCACGTGCATCCATCCGTTATCGATGTGAAAGAGCAGACTAAAGACATCAAAGTGAGTGACGCTTCGTTGGAGCTACCTTTAGCGCAGAGTGAAATTCGTGAGTCTGATACTGTCATCCGCGCCGCCTCCGGTGACGTAGTCATCATCGGTGGCTTGATGAAGAGTGAAAACATTGAAGTGGTATCGCAAGTGCCTTTGTTGGGTGATATTCCTTTCCTCGGTGAATTGTTTAAAAACCGTAGTAAGCAGAAGAAGAAAACCGAGCTTATTATTCTGTTAAAACCTACGGTAGTTGGCGTTGATACCTGGAAAACGGAGCTACAACGTTCTAAGACCTTATTAGATCGTTGGTATCCGGAGACAAAGTAAGCTTCTATGTATCAGAAGCATTTTGGCCTAAGCCTCGCCCCATTTTCACTGACACCCAATACCGGATTTTTTTTCGGCCTGTCGCCACATGTGGAAGCCTTGCAAGTGTTGCAAACTGCGCTACAAACGGGCGAAGGCTTTATCAAGGTGACAGGGGAAGTGGGGACTGGCAAAACGTTGATTTGCCGCAAGCTTATCAACGAATTGCCGAGTCAGTTTCATTGCGCATATTTGCCTAATCCTTATCTCACTCCTACTGAATTACGCTGGGCGGTAGCGAGTGAGCTGGGCCTTAAATACGCCAGCAATATCGACCAACAGCAACTCACTGGACTTATTCAACAGCAGCTTTTAGCCTTGAGCGCCCACGGGCACGCCATCGTATTGGTACTCGATGAAGCGCAGGCATTGCCGGACGACAGTCTTGAGGCGCTGCGGTTATTCACTAATCTGGAAACCGAGACACGCAAATTATTACAGGTAGTGTTATTTGGGCAACCCGAACTCGATGACAGGCTTAAACGCCAAGAATTTAGGCAATTAAGACAGCGGATTACTTTTAGCTACAATCTTCGCCCACTGACATGGGATGAAACCGACGCTTATCTTCGCCACCGATTAGCTATCGCTGGGCGTGCGGGCGAACCACTCTTTACATCACGGGAAACACGTCAGATAGCCTATGCGTCCCGAGGGATCCCCAGATTGATCAATATTCTTGCCCATAAAGCCTTGTTACTGAGTTTCGGCGAGGGCGCTACTCGTGTGCAAACCTCCCACGTTAAAGCCGCAATTCAAGACACCGAAGATGCAAGTGTTCGCCGATTATTATCGTGGAAATGGTTGCCTTTTTTCACTTTGATGACAGTGGCTTTCGGTTTGGGATTACAACACTTTTTCAGGGGTGTTGTATGAGCGTGATCAACAAGATGCTGCAGGATCTCGACAAGCGTCAGCAGGGGCATGAGCTCAGCAACGTGGCTCAGCCACAGGTGCAATATTTAGCGCGCAGGCGGGCTCCGTTTAACGGGCTGCTGCTCTGTGGTGTGTCATTGCTATTAGGTGGCGCTCTGGTTTATGGCTGGCAACTTTTCATGGCAAAGCCTGCTGAAGTGACTATTTCGGCTCAAACAAATGGGCAAAATGAATCTACTCAGACTCAAATCGAGCCTGTGCAGGTAGACAAGATTACTTCGAGGCAGCCTTCAGCAAGCCTCGAAGTCGTCGAAGAACCGCTTAACGTTGCGACTATGCAGGAGTTTACGACTAAGAGTGGAGAGCTTGAACCCAGTGTCGACGACGTTGTACTTAATCAGCCGCAAGAATTTGAATCAGAAAACGAGGTTGAACAAGAGTCACAACGGCAACAAGATGAGAGCTCAGCACTCGCAGATGACCTAGTCGATACGGCAAGCGAGCCAAGCCATTCACAGTCGAATCGTGTCACATCGAGTGTGCGAAGCGCCGAGGTCACTGCTGCCGCACCCTCTGCATTAATGATGTCAGAACGTGCCAGTGTTGCCGCCGATAATGAACTTAACGCGAGCAATGAGCTTAAAGTACAAGAAGTTAAAGCTGATGCAGGCACTAATCGACTCACGCCCCAACAGCAAGGGCAAATGGCGATTACTGAGGTGAAGTTGACCCCAAAGCAGTTGGCGCAGAAGCGGTTCACCTTAGCGAGTGAGGCTGAAAGGGATGGCAAACTCAAAGATGCCATTAGTTATTATGAGCAAACATTAGGCTTTGATCCCAGTATGCATGAAGCGCGCAAGCAGTTAGCTGCGCTACATTATGGGCAAGGTCAATTAGCCAAAGCCAGTGAAGTGTTACAGCAAGGCATGCTGTTATTCCCACAGCAGTTAGACTTTGCCTTATTGCTTGCTCGGGTTCAGCAAGCCTCTGGTCAGGCTGATCTCGCATTAGTGACGTTAGCCAACATACCTGACACGCATCCGCTGGCGAGACAAAAGTGGATGGTACAATCGGATTTGGCGCAAAAGTTAGGGCAGTTTTCGTTGTCAGAACAAGCCTATAGACAATTATTGCAACAAGAACCTCAACAGGCTAAATGGTGGATGGGGCTGGCCTATGCGCTCGATTCGCAGCAGCAATTTCCCCAAGCACGCCAAGCCTATCGGACTGCTTTAGGCCATAGAGGCTTATCGGCGCAGGCGAGTGCCTTTATTGAACAACGTTTGACTCAGCTAGGAGATAGCCAATGAAACCCAGATTAAAAATGCGTTTGGGCGATCTGTTAGTTCAAGAAGCCATTATTACTGAAGCGCAGTTGCAACAGGCGTTGGCCGAGCAGCGCAATACGGGCAAAAAACTGGGTCGTACTCTGATTGATTTGCAATCGATTACCGAACATCAGTTACTGCAGTTCTTGTCGCAACAATTGAATGTGCCTTTGCTGGATATCAGTAAAATGCCTATCCCTGCGGAAGTGGTGCATCTTATTCCTGAGGTGCAAGCACGACGTTTCCGCGCTTTAGCGGTTGAAGACCGGGGCGATAGCGTATTGGTTGCAATGAGCGACCCCGCGGATTTGCAGGCGCTCGATCACCTCGAAATGCTTATCGCACCTAAGCGTTTGAAGTTAGCGGTAGCGCCCGAGCAGCAACTGCTGCAAGCGTTTGATAACTTATATCGCCGTACAGACCAAATTGCCCAGATCGCTGGTAAGCTCGAAGAGGAATACGCCGCCGATGAGATGTTCGATTTAGCCAGTCTGACTTCGGGTGACAGTGACAATGAAACCACAGTGGTTAAGTTGCTGCAGTCGATTTTTGAAGATGCAGTGCAAATGCGCGCCTCGGATATTCATATCGAACCCGGTGATAAAGCCTTACGTATTCGCCAGCGTATCGATGGTCAGCTACATGAAACGATTCTGAATGAAGTTAATATTGCTGCGGCTTTAGTATTACGACTTAAGTTGATGGCAGGTCTCGATATTTCCGAGAAACGTTTGCCGCAGGATGGTCGTTTCCATATGGAAATCAAAGGTCATCATATCGATGTGCGTATGTCGACTATGCCGATTTACCACGGCGAATCTGTGGTGATGCGTTTGCTCGATCAATCGGCGGGTTTATTGACCTTAAACGAAACCGGTATGCCGCCTGCTATTTTGGCGCGTATTCGTAAACAGATTAAACGTCCCCACGGCATGCTACTGGTCACAGGTCCAACGGGTAGCGGCAAAACGACCACCTTGTACGGTATTTTGAGCGAGCTCAATACCGCCGACCGTAAGATCATCACGGTCGAAGATCCGGTCGAATATCAATTGCCGCGGATCAACCAAGTACAAGTTAACCATAAGATTGGCTTAAACTTTTCAAATGTACTACGCACCACCTTACGTCAAGACCCCGATATCATCATGGTGGGGGAAATGCGTGACCAAGAAACCGTGGAGATTGGCCTTAGGGGCGCATTAACGGGTCACTTTGTGCTATCGACCTTGCATACCAACGATGCGGTCACCAGTGCGCTACGTTTACTCGATATGGGTGCTGCGAGTTATTTAGTTGCTAGTGCCTTAAGGGTGATTATTGCCCAGCGTTTAGTGCGCCGTGTCTGCCATAACTGTGGGGTAGAGTATCAACCAACACCGCAGGAAAAAGCCTGGCTGAGTAGTGTGAGCCGCAAAGATTTTACCCATGCGAATTTTAGGATTGGCACGGGTTGCCAGAGTTGTAATGGCAGTGGTTATCGCGGGCGGATCGGTATTTTTGAAATCCTCGAGCTAGACGAAAAGATGATCGATGCTATGCGTACTGGTAATCCGCAGGATTTTGCCAGAGCCGCGTTGCAGAGCCCTAACTTCACCCCACTCGCTGAGTCAGCTTTGCAATATCTGAGTGAAGGCATGACGACGATTGAAGAGGTTGCTAAGTTGGTGGAAGACGTGAGTGAATCTCAGATACCTTTGTCGAAGGATATTATCAGCCAACAAGGCGTTGAGGCGTAATTATGCCAATTTATCAATACCGTGGACGCAGTGGTCAAGGTCAATCCGTTACGGGACAATTGGATGCCGCGTCGGAAAGTGCCGCTGCTGACATGTTATTGGCGCGTGGCATTATCCCCCTTGAAGTCAAAGTCGCCAAAGTGGCTAAGTCGTTCTCACTGACTAAGTTATTTGGTGGCAAAGTCGCGTTAGAAGAATTACAGATTTTTACCCGACAAATGTACTCCTTGACCCGTTCTGGCATTCCTATTTTGCGGGCAATAGCAGGCTTATCTGAAACGGCGCATTCCCAGCGAATGAAAGATGCGCTTAATGATATTTCAGAGCAGCTTACCGCAGGGCGCCCCTTGTCATCATCCATGAATCAACATCCCGATGTGTTTGATTCTTTGTTTGTTTCTATGGTGCACGTGGGGGAGAACACGGGTAAGTTAGAAGATGCCTTCATTCAACTTTCAGGTTATATCGAGCGTGAGCAAGAGACGCGGCGACGAATTAAATCGGCCATGCGTTATCCCATGTTTGTATTGATTGCGATTGCACTCGCTATGGTGATCCTCAATATCATGGTGATCCCTAAGTTTGCCGAGATGTTTTCTCGCTTTGGCGCCGACTTGCCGTGGGCGACAAAAGTGTTGATTGGTACATCAAATCTATTCGTGAATTATTGGGCGCTGATGTTGGTGGCGCTGATTGGCACTATTATTGGCATTCGTTACTGGCACCATACGGAAAAAGGTGAGAAGCAGTGGGATAAGTGGAAGTTACACATTCCCGCCGTAGGGTCGATTATTGAGCGTTCGACGTTAGCCCGTTATTGTCGCAGTTTCTCTATGATGCTCAGTGCGGGCGTACCGATGACGCAGGCCTTAAGTTTAGTGGCCGACGCGGTAGATAATGCCTATATGCACGACAAGATAGTCGGTATGCGCCGTGGCATAGAGTCTGGCGACTCTATGCTGAGGGTATCGAATCAGAGCAAGTTATTTACACCACTAGTGCTGCAAATGGTGGCTGTGGGCGAAGAAACGGGGCAAATCGATCAATTACTCAATGATGCGGCAGATTTCTATGAGGGCGAAGTAGACTATGATTTAAAGAACCTCACCGCGAAATTGGAGCCAATTTTGATCGGTTTTGTGGCCGTGATTGTCTTAGTGTTAGCCTTGGGGATATACCTGCCAATGTGGGATATGCTCAATGTGGTCAAAGGCGGTAAGTAAGCGATATGGATAATATTTATTTCCTATCTTATACGTGGGACTGAGGTTAAATGCAGACTCAGCAAAAGGCTGAAAGCGATCTATTACGTATCTATGGACGTATGATCGCCATTGGAATTGTATTGGTTATCATGGCGGTGATCGGAGCTAAGTACTTTTTTACGCTACCGCAAATTGCGGCTCGTGGATTGGAAGTGGAACACGCTCGTTTTTTAAATGTGCTGGTGATGGTGCGTTCCCAGTGGTTGTCTTTGGGTAAGCCGGCGCAATTGCAGTTGAACTGGGAGGTATTTGATAATCCCTCCCTAGAAACTGAGTCGAGTGTTGTCGATATCAATGATTTAGGATGGCCACAACCTAAGCACTTAAATGCTCAAGGCTGCCAAGATTTGTGGCAACAGTTAATGGGCGCTGAAACTGATAATTTAGGTCTAGAGGCGGATTATTTGGCTAAGGATAATAGCTGCCACTATCGGTCTAAAAATGGCGATAGTTTAGGCTATCAACTGAACTCTGGCAGGGTCATTTTTTTGACTGCTCCGTAAAATATTGTTAACTCAATGGCTTTTTAAAATTGATTTAACTGTTAGAATAAAATTTCTGAGGTCTGGGGACATATATATGAAAACTAAGCAAACAGGGTTCTCATTAATCGAACTTGTGATTGTGATTGTGATTTTGGGTTTACTCGCCGCAACGGCGATCCCACGATTCTTAAATGTCACCGATGATGCTGAAGATGCCAGTGTTGACGGTGTTGCGGGTGGTTTATCGACTGCAGTTAGCTTTGTGCGTTCTCAGTGGGAAGTTGATGGGCGTCAAAATAGCAGCGTTATTCTCGACGGTAACACAGTAAATGTCGATACACGTTTTGGCTATCCAACGGGAACTTCAGTAACCAGTGCGACAGCTATGACAAATGCCAGTTGCCAAGAAGTGTTTAACACTGTGTTGCAGAGTGCTCCACGTAACGTATTATTTAACCAAGATGCACGTAATCAACGTTATACCGCTCGTGTTATTAACGCCGCAGGCGGCAGTGCTAACTCAATTACTGGCGCAGTCGTCGCAGGTTTAGATTTATGTGTTTATCACCAAGTGGCTTCACTGGTACTAAATCAAACGAATGGTGTACCCACTCCTGCCCCTGATTTAACAACGGTAGGTGCTAAGGGAATTGTGTATAACCCAGGCACAGGCAGAGTATTAAGCTTCACTCAAACACCATTTGTACCATAGACAGTAATTAATAGTTTTATTTTGTTCATGTTTTAAGTAGCTTAGTTTAAAAGTAATAGAGTCTAAAAGTGACTTAACTTAATTAGTACTCACATGAGTACTCACTTAGAAAGAAAGGTAGTTTTATATGAAAAGACAACAAGGTTTTACCTTAATTGAATTAGTTGTAGTGATCATCATCTTAGGTATTCTTGCTGTCACAGCGGCACCTAAGTTTATTAACCTGCAAGGTGATGCGCGTGTTTCTGCTTTGAATGGTCTAAAAGCCTCAATCCAAGGTGCAAATAGCTTGGTTTATTCTAAAGCGGCCTTGGCTGGAGAAGAGAAAAAAGCTGCAACAGCAACTCCTCCTCCTTCTGTTGATATTGGCACAGGTACTAACGCAGTTACGCAATTTGGCTATCTTCAAGCAACAGAAATTGAGTTGGAGAATGCTATAGAAGTGAGCTTTGATGAAGGAACCAGTGCTACAGATCCAACAGTTGCTACTGACACCGGTGCAGATTGGATTATATTTGAAGGTACGGGTATTGTGACCATGTGGCAAAAAGGTGCTCCAGCAGAATGTCGTTTTACTTATAAACAAGCAGAAAGTGCGACAGTTGCTCCTGTTTTCTCTGCAATTCCTGATGCTTCTGATTGTTAATATGCATTTATTAAAAGGCCTGCCTAGCAGGCCTTTTTTTTAGATAAAATGCGGTTCTTACATGATTTTAAATAAATGAGTCCGCCAAGAGTTTTCCGACATTTATTTGCGTTAATCATATCGTTGGCAGAAACTGAACCTAGTACATGAAATCAGCAATTAACGCGAGTGATGCTTAAATTCTCTATGTCAAAACAGGCCGGATTTACTTTAGTAGAATTAGTAACGACCATCATCTTGATTTCAATTCTTGCTGTGGTTGTACTGCCACGCCTGTTTACTCAGTCTTCCTACAGTGCCTATAGTTTACGTAATGAGTTCATTAGCGAGCTGCGTCAAGTACAGCAAAAAGCGCTCAATAATACCGACAGGTGTTTTCGTGTAACCGTTTCTGGCACTGGCTATCAAGTGAGTCAATTCTCTACCCGAAATGGGGCGGTTTGTTCAGGTACTGCATTATCGCCAAACCCGCTTTATACCCAAGCTTTTCAAGGTGGTGCTCAATTAGTGCTAGTGAGCACTAACAGCAGCAACTTTACCCTTGATTTCGATATCAATGGCCGACTTTTTCCAAGCTGTAATGGTGATTGTATTCGCGTGACCGCAAATGACACTGTGATGATTAATATATCCTCCGAGGGCTATATTTATGCGAAGTAATGCTCTCTCTAAAGGCCATATTCAAGCCCGCCTGTTGGGTTTTACCCTTATCGAATTAGTCATTGGTATGTTAGTGATTGGCATTGCAATAGTGATGCTAACCAGCATGTTATTCCCCCAAGCTGATCGTGCGGCCAGTACCTTACATAGAGTACGCAGTGCTGAGCTTGCACATTCGGTGATGAATGAAATCTGGGGTAAACGTTACGATCAAAACACCAATGCCAATGGTGGCACGCCAGCCTGTGGTAGTCAGCTAGGGAGTAATTGCTCAACGTCATTAGGCCCTGAGTTCGGTGAGAGTCGAAACAACTTTAACGATGTGGATGATTACAACGGCTTAAATGAAACCGCGACTATGCTCAATTCGACCCAAACCTATGCAAATGCTTATCCTAACTATCGCTTAAGCGTCACAGTTGCCTATGGCGCAGTGTCCAATACTAAGCTAGTGACGATTAATGTGACTACGCCCGACAACGAAGTGATTACTTACAATATGGTGAGGAGTAATTACTGATGGCCTCACCTTTATCTACGGTTAATAAAAAATCCACACTAGGTTTTACCTTGGTCGAGATGGTCACTGTTATCTTGATTCTGGGGATTCTCGTGGTCGGGGTAAGTAGTTTTATTATTTTTGGTACGCGGATTTTTGTTGAGTCGAGTTCAGTCGATCAAGTGCTAAGTCAGAGCCGTTTTGCTGTTGAGCGAGTGACCCGTGAGTTGCGTAGTGCCTTGCCTAATAGCCTGCGAGTTAATACCGATTCGCTAACCTATCAATGTATTGAATTTGTGCCTATCGAAGCCAGCACGACTTATCTAACCATGCCAATTGTGCCTGCTGCTGCCGCGAGCACTGGGATAGTTATTCTAGATAATACGGTGAGTGCGATTCGTGTGAATCAATTCGCTTGGATCTATCCCTTGATTGATGCCGATGTGTATAGCAGCGCGAGACAAAAGCGAGCGCAGGTTAAAACGATTGCTACTGCGCCTTCCCCTTTGGAGCATCAAGTGACGCTGACTTTTACTGCGCCAACACGTTTTGCAGAAGCATCACCACGGCAAAGGATCTATTTTGGTTCGAGTCCAGTGAGCTATTGCTTTGAAAAGGGGCCAAGCGGCAATGAATTACAATTATTGCGTTATGCTGGTTATAACTTTAATGCCGTTCAGCCAAATCCTGCCGCTATGCCTGCCACTATGGGCACGGGCGTGCTAATGGCGCAAAGTGTGGCAAATGTTTTAAATAATGGTGCTGATTTACCGCTGATTTTAACGCCATCTAGCCTAGTGAATAATGCTATGGTGCATTTACAACTGCGGTTTAATGTAAATGGTGAGACGTTCCAATATCGACATCAAGTGCAGGTGATCAATGTCCCTTAATTCACATTGTCGCTCGGTAGGGCGTAACTCAGCATCCAGATCATCACTATCAAGATCGTCCTCTCACGCTCTGCCTGCGCGTCAACACGGCAGTGCATTGATTATTGGCGTATTTGTGATCACTGTGATGTTTCTACTGGCGTCAGCTCTGATCAATATAGTGGAAGACGGGGATACTGGATTAACCCAAGAAGTGTGGGGCACGCGAGCCTTCGCCGCTGCGAACAGTGGCGCCGATGCCGCATTGGCAACATTATTCCCATTAAATGGTTCAGTTGGCATTTGCCCTGCAACGAGCACTTGGAATCCTCCTAATGTAACAGGTTTCCATGCCTGCACTGTGACCTTGACGTGCAAAGCCTATGCGGTAGGTACCACCACCCAATATCGAATCAACAGTAAAGCGGTATGTGAAAGCGGCGAGACCCGTGTTAGCCGACAAGTTGAGGTAGAAGCCCGTGGGAACTAAGTTATCAAAAATGGTATTTAACAAAATAATGGCCAAATTCCCATTAATCCTTTTACTCCTAATCACGGCATTTACATCCCATTTGGCAAAAGCAGATTGGACTAAAACCTTTATAGAAGGTGTAAACAATTACGATAGAAACGGTTCAATTACCTTCAACAGTTCTTATTTATACAATGCCCCTAATAATGCAGGTCGTTGGTATAGTGACTTGCCAACTTATAACTATTTTCAAGGAGGAAACAGCTTTGACAATTTGTGTGTAACATCTAACAACTCTTATCGTTGGTGTCGTTCTGGAGACTATATTGCAACTTTACCTTCTAATCGTGTTGATTTTTCTCAGTGCACTTCTTCAAGCCCTGACAATGTTGGGCCCCCCACGTGGGATAATACGCGAATTAATGTAACTGAAGGTGAGTATAATAATATTGTTCTTGATGGAGGTTCAGATAAAACAATTCGGTTCGTTAGCAATAATGGCGTGTATAAGATGAAGTCGCTTACTGCTACTTCGGGCCGTATTGAGCTGGCTGCTGGACAATATTGGATTGAGAATTTATCTATTAATGACGGTGTAACTCTGGTATTCCCATCAACTGGTACCGTGTCATTTTTTATTAAAAATAACTATAGGCATTACAACTTAAACACAGTTGGGCAACCAGAAAAATTTCTCATTTATAGCTACTCAAATTTCACTCTCAATGGAGGGGCATATCTTAAATCCTATGTTGTTGCTGAAGGGAATGCGGTGCTAGAGGGGAGTTCCTCTTTGGAAGGAGCTATTACTGCTAGAAATATTAGTTTAGGTGGCAATAGTAGTATTAAATTTGACGATAATGCAGCAAAGATTGATGTTGTTCCAAATTGTAATCCTGCACCTGTTTTACAATGCTTTAACGATAATTTCTCCCAAAGCACTTTGAGTAATGACTGGGTTGTTTCTAAAAGTAGTGGAGGATTTACCCCTTCTATCCAAGGCGGTCGATTACGCTTAACCGAAGCTAAATCTGACCAATCTACGGCATCTACCTATCAAAGACTCTTTCCTGGAAAAGCTAACTTAGTGGAGATCCAGTTTGATCACTATGCCTATGGTGGCAATGGTGCCGACGGCATTGCGGTAGTGTTATCGGATGCTTCTATAACGCCGCAGCCTGGCGCCTTTGGCGGTCCATTGGGTTACGGTTATAAACCTGGTATTAATGGGTTCGCGGGTGGTTGGCTTGGGTTTGGTATTGATGAGTTCGGTAACTTCTCCGGTGAAGGCGGTAGTTCTAATGTCGGCCAGCGACGCCAGTCCGTTGCGGTTCGCGGTTCGGGTGTCGGCACGTCAGGATATAATTATTTACGCGGCGCTTGTAGTAATGGCACTACTAATACGAACGGTAGTTGCTTATCGCCTGCGGTAGACGGCAATAATGTGTCGCCTGCGCACAGGTATAAAATCACAATTGATTCGCAAGCCGCGAATCAATCTATTGTGAAAATTGAGCGTAATACAGGTTCGGGTTTTGTGACTTTAGTTCCCGCATTTAACGCCGCAGCACAAAATGGTCAGGCGGCCATTCCAAGTGATTTTTTATTGTCTTTAACGGGCTCAACGGGGGGCTCAAATAACAACCACGAAATCGATAACGTGCAAATTTGTGCTTTAAAATCAAATCCTATTGGTGCTCAGATCGATCATTTTGAGTTTGATCATACGGGTCAAGGTCTGACCTGTAATGCTGAGACGGTAACGATTAGAGCCTGTGCCAATGCCAATTGTAGTCAACTCTTTACTGCACCTCTTAGCGCAACCTTATTACCTGATTCTGCGGCAGATGGCGTATGGGTTGGCGGTAATCAAGTGAGCTTTAGCGGTGGCACGGCGCAACTGCAACTGAGGCGAAATACTCCTGGTGTAGTGACTTTAGGCGTGAAGGGCTCTAATCCCACCACTAAACCATTAAGCAAAACCCTTTGCCGTATTGGTAATGGTGGTTTGAGTGAAAACAATTGTTCACTCACCTTTGCCGACAGTGGTTTTGTATTCGATGTACCCGATAAGCGTGCGAATCGCCCCGAGCAAGTGTTAGTCAAAGCGGTGAAAAAATCCGATGTGACGAAGCAGTGTGTCCCAAGCTTCCAAAGCCAGACCAAAACGCTGAATTTCTGGAGCAGTTACCAAACGCCAAGCGCGCCTATCTCGCCTAAAGCCGTCACCATCAACAATATGGTAATTGGCACCTCGAGTGCCTCGCCTACGGCGGTGAACCTGCTGTTTGATACCAACGGACAAGCAAGCATTTCAGTCAATTACCCTGATGCAGGTAAATTACAACTAGATGCAAAATATACAGGGACAGGTGATGAACAGGGCTTAGTCATGGCAGGTTCAGACCAATTTGTCAGCGTACCAGCGGGATTGTGTGTTAAGTCTGTAGATGCCAATGCTAGCTGCTCAAACGCGAATATGACGTGTAATGTTTATCGTAAAGCGGGTCAAACCTTTGGCATGACAGTACAAGCGATGGCATGGGAAAAAGATGGCGATCCGGACTTTTGTTCGGGCAACTTACCCACGCCTAACTTTAGTGATGCGCAGATGAAGCTTGCCAGTAAAGTCGTTGCGCCAAGCATTGCCAACGGCGGACTTGATGGGGCGTTAGGCGTGGCATCCTACAGCCACTCGGCGCAGGCCAATAATCTCAATACCATCAGCAATCAGACCATCAGCGAAGTTGGAGTATTCCAAATTGCAGCGCAGGCTAGCCCAAATTATTTAGGGACGGCAAGCAGCTTAAATATTCCAATTGGATATTCAGCTAATATTGGCCGTTTTGTGCCCGATAGATTTTTAATCAGTAACGTATCGGTCATACCTGCCTGTGGCGGCTTTAGCTATATGGATCAGCTGTTCCCTATGTCGATGGAGCTCAGTGCTTTAAATATCGCGGGGGATATAACGAAAAACTATTTCCCGCCATTTTCCCTTGCCACGGCAAAACTGGTGGGAGAAAACAACAATAATGGTGTTGATTTACAGAGTCGCTTAAGTGCCTTACCTATAAAGGCTGATAGTTGGAATCAAGGTGTGGCGACGGTCGATGCTTCTTACCAAGCTAACTTTAGTCGGGTGACCCCAAATGTGGCGACGAATCTGTATCAGGATGGCCCCTTTGAGCTGCTCGATATTGGCGTGCAATTGATGGATAACGATCCTCGGCCGAATGGGCTTTACAGCTATGTGGCCTCACCAGACATGGATGCGGCATCAACAGGTACTTGCACTAACTGTAATGCTAAGAAAATCAGCACTCAAACCCTTCGTCATGGCCGTGTAGTGATGGATAACACCTATGGTCCTGAGACGGAAATACTGCGTATGCCGACACGGGCCGAATTTTGGAATGGCAGCTGGGCCTTAAATACTGCCGATAACTGCACAACGGCAGTGTATGCTTTGGGTTCGCAGGTTGATCATTCCGCTCTTGGTTACAATTTTGATCCCGACTTAGTGGCGGGACAAAGTGTTGTGCGTTCTGGCGGGACTGCAACATTCCAAGCTGGCCAATTTGAGTTACTCTGGCAAGCCGTTACAACAAGTGGGTTGCCATACCGCGGCCAAGTGACGGCGCCCTTGGATGTGCCGACATGGCTAGAATGGTACTGGAATTGGAATGGCGTATCGCCAACAGCGGTCACTGAACCGCGGGCAAGTGCGTATTTTGGTCGTTATCGAGGGCATGACAAAATAATCTATTGGCGTGAGGTAAACTAATCTGAGTTATTTCTCTCATTAAATTGAACTCAGGCTTTCCCTTGAAATGGGCTGCCATTTCACTTATTGGAAGTCGACGAAAACGCTTGTAACAGATTCTAAATGCAATGCCTTAGTTTTATATTTGTTGCTGAATTGTATGTTCACTCGTTTTTTGTTGCTGATATTTTCGTCAATAAACAGTATTTTCCGCTTAAATACTGTTTTTTACGTGGCGATTTGAAAAAAAATCACTTCATTAGCGATTGTTAACCTCCTCGGTCTTGTGGAATCAGGGTGGCATTGATAAAGTTAGCTGATTTTTCTTTTCTTCTGACTCCACAGAATACAGGCTAGTTACATGTTTAAGAAGCTACGCGGCATTTTTTCTAATGATCTATCGATCGATTTGGGTACAGCTAACACATTAATTTATGTTCGTGGCGAAGGCATAGTCCTCAATGAGCCTTCTGTTGTTGCTATACGTGGTGAGCGTAGTGGCTCCGGTCAGAAATCTGTTGCCGCGGTCGGCACAGAAGCTAAACAAATGCTAGGCAGAACGCCTGGCAATATCCAAGCTATCCGCCCAATGAAGGACGGTGTTATTGCAGATTTTTATGTGACGGAGAAAATGTTGCAGCACTTTATTAAACAAGTGCACAACAATAGCTTTTTTCGTCCAAGTCCACGCGTGCTTGTGTGTGTGCCCGTTGGTGCCACTCAAGTAGAACGCCGTGCTATTCGTGAATCAGCCATGGGCGCTGGTGCTCGCGAAGTGTATTTAATTGAAGAACCAATGGCAGCTGCGATTGGTGCGGGTTTACCCGTATCTGAAGCGACCGGCTCTATGGTGGTGGATATCGGTGGTGGTACCACTGAAGTCGCGATTATTTCACTTAATGGTGTAGTGTATTCGTCTTCGGTACGTATCGGCGGTGATAAGTTTGATGATGCGATCATCAACTATGTCCGCCGTAATTACGGGAGCTTGATTGGTGAAGCCACGGCTGAGCGTATCAAGCACACTATCGGCACTGCTTATCCTGGCGATGAAGTGCTAGAGATCGAAGTCCGCGGCCGTAATTTGGCAGAAGGTGTACCTCGTAGCTTTACACTGAACAGCAATGAAATTTTAGAAGCCTTACAAGAGCCATTATCTGGCATCGTAAGTGCTGTGATGGTGGCGTTAGAACAATCTCCACCAGAATTAGCTTCAGATATTTCTGAGCGCGGTATGGTGTTAACTGGCGGCGGCGCTTTATTGCGTGATTTAGACCGTTTATTAATGCAAGAAACCGGAATTCCTGTAATGGTGGCGGACGATCCATTGACCTGCGTAGCACGTGGCGGTGGTAAAGCCCTCGAAATGATTGATATGCACGGCGGCGATCTGTTCTCCGAAGAAACCTAATTTAACTTCGGTATGGGGCGGTTAATCACCGCCTTAGCTTTCCTATGAAGCCAATTTTTGTTCGTGGTATTTCAAACCAATTCCGTCTGACACTGGCAATTATTTTGTCGGTGGCTTTGCTCGTGGCTAATCATCGCCTCGATCCTGTACGGCAATCGTTATCCTCTTTTTTTAGTCCATTGCAGTATTTAGCGAGCGTGCCTGGTGTTGCGCTTGACTGGTCGTCTGAAAGTTTTGCCACCCGCAATATGTTAGCGTTGCAGAATAAAGAGCTGCTCAGGCAGCAACTGCTGATGAGTGAACGCTTACAGCGTTTCGAACACTTACGCCAAGAAAATGAACGTTTACGCGCACTGTTGGGCTCACCAGCCTACCTTGATTCGCGCAAAATGGTGGCTGAAGTATTGGAGGTGGCTAGCGATCCTTTCCATCACTATGCGGTGTTAAACCATGGTTCACGCAGTGGTGTATTTGTTGGGCAGCCTGTGGTCGATGCTCAAGGGGTTGTTGGCCAAGTGGTACAAGTCAGTGAAATAACCAGTAGGGTGTTATTGCTCTCCGATGTATCACACGGATTACCTGTGCGTATCACCCGTAATGATGTGCGCCTTGTTGCCAATGGTACGGGTGAGCTAGATGAAATAGAACTGCGCCATGTGGCCAAGAGTACTGACATTCGTGTCGGCGATTTGCTGGTCACATCAGGTTTAGGGAATCGTTTCCCGGAAGGTTATCCGGTCGCGCGGGTTATGGAAGTGTTGACTGAAGATGGTCAAAGTTACGCTCGAGTCACCGCCCAGCCTTTAGCGGCGTTAGATCGTATTCGTTATTTATTGTTGATTTGGCCATCTCCCGATTCTGGTGTGACTTTACCGAGTCAGCCTACCGTGCCTGCTGCGGATCATTCATCGAGCGATAATGTACCAAAAGCAGATAGCGCTGTTCCTGCTGGCGGAAGTGTCACGCCAGCAGAGGCTTCTAAACCTGTGACCGCGCCTGCGACCAAACCGTCAACGGAAACCACTCCTCCTGTGGCTGAGGTGCATTAATGAGTTTTCAGGCCGCCAATGGGCGCTTTATTGTTTGGGTGACATTATTTATCGGCGTGATCAGCCAGATCATGCCTTTGCCAAGTGCTGTTGATGCTTGGCGTCCAGACTGGCTATTAATGATTGTTCTCTATTGGTCTATCGCATTACCCCACAGATACAACATCTTAACCGCATGGGTTTTAGGCCTAGTATTAGATATTTTATTGGGAGCCACCTTAGGTGTGCGCTCTTTAGCCATGTCTTTGGTTATTTATATCGCTATCTTGCATTGCCAGCGTTTGCGAAACTTCCCTCAATGGCAGCAGTCGTTAGTGATCATGCTACTGATTTGTATTTATCACTTAGTGATTTACTGGGTGGAATTTGTGATGCAAGAGGCTGTTTTCAAAACGGATCTATTTTTACCTGCGATTTCAGGATTAGTGATCTGGCCTTGGATATTTTGGATTTTACGTCGGGTTCGACGTCATTATAAGGTTCGTTAACTGTGGATTTAGTTTTAGCTTCAACTTCGCCACGTCGCAAAGAATTATTGGCACAGATTGGATTCGGTCGTCCTGAGTTTAGTTTCACGCAAGTGGCACCGGATATTGATGAAACTGTGCAACAGGGCGAAGCGCCAAGGGATTATGTACGACGTTTAGCCGCTGAAAAAGCCCAAGCTGGACTGGCATTATGCGCAGATATGTCACAGCCTGCTGTATTAGGTTCTGATACTATCGTAGTGCTTGAAAATCAAATATTAGGTAAACCGCTGGATGTGGCCGATGCTAAGCAAACGCTCAGTAAACTGTCTGGCCGAACGCATACTGTGATGACGGCTGTGGCACTGACCTACAAAGCAGGCGAGTCTGACTCAACCTTAAAAGCTTCAGTGCGCTTAGTCGAAACACAAGTGCGTTTTTGCGCTTTATCGACAGCTGACATTGAGGCTTATGTGGCTTCAAAAGAGCCCATGGATAAGGCGGGCAGTTATGGCATTCAAGGGCTCGGCGGTTGCTTTGTGGCTGCAATTGAAGGCAGTTATTCTGGCGTTGTAGGTTTACCTCTGGTTGAAACGCGTGAGTTGTTAGCCGAAGTTGGCTTTATTTAACTGCTGCTGGTTGCTTATATTGCGATTTTGGCTTGAGGTTAGAATGAACCTTATTGGCGTTTAGGGCTCTGAATCGAGTACTCCAATGACGTTGACCTTGTTCCTTTATTCGGTTTTCATGCTTAGAGAGTTTGTAACTTCGATTAATTAATCTAGTTTCCCGAATGGGGTGAGTCGTGAATACCAGTCGCTTAAATCCAAATAAAATACAGCGCAAGATGGGTTCAGAATTACTGATCAACGTAACTCCATCTGAGGCGCGCGTTGCTTTAGTTGAGCATGGTGTGCTGCAAGAAGTCCATATTGAACGCCGGATGAAACGGGGTTTAGTGGGTAATATTTACAAAGGTAAAATCAGCCGTGTGTTACCCGGTATGCAAGCCGCCTTTGTCGATATTGGCTTAGATAAAGCGGCTTTTTTACATGCGTCCGACATAGTACCGCACACTGAGTGTGTCGCCGATGTTGAGAAAGGTCATTTCGTTGTTCGTGATATCGCCGAGTTAGTCCGTCAAGGGCAAGACATTATGGTGCAAGTGGTTAAAGATCCGCTGGGCACTAAGGGCGCACGCCTAACGACCGATATCACGCTGCCTTCCCGTTATTTAGTCTTTATGCCAGGTTCTAGCCATGTGGGTGTTTCCCAGCGTATTGAACTAGAAGAAGAACGCAGTCGTCTCAAACAAATTACTTTGCCCTATGTTGATGATGACGGTGGTTTTATTATCCGCACCGCCGCCGAAGGCGTAGGGGAAGATGAGTTATCCCAAGATGCGGCATTTTTACGCCGAGTTTGGTCAAAGGTGAGTGAGCGACGTAAACGCGGTGGTGTGTCGCTCCTGTATCAAGATTTAGCCTTACCTGTGCGCATTGTGCGTGATTTTGTCGGTACTGAGCTGGACCGTATTCAAGTGGATTCTCGCCGCACTTTTGCCGAGTTGCAGTCTTTTGCGCAGGAGTTTATGCCAGAGATTGCCGATAAGATTGAGCACTATTCAGGACCTGCGCCTATTTTTGATCTCTACGATGTGGAGAACGAAATTCAACGTGCACTCGGCCGTAAAGTCGAGCTCAAGTCTGGTGGCTATTTGATCATAGATCAAACCGAAGCCATGACGACTGTGGATATCAATACCGGTGCCTTTGTGGGGCACAGGAATCTTGAAGAAACCATTTTTAATACCAACCTCGAAGCGACCCAAGCGATAGCGAGGCAGTTACGTCTGCGTAATCTCGGCGGTATCATTATTATCGATTTTATCGACATGATGACGGCGGATCATAAGGCTCGTGTTCTTAGCAGCTTAACCAGCGCTTTATCTAAGGATAGGGTGAAAACCAATGTGAGTGGTTTTTCGGGGTTAGGTCTAGTCGAAATGACCCGTAAGCGTACCCGCGAAAGTTTAGAGCATGTCGTCTGCGGCGAATGTCCGGCCTGCCATGGCACGGGGAGCATGAAGACAGTCGAGACGGTTTCCTATGAGGTCTTTCGCGAAATAATCCGTTTAAACCGTGCCTACGATGCTGATGAGTTCCTGTTGTACTGTTCGCCTGCCGTGTATCAAAGTCTGCATACCGATGATAATCATCTTATTGCTGAACTTGAGGTTTACATAGGTAAGCGCATCCGTTTGCAAAATGAGCCTATGTACTCACAGCACAAATACGATGTGGTGATGATGTAGTGGCTACGCTTTTTACTGCAAAAAAATTTAGCCGTTTTTGTTGGCAATTTCTGGCGCTTATTTTGGTCTTGTTTGCGCTTGCCGTCAGTTTGATCCGTGGCTTATTACCGCAGGTTGATGAAGTTCGCCAGCAACTGGTTAATTACGTAAAAAGCGAATATAAAGTCGATGTGCAAGTGGGGGAGTTATCCGCCCATTGGCAGGCATTTGGCCCTGCAATTAACATCGATGACTTAGTGATCCCGCCACAGGAACAACTGCCTGTGACCTTGATGATCAAGAACGTACAAGTGAAGTTAGATTTTTGGCAATCGCTGCTCACGCTCACCCCGCGAATCGAAGATGTCAATTTTGAGGGTGTCCATGTCGCTTTAGACATGGATAAGCTTACTGAAAACGATCCCGCCACAATTAATAAAGCCCCGCAACTCGATTGGCTTTATGCCCTGTTACTCAAACAACTCGATAGATTCTCCTTAACCAATGCCACAGTGCAATTGCTGAGCATGCGCCAAGAGTTTCGCCCGATCCATATTCGTCATTTGAACTGGCGCAATCAGGGTGAGCGTCACCGCGGTGCGGGAGAGTTGTATCTTGATAGTGATGCCTCTGAGCATGAGTCTCTCGGATTACAGTTAGATATCAAGGGCGATGGTGCAAATCCCGACAGTTTGACTGGGCAGATTTATTTGGCGGCTAACTCTTTGGATTTAGGTGAATGGGCTTCACGTCAGCCTAATCCCTATGATTCTACTCAAAAGTTACCCTTAGAAGGGGTTGTCAATCTTAAGGCTTGGCTTACGTTTGCCGACCGCAGCATCAGTTCTGCTATGGTTCATTTTGAGCCGAGCTGGCTGCAATGGACATTAAAGCAAGAGCCGCAGAGATTTGAAATTCAAGCGGGTGACATTGTTTGGCAGCCAAAGGCGACGGGTTGGGAAGTGCAAAGTTCAGGACTGGATTTTGTCACCAATGGTGAGCATTGGCCGGCATTAACGCTGGCCGCGAAGCGTCAAAACGATGAATTATTTGCCTATGTGAATCAAGTTAATACTCAGAGTCTATTGCCGCTGCTGCCGCTATTTCCTGGAGTCGATAGAGCCGTATTACGTCAATGGCATGCGTTAGCTCCCGAGGCGAATATTGGACCAATCCGCCTGTATCAAACAGCCGACCAGCCTTTGCTCGCCAGTACCGAAGTGAAGCAGTTGCATTGGCAGAAGGTCGACGGTATTCCCAATACTCATCCTGTAGATGTGAACCTGCGCTGGCAAGATAAGACGCTGTATTTCTCTCTACCTGAACAAGTGTACACCCTCGATTTTGGTGATGAATTTTCGGCGCCATTAGTGTTCAATGGGGCGCCAATTAATGGTCAATTCGATACTGAACATCTGAGTTTAAATGTGCCTCAGTTGCAGTTTGAAAACGAAGATATCGGCGTTGATGCGGCATTGAATTTGGACTTTAGCGGTGCTGCACACATGGCGCTGGCGGCCAATGTTCGTATCAACAATGTGGCCAATGCCGACAAGTATTTCCCTAATAAGGCGATGGGTGAATCACTGGCCGAGTATTTGGATACTGGGCTTAAAGCGGGTCAGACCCAAGATGCGCAAGTTGTTTGGCGTGGTCCGTTAAGTGGTTTTCCCTTCGATGATAATAGCGGCGTATTTCAGGCAGCATTTACCTTAACAGATGCCAAATTTCAGTTTCAACCCGACTGGCCTGCGGTAACAGATCTGTCCCTTAACGCTTTGTTTGAAAATACCCGCATGGATCTTTGGTTAAACCAAGGCAAGCTGATGAATGTGGATGCCACAGGTGCCCATGTATTTATTCCCGCCATTGGTGAACAGACGCTGCTAAGGATTGAAGCCGAACTTGCTACTCAAGGCAGTGCGGCGACTAAGGTGTTACAAGCCTCACCTTTGGCGAGCTCAGTAGGCAAAACCTTAGATGTCGTGCAAGTGCAAGGTGCTGTTACTGGCACTTTAGACATCAGCATTCCACTGTATGAAGGTGAAGCTGAAGATATTCGTGGTCAAATCCGTTTTGATAATACACCGGTATATATTGCTCAGCCAGGGCTTCAACTTCATGGCGTGACTGGTGTAGTCGACTTTGCGAATGAGGTTGTGACAGGAAAAGGCATTAAAGCGCGCTTGTTCGAACAACCGCTCAGTTTAACTTTCGACACTCAGCCTAAAGGTAAAGATTTTGGCCTTAATCTTTCGCTGAAAAGTCGTTGGGAGCTCAGCCGTCTCCCCGATGAATTGCACAATCCCTTGAGTGATTTTTATCAGGGAAAAATCAGTTGGGACGGTGCTATGACTATGCTATTTACTGAGCAAGGTTATCAAATCCAAGCCAAAGTAACTTCGGATATGCTGGGGACACAACTGTTACTCCCAGGATACTTTGCTAAACCCGAAAATGAACCACGACCTTTAGTCGCTGAGTTTGTTGGCGATCAAGATGATGCGACGCTCGATGTCAAACTTGCCAGTCATGCCGAGTTTATCGGTGGTTTCGATGCCGATAAAGGCGCAAATTTTAGTTATTTTGACTTGTTATTGGGGCGTTTATTTGGTGAGGATGAAGCCAGAAATACGAAACAAGGTCATATTCAAATCGATCTCGGTAAGGCCAAATTAGCCGAATGGTTACCTGTGATTAATGCCTTTGTTGGTCAAGAGAAAATACCGAAAACGGGCATTTTAGTTGATGATATTCCACATAAAAGTTTATTTCCCGCGGTGGCGAGTATCGATTCTCATATCGGTCGGCTCGATCTTTTAGGGCAAGAACTGACGGAGCTTAGGCTTAATGCTAAGCCTAACGAGACGGGATGGCGTTTTAATACCGTTGCCAACGAATTTGACGGTTGGATCGATTTCTATCCAAATTGGAAAACTCAAGGTCTCAAAGTTGTGGCGAATAAATTCTATTTTTCACCTGAGTTAAAGCCGAACACGGATGCCGATTTTGCCAGTGATCAAGTGCTCACTAACTTGCCGCCAGTTGCAGTGAATGTGGAAGATTTTCGTTTCTTCGATAAATCCTTTGGAAAGCTCGTTTTGCAGGCGAGCCCACAAGCGGCAGGATATAAAATTCAAACATTGTCTTTGACTACGCCCAATGTCAATTTGCAGGGCAGTGGCATTTGGCAGCAACAGGCTGGACAGAATAAAACTGATCTCAGTGTTGAGTTAAATGCCACTCAGTTTAGTTATCTGTCTGCTCAATTGGGTATAGAGCCTGGCGTTAATGAAGCCCCCTTGAAGGTTAATGCGGACTTATCTTGGCAAGGTGCTCCCTATGCCTTCTCCCTCGAAACCTTAAATGGCAAGGTGAAATTCAACTTAGGCAAAGGCCACTTATCTCAGGTGAGTGACAAGGGCGCGCGGATTTTCTCCCTGTTCAGTTTAGATTCTCTGGTGCGTAAACTGTCGCTGGATTTCACCGATGTCTTCGGTCAGGGCATGTATTTCAACTCTTTCAATGGCAATCTGCAGATTGATAATGGCGTGGTGAAAACCACAGACACTGAAATGGATGCCATCGCGGGTAATATGAAGGTGCGTGGCTATACGGATCTCACCACTGAAAGTTTGAATTACGATATCCGCTTTGTGCCACAATTGGCCTCAAGTGTGCCGACTGTCGTATTGCTCAGTACCAGCGCGTGGACACTGGGTCTGGGGGCCTTTGCCCTGACAAAAGTGCTTGAGCCTGTGATTGAAGTGATTTCAGAAATTCGTTTTCGGGTGACTGGGACTATGGCTGAGCCCGTGGTCGAAGAGTTAGAGCGAAAGAGTAAAGAGATTGAAATTCCAGAATCTATTTTACCTGTGGTTGGCGTTGAGCGCCCAGCGGTGCCGACTGAACCTAAAAGTCACAACACTGATTTAACTAAGCCGATAGACGTTAAAACGATTGAAGCCAAATCAACGGAAGCTCAATCAGTCGAGGCTAAAGCAGTGCAGGCACCGAGCTCTCAAGGATCAGAGTCTCAAGAATCACAGCTTCAAGAGGCTAAATCAGCAGAACCAAAGCGAGATGAACCAAAGCCTGCTGATAAAATTAAAGAACCCGATTTAAAGCGAGTTCAACCTCAAGCAGTACCTACGCCAGAAGTGCCAGCCATACCAGAGCATCGCGAAGCAGTAGAACCGATTAAGCAAATTCAGGGAGATCAAAATGCATATCAGCCTGTTGCAATGTCAGAGCAGTCGCGACGTCAGCGCCAATCTGCAGTTTATCGAATCGCAGCTTAACGAACTCAAACGGGATGTCGATGCGCCCCATTTAGTCGTGTTACCCGAATGCAGTTTACTGTTTGGTGGCCATGAAAGTCAGCAACTTGCCTATGCGGGCGATGTTCATCAGAGTCCGCTCAAATCGGCGTTAAGTGCACTGGCCGCCAAGTATCGGGTGTTTATGGTCGCGGGGACTATTCCGGCGTTGGCTGAGGATGGTCGTGTCTATAGTCGCAGTTATTTGTTTGATGATAAAGGTGATACTTTAGGGTATTACGATAAACTACACCTTTTTGATGTGGATGTTGCCGATGGTACAAAACAATATCGCGAGAGCGAAACCTTTTGCCCCGGTGATCACATTAGCGTTATCGATACACCTTTTGGCAAAATTGGCTTAACCATCTGTTATGATTTACGCTTTCCCGACTTGTTTAGGGCGATGCGCCTTGCGGGGGCTGAGATTATTACTGTCCCTTCTGCCTTCACTAAGGTGACGGGGGAAGCCCATTGGCAGGTATTGTTACAGGCAAGAGCGATTGAAACCCAATGCGTTATTCTTGCTGCAGCTCAGTGGGGACAGCATAACGAAGGCAGTCGAGAAACCTGGGGGCAGAGCATGATAGTCGGTCCTTGGGGGAATATTTTGGCTGAACTTAAAACCGGTACGGGTTGGGTACAGGCTGAGGTCGACTTAACCGAACTGCACAGTATTCGCAGTAAAATGCTCGTCATGCAGCATAATCGTTTCCTTGAACCAAGCTTGAAATAATGTGCCAATAGCCAGCAGACGAGTTGAAATGCTGAATTTGCGCTTGAGTCGATACGCAGCATTAACACATAGAATTAGTACACCGAATTTACACTCAGAATATCAAGATCCCTTGGGGTCAAAGAGAGCATAGATGCCATTTTTAGCACAAGTAGAGCAAAGTTTATTGAAGAATGGGTTAGCGTTAGATGGCCTGCAAACCTATCTAAACACCATACATCAGCACAAAATCGATTATTCCGATCTCTATTTTCAAGGTAGTCGCCACGAATCTTGGGTGCTGGAAGACGGCATCATCAAAGACGGTAGTTTCCATATTGAACGCGGTGTGGGCGTGCGGGCCATCAGCGGTGAGAAAACGGGTTTTGCCTATGCCGACGACATCACTCCTGCCGCCTTAAGCGCTGCAGTACAGGCTGCCCGTGGCATTGCTAGTGCGGGTGAGCAGACTCAGGTACAAGCCTTTAAACGTCAAAAAGCATTGGCGTTATACGACAGCTTAGATCCGATTGCGGCGATGGAAGAAGTCAAAAAAATCAACCTGCTGAAAGAAGCCGATGCGTTTATTCGCAGTCTAGATAGCCGGATTATTCAAGTGGTGGTTAGCCTTGCTGGTGTGCACGAAGAAATCCTCGTTGCTGCGAGTGATGGCACTCTGGCGGCCGATATCCGTCCTCTGGTTCGTTTTAACTGTAGCGTGATTTTGGAAGAAAACGGTAAACGTGAACGTGGCGGCGCCGGTGGTGGTGGTCGTCATGACTACGGTGTTTTAATGGCAAGCGATGACACAGGTTTACCTATGTGTTTCGCCTTTGCCCGCGAAGCCGTGCGTCAAGCGCAGGTCAATCTAAATGCCATCGATGCACCAGCGGGTGAAATGCCAGTGGTGTTAGGTAATGGCTGGCCCGGTGTATTGCTCCACGAAGCGGTTGGACATGGTTTAGAAGGCGACTTTAACCGTAAGGGTAGCAGTGCTTTTAGCGGCAAGGTTGGTCAGCAAGTTGCGTCTAAGTTAGTGACAGTGGTCGACGATGGCACCTTGCCTAATCGTCGAGGTTCACTGAGTATCGACGATGAAGGTGTACAAACCCAAAGAACGGTATTGATTGAAGACGGTATTTTAAAGGGTTACATCCAAGACAAACTCAATGCTCGCTTAATGGGTGTTGCGCCAACGGGTAACGGCCGCCGTGAATCCTACGCACATTTGCCTATGCCACGTATGACCAATACTTATATGACGGCCGGTGAGTCTGATCCCAGTGAGATTATCAAATCGGTGAAGAAAGGCATTTATGCCCCTAATTTTGGTGGTGGCCAAGTCGATATCACTTCGGGTAAGTTTGTGTTCTCAGCATCCGAAGCCTATTTGATTGAAAATGGTGAAGTTACTCAAGCCATTAAGGGGGCCACTTTAATCGGTAATGGCCCTGAGGCTATGAGCCAGATTTCTATGGTCGGTAACGATATGGCTTTAGATCAAGGTGTGGGCGTTTGTGGTAAAGATGGTCAAAGTGTGCCTGTGGGTGTGGGTCAACCGACCCTAAAACTCGATAAGCTTACCGTGGGCGGAACAGCATAAAACCTAGAACCTTACGTCTATGGGTTCTAGTCGCTGCCCACCATGAATGTTATCATTCGCAAAGGAAATTAGAGTAACTACTCTAGAGGTGTTAATGAAACTATCACGTGTGGTATGGCTGTGCCTATTATCATTGCCTTTGGCTGGCTATGCCCAGCCGATTAGCTTTACTGATGCTTGGCAGCAAGTGCTGAAGGTGAGCGACAAGTTGCAAGCGCAATCGCAGGAAGTTAACCGCGCTAAGGGTGAACAAGAGGCGGGCGAGAGCTTAAATTTGCCCTCATTAGACATTCGCGGTAACTATATTCATTTGGATAAACCGATTGAGTTTGATCTGAAAGAATTAAATTCTGTGATTTCTATCCCGCCATCGCTTGGGGGCATTATTGCGGGTATTCCGCCGCTGCCCTTAAGTGAACAAGATATTTTTAGCGCCAGCTTACAGGCAATGTGGCCGATTTATACGGGCGGACAGATCACTGCGGCTCAAGGTATACACGCGGCTATGGTGGCCGAGAAGCAACAAGAATTACAATTGGCTACTCGTGATTTATTTACCCTGCTGGTGGATAGATATTACGCTGTCGATGTGACGTTGGCATTGGTGAATACTCAGACCGATCTGGTTGGCTCGTTAGCTAAGCATGTTGATCATGCTTTAGCACTAGAGCGCGAAGGGCAAATTGCGAAGGTTGAGCGCCTCAATGCCCAGGTCGCCCTAGACAATGCTAAAGTCAATTTAGGCAGTGCTCGTCGGCAACACGAAATGGCAGTGATCGCGCTGGCTCGTATGCTACAGCAAAGTCAGGTGAGCACAAATTCTCCCTTATTTGTACTGCCACAGGCTCCTTCATTCGCTCAACTCAGCCAAATTACCCTGAGCCAACATCCGGCGCTCAAATTACTCGAAGCGAAAGAAACGCAAGCGAACGGTTTAATAGCGTTGGAAAAAGGTAAATACCATCCAACGGTTTTCCTCTTCGGTAACTACACCTTGTATGAAGAAGACACACTCTTGACGAGCATCACACCTGACTGGATGGTTGGGGTTGGGGTCAATGTGCCACTGATCAGCCGAGATGGTCGTAGTGGTAAGGTTGAAGCGGCGAAAAGTGCACTCTTACAAGCTCGTTATACCAAGGCACAAACTAAACAAGACTTGAGCCTGCTGGTGGATCAAAGCTATCGCCAATTATTACAGGCCGAGGAAGAAGTGACGGCGCTCGATACTTCGCTCGAACTTGCTATTGAAAACCTGCGCCTGCGTGACATCGCCTTTAATCAAGGGCTTTCAACCTCTATCGACAGAGTCGATGCGGAGCTGAAACTGAGCGCAGTGAAAACTCAGCAATTGGCTGCCCGTTATCGTTACGTGCAAGCCTATGCCAGATTAATGGCCATTAGTGGTCAACTAGATGAATTTATCGGTCGTACCATAGGCCGCACTCAAGAGCAGGAGACAAACAATGCGCGCTAACAGAATACTTGCCCTTGTGGCGTTGGTCGCATTAGGCCTTATCTTAGCCTATGGACTCAAGCTCGCTTATAGCCCGCAGCCGAGTTTGTTGCAGGGCCAGATTGAAGCCCGTGAGTACAATGTTTCGTCCAAGGTGCCAGGCAGAGTCGAACAAGTGCTCGTGCGCCGCGGTGATAGTGTGGCCCAAGGGGATTTATTATTCGCGATCCGCAGTCCTGAGCTAGATGCAAAGTTAATGCAGGCCGAAGGTGGTCGTGATGCCGCTAAGGCGATGCAGCTTGAAGCCAACAACGGTGCTCGCAGCCAAGAAGTGATGGCAGCCAAGGAGCAATGGCTCAAGGCGCAGGCGGCAGCAACACTCGCTAAAACCACTTATACCCGAGTCGAAAATTTATTTAACGAAGGTGTGGCGGCAAGACAAAAACGCGATGAAGCCTTTACCCAATGGCAAGCGGCAAAATACACAGAACAAGCTGCCTTAGCCATGTATCAAATGGCAGAAGAAGGCGCGCGGACGGAAACCAAAGTGGCTGCGGCAGGTAATGCCCGTAAGGCTGAAGGTGCAGTGAAAGAAGTTAGCGCCATTATGGAAGATAGCCAAATGCGCGCACCTAAATCGGGTGAGATCAGCGACGTGCTGTTACAGGCGGGTGAATTGGCACCCAGTGGTTTTCCGATTGTCAGTTTGATTGATATGCAGGATGCTTGGGCCGTGTTCCAAGTGCGAGAAGACCAACTTAAACGTTTCAAAAAAGGTCAAAAAATTCAATTAACGATTCCGGCACTCGGGCAGGATGTGGATTTTACTGTGTCCCATATCAGTGTGATGGGTGAGTTTGCCACTTGGCGTTCGACTGAAAGTGGCCATGATTTTGATATGCGAACCTTTGAAGTGGAATTGCGTCCAAACCAGCCGATTACCGATCTGCGTGTCGGCATGTCTGTGCTGCTGCGCAGTGAGTAAAAGTCGTGACTGAACGTACGCCTCACGCCAACGCGGCGGACAAGATTAAGGACGAATTACAGCCATCGAGCATAAGCTTTATGGCGTTGCTCACAGCGTTAGTTCGCCGTGAGCTGCGTGCCCTATGGCATGACCCTTGGCAGTTAGCGCTGATAAGTTATATTCCACTACTGGGGATTTTATGCTTATGGTGGTTATTCAGTGCAGGTCTGCCAAGGCAACTGCCCGTGGCGATTGTCGACCAAGATCATAGTCAATTGAGCCGCATGTTGACCCGTCAGCTTAAGGCAAACCCGGTTACCGATCCGCAAAGTTTTACCGACTTATCCTCGGCGATAAGCGCGATGCAACAGGCGAAAGTCTACGCTATTGTGGTTTTTCCCTATGATATGAAAAAGGATTTACTTACAGGTCATAAGCCTACAATTGATGTGCGCTACAACAGTCAATTTTTGCTGGTGGGTAAGTTACTCTCAAGCCAAATTCAGCTGAGTTTAGGCGACGGATTACAGCAAGTGGCGGGTTTAAAGCAGCTCGCAAATGGTACACCGAAATCCCAAGTCGCAGTGAATTTAAGCCCAGTCAAAAGCCAAACAACAGCCCTGTTTAACCGAAATAACAATTACATAGGTTTCTTAGTACCGCCAGTGCTGATTGCGCTGTGGCAGTTGTTATCTATGTTAGTGATGGCAAACAGTTTAAATCGAGAGCTGCATTTAGCGCCTACCACTCAGGCCGATGGCATGTCGAATATCTTAACTGAACATTTTTGGCCTAAAGTGTGGGCGAAAATGGTGCTGTTTACGCCGATATTGATGCTGCAGGGCGGCTTTATTTTAGCTTGGCTGTATTTGTATCTTGCTCTGCCGATGGCGGGGAGTTTAGCCCTATTATTGCTCGCGCAATTAGTCATGTTATTGGCAGTCTGGAGCTTAGTGTTATTAATATTTGTAGTGATGCGTGACAGTGCGCGGGTCATCAGCTTTTGTACCGCTTTATTTGCGCCAGCGTTTGCCTTTATGGGCATTACTTTTCCGACTCACGAAATGCCGCAATTAGCCCAGTGGTGGCGACTTATCATGCCATCGAGCCATTATATTGAGTCCCATGTTAGTATCGTGAGTTATGGCGCTACTTGGCCAAGTGTGGCGAGCCAAATCACCAGCTATTGGGGCTTTATCTGTTTGATACCTTTGATATATTTTCTGTCGCGTAAATTACTGCCTACCACAGTTAACACCAATGCTTCAGTGACGGTTTATGACTCGGACGCAGCTATATCTGCGAAGGGGCAATAGGATGAATTTATCCAAGAGCGAACACGCAAACACACCACGTCAGCTCAGTCTGTGGCTACTGATCCTCACTGAGTTTAAGGCCATTATTAGCGATAAAGCGATCGCTGTGACCTTATTTGGCGGTGTACTGTTTTATTCGGTTTTGTATCCTTTGCCCTATTTGAATCAAGTGCCGACCGAGCAACAACTGATCGTGGTGGACTTAGATCATTCTTCCCTAAGCCGTCAATTGATCCGTCATGCCGATGCCAGCGCAAAAATTCAAGTCATAGGCCAAGTTGGTTCGATTACCGAGGCGAAGCGTTTTATTGAGACGCGTAAGGCCCACGGCTTACTCGTGATCCCAGAAGGATTCCGCCGCGATTTATTGCTCGGTAAAGGTGTGACGCTAAGCTATGGCGGTGATGCTAGTTACTTTTTGATTTATTCCGCGGTTGTTGAAGGCTTAGTTAGCGCTGGAATGGATGCGGGTAAACAAGTGCAATTGATTGGCATGCTTGCTCAAGGACAAAATCCTAAGCAGGCCCAAGAGAGTTTAAACTCGCTTCATCTTAATAGTGTTCCTGCCTTTAACCAGAGCCTAGGTTATACGCCCTATGTGGTACCTGGATTGTTCTTGCTGATTTTGCACCAAACCTTACTCATTGGTACTGGCATTTTAGGGGCAGGGCAATGGCGGCATAAAGGGTATTGGCAGCAGGTGTCACCGGTGCAATTAGTCTGTGGTCGTATTCTTGCTTTCATGTTGATTTATATCTTCTTTACCAGCTTTTATGTGGGCTATTGTTATCACTGGTATAACGTGAGTATTCAAGCGAGCCTTGGCTTAGTTGCGCTGTGGTTATTGCCGTTTTTACTGGCTACCGCCGCTGCAGGTGTTGCCATGAGTACCTTGTTCACCCGCCGCGATTTACCCACCCAAGTGCTACTGCTGATCTCTATGCCTATTCTATTCGTGTCAGGTTTTGTGTGGCCGATAGCACTGATCCCAGAACCTTTAGTACTCGGCTCACAGTTTATTCCTGCCGTACCCGCGATTATGGGCATGTTAGAACTCAATCAAATGGGCGCAAGTTGGGCGAGTGTGATGCCCAAATGGCTGCAACTATGGGGCTTATTTGCGGTCTTTTTCGGCCTAGCGATGTTGGGGATTAAGCGAAGAGCAAGATTGTTGGATGAAGCTAATCAGCTTTGATGGGACTCGCGGGACAGAGTATCTCGCGAGTGTTTACAGGTTTTGTACTCTACAGGGGCAGTTTAGGTACTTCTGCAATTAATCTTTAGAAGTAGAGACTTTCAACAATTTTACCGTCGACGAGCATATCGCACTTATCGCCTGAGCTCGACTTAGTCGCTTGAATGACGCCGGCAATCGCGCCAAATGCGCCACCTTGGCTGCTGAGTACTGAACCGAAATAGCATTGGCTAGAAATCTTGAAATCCTTGTATTTACCGCTCAAATTTTGAGTCGGAGTATAAGGCGGGAAAGTGCCTTTCATAACAGAATCGCCATTCACAGAGAGTGAAATGTTTTTGCGTTCTGTATCAAAACTGCCACCAAAAACTAAGTTAACACCCTCGATTTCAACGGTTTTTTCTTGAGCGATAATAGGTGGTTTTGCGGCGCAGGCGGCGAGAAAACAGCTGCCAATGGTCAGAGAGACTAAAGTAATTTTACGCATTTCATCTTCCTTTTGATGCGATAAAACAAATGAAGCGGTTGCTTCGCAAATTAAACTGCCCCTGTTTAATTTTTGCCGGAAGATTATATCTATATCTGCTTTATTTCCAATAACAAATTTAAAACAAGTGAAAAAATTATTCAGTTTTGAGCTTGTCCTTCGGCATGTCATCAGCCTTACTATCATATTCTAGTAGCGTGTCTTAGTGTTCAAACTGCTTTAAGCCATCTTTATCCTTGTCTATTCTATTCCGTTAATTTAACTCTCATCGTGCAGATAGCCATCAAACGGCCCTTATTGGGTTGTCTTCTTATTGGTTTTGGGGGAGAATGCGCGCCGAAAAAATAGCCGAGATACTCAGTATCTCGGTTATTTTTTATTTATGACGTATGTGTTTTAAAACAATTGAGGCCGGTAAACATCCGGAAATGATATGAGGTTCAGTTGAACCTATTTTACTGAGGAAAGACCAATGGGGCTGTTGTGTACCGGATTGTCGGTAGTTGTTGTAAATCAAGTTGTTGCGTTAGCCATTAAACCTAGAGTGCAGACGGTTAGCCGCAAGCAAAAACTAATTGCAGATGCGTGCTTAGGTGTTCAACCCTGTACAATGGGGGGGTGCTGATGAGCCAACAAAATCCGGGTTTGAAGCAGACCCTCAACTTATGGCAAGTGGTGGTGATGGGGCTTGCCTATCTCACGCCTATGGCCGTTTTTGACACCTTTGGTATTGTTTCCGAGATCACCTCTGGCCATGTGGCTACGTCTTATCTATTCGCATTGGCGGGGATTTTATTTACCGCGTTTAGTTACGGTCATTTGGTACGTAAATATCCCTATGCGGGTTCAGCTTACACTTATGCTCAAAAAACCTTTAGCCCGAATGTTGGTTTTATGGTGGGTTGGTCATCGCTGCTGGACTATATTTTTATGCCAATGATCAATATGTTGCTCGCAAAAATCTATTTAACCGCCATGTTTCCCAGCGTCGAACCTTGGATCTTTATTTTCGCTCTTGTGACCATAATGACCTTGCTTAATCTCAAGGGGATTGATCTCGTCGCGAACTTTAATGGGGTGATAGTGTTTGCACAGATCGCCATTATTGTGGTGTTCATTGGTCTAATGGGCTATAGCATTTCCCTCGGTGAAGGCGAAGGTGTCGTCGCGAGTGTGCGACCATTTTATGCCGATAATATGGCGATGGCGCCATTATTCACAGGGGCGACGATTCTGTGTTTCTCCTTCCTCGGCTTTGACGGGTTAAGTTCACTGACTGAAGAAACTAAAGATGCTCAACGTGTTATCCCTCGCGCGATTGTGTTGACGGCTTTGCTCGGTGGCGTGATTTTTGTTGGCGTGTCTTATTTTTTGCAGCTCTATTTCCCCGATATTTCCCGCTTTCAACAGCTTGATGCGGTATTGCCTGAAATTGCACTCTATGTGGGTGGTAATCTATTCCAGTCCATCGTATTAGTCGCGACCACTGTTGCCGTATTGGCATCCGGTATGGCTGCCCATGCTGGGGTTGCACGGATTTTATATGTGATGGGGCGGGATAATATGTTGCCACGTAAAGGGTTTGCTTATATCCATCCTAGATGGCGAACCCCTGCATTTAATGTCTTGTTGGTGGGGGCGCTTGCGCTATCTGCCGTCTCATTTGATTTAGAAATGGCGCTAGCCTTAGTGAATTTTGGTGCTTTAGTGGCGTTCACCTTCGTGAATTTATCCGTGATTGTGCAGTTTTACCTAAGGGATCGACGTAATAAATCTTTTAGAGACCACTTACAATACTTAGTATTGCCCCTGTGTGGCGCCGGCACTATTGGTGTGCTTTGGGTGAACTTAGAGCCACAATCATTAGAGCTGGGGCTCATTTGGGCGGCAGTGGGAGCGATGTATTTGGCTTTACGGAGTTTCCGTTTACGCCGTGCAGTAGAGCTATAAAATTAGTGAGTGTCATGGCTCATAGATGCACAGCTATAACTAAAGATGTGTAGTAGATCTAAGGGCCGTGGGTTGTCATCCTCTAATAAAATCCTCCAATAAAAAGACCCGCATTCGCGGGTCTTTTTAGTTTGCTTAATCACGTTTTAAAGCGATGGCACTGTGAAACCTAAGTTATCAGTGACCACATTTTTAGGGGTCGTGACTTTCACCGATACGCTGGTGTTGGCCGATGCCGTAAATTTCAGTGGTGAACCTAGACTGCCTTTCGCATACACAGTATTGGGAACCTCGAAGGTTTTAGGCGTTCCAGCACAATCCACGCACAATTCGATACTTGTCTGAGCTGGCATGATTTGATTCGCACTGTCGTGGACAAATACTACAAACTCAGAACTAGCACCAACGGCCACAGGTTTGATGCCATTCACACTCGGCAATAACACACCGTCTTGCATCACACTGATATAAGCCTGTGAGCCTGACATGCTCATTACTAAGGCTTTGCGGATATAGGTTTTATTGGCTTGGCCTTTGCCGCAGAGTGCGCTTTCGCATTGTGGACCGTTAAATTTACCATCGGCAAAACTATATTCTTTTGCTTGAGTATTCCAAAATGGTTCGGCTGAATTCCTAATGCCATCTTCATTGTCATCCCTAAACGCATCACCTAGATCACTAAAACCACTAGGAAGATAGGCCTCGATGTCCATACCATTGCCTGTGCATTTTTTTGCAACGCCTGAATTCGTTAAACAAGCCAAGTCAGTCACAGGCGTGCCATTGATGTCTTTACTGATATCGGCATCATCAAAGATGTTATTGCCATTGGTATCGAAGAAGGTTTCGTGACCTAAGGCATAAGCGAGAATAGTGATGCGGTGATCGGGTACTCGTGCCGTTTGTGAAGTCCAAACAACGCTACATGTCCCATTTTTAGTTAAACATGATGTTGGGATCTGGCCACCTTCTGTCGTGAAGTTGACAGCAGTATCATCGGGTGCTGGATTGCCAAAACTATCGGAGGCTCGAATGGTGATCGTTGCGGTTTCACCATTAAAGTCACCCGCTTCTGGATTGAATACTGTCGTTGATAGACTAAATCCAAGTTGTTGAGGTAGACCAGTATTCACGGTTAACTGTTCAGATTGGCTAGTGATGACTTCTTTAGTATCAGTATCAACAGCAGTGGCGACCACGCGCACAGGCGTGGGTACTGTACCGGATAATACGCGCACACTGGCGATACCTTGGGAGTTAGTCAGGCTTTGCGCATTCGCAGTGCCATTGGCAAAACTTAAACCACCGACAACCGTATCTAAGGTAAAGCTGACATTCTGTTGCGCTGCGGGTTGGCCATTGGCGCTGGTGACTTTGAAGCTGACTAAAGAGGATTCGCTTGAACCTGTGCCGCCCGCACCTTTGATGCGAATTTGTGCAGGCTCTGCCGACTCAAAACTTAAGCTGGCAAGCGTTTGGCGTTGCAGTGTGAATAGGAAATTCGCCGTGAGCGTTTGATTCCCCGCCACTGTCGTGGCGATGATTTGGTCGCTACGTCCACTGTTGCCACTGCAACTTGTGTCTTGGAAGGTCGAGCTTGCATTACCCGATAAAGTCGTAACTGGGGTATCGAGTGTGGCGTTATTGTTTGTGGTGCAATCTGAGCTAAAGCTGATGGAAGAGGGGGTTTGCACTCGCGTAACCGTGCCGTCATTGGCCTCTAATACTAAACTTGCACTTACACCAAAACTACCGCCTGCGCTGATCTTATACGCGCCATTGGTATCGGCGGTTAAGGTGCTCGCCAATTTGCCTTCGGTAAAGACAGTGCCATTGAATGAGCCGAGTTTTAGCGTGCCTTCTTGATTGACCGCATCTTTACTCAACACTTCATACAAACTGCTGGTTTGCAGCGATTGACCTTGATAGTCCACTGTGACTGTGAGGGAGTTTGCCCCTAATTCACTGTCACTAGGCGTATAGGGTACTTGCGCAATACCTTGAGTGTTGGTCAGCGCACTGGCTGGATTGAGCGCCGCTGAACCTGCAGTAAAGGTGACTTTTGCGCCTTCGATACCTTTGCTTTCGCTATCGAGCAATATGGCTTGTAATTGCACCGACTCATCGACTTTAAAGCGAGTGACTAAGGCTGAGCTGCTTAAAATACTGGCGCTGAGTTTAGGAGCGGCAGGAGAGGTACCATCGCTAGCACTTAAAAACTCAAAATTGCGGGTAGCTGTTAGCGCCGTTGTGGAATCATTTGGGGTTGTCGTTGCAGTAATTATCCCTGCATTGACAAGTAAATCAGGATTACTAACGATAATAATGGCTTCACCGTTATTGTCTGTTAGTTTGCTACGAGGTGTTAATACACCAAGGTCTGTCGTAAAGTCGACTTTCTGATTGCTCACTGTAGCTGAGCCTTTCTTTAACTTCGCGACTGCGCAAAAGCCTGTGTCTTTAGGAAAACTTTGGAGTGAAGTAACACTGCCGCATTCAGAACCCGATAAGGTCTTAAAGTCGATAGACAGTTTATAGATACCGTCAGTGGCATCTGTGCCGCCATTATCTTCATCGGCGGCGCCATTACAACCACTGAGCGCTAATGCGCCCAGTAACACCCAAGAAAATACCGCTAACATTTTGCTGAGTCGCATAAGCAACATCCTTGTGAGGCTGAAGTTAATTAGTCTTGGATTTCGCTGCGTAGATATTTAAACAGCTCTTTGGATGATTTTGATTCTGGACTTTTAGCCAGCTCTTTAGTCGCTTGACGCACCAAAGTACGCAGTTTTTGTCTGTCTAATTGCGGATAGTGCTCGACTAAGGTTTGAATTTCATCGTCACCTTGGGTTAACAAACGCTCACGCATTTTCTCAAACATCTGCAGTTTAGCGGTTTCGTTGTTGTTTTTGTTTAACACAACAGCGAGAGCAGCTTTGATCGGTTCAATATCAAAATTGCGCATCAATTTGCCGATATACTGCATATGGCGACGGTACGCCTCAGTATTGACCTTGATTTTGCGTGTTTGCAGGATAGCGTCGTACAAAAACTCATCCAGCTCGATTTTATCTAGCTGAGTCTTGCTCAGTGAAACAAGCTCCATACCGACTTTTTGCACGGCTTCGCTATCACGCTTGTCCGTTGTTTTGCTGCTGACATAATCTTCATCTATGTCGTAGGGCTGTTTAAAATGTTCTGAATCACCAACAATCTTCATATAGATAAAACCTCAAGTAATTTACTGGCTAATAATAACATCTCCAGCCAAAAATCGCCTAGGTGAATGTGTTTATACCCAAGCTACCTGAATATACGAGTTTCAGAGCGCCTAGGGTGCTTCAATTCAAGGCGCAGCAATGACAGAATGTCGGCCACCTTTTGAATTGATGCAACACGGAAGTGGAGTGCCCTAGGCGCTCCGTCCCGGCGTGTTTTAACGCACTTTATGCTGTGTTGGTTATTTTTAACTTAGCCCGCTAGGTCTGCAAATAACCGCCTTGCCTAAAGTGCGTTAAACTCCCGCTGAATCCTGCATCTTCAGGTTGTTTGGGTATAGGATACGCTCTCAAGCCTAAGTCGGCGGTGAATAATTAATGTGAATGGGATTTGTGTTTGTTATGCTACGGCAATTGCCGACAACGAAAGAGTAGCTTTGTGTCTTTGAACAGAATCGATAGTGAATTGGGCGCGCTGAAAGATGCGGTGGCCGTGGCGCTGGAATATGCCAACAAATTAGGAACGAACGCTGCCGAAGTGGCGATCAGTAAACAACAAGGTTTGTCGGTTTCTACCCGTTTAAAAGAAGTTGAAACCGTTGAATTTAATAAAGATGGTGCCTTAGGAATTACGGTTTACCGCGATGGTTGCAAGGGCAGTTCATCGACGTCGGATTTAAGTCCAGAGGCCATTGCCTTAGCGGTGAAAGCGGCCGACGATATCGCCCGTTATACTTCTCCGGATCCATTCAGTGGTCTTGCCGATAAAGCCTTGATGGCAAATCAGATCCGCGATCTTCAACTGTATTATCCACAAGATATTTCCCCCGATGAGTTAGCACAACTAGCGATCCGCGCCGAAACTGCAGCGCTCGATGCCGATCCACGTATCAATAATTCCGACGGCGCCAGTGCCAATGCTCACACTGCGGTTAAAGTGTATGGTAACAGCCACGGTTTCTTAAACGGTTATTGCAGCTCGCGTTATAGCTTAAGTTGCAGCGTGATCGGTGAAGATAGTGAAGGCAATATGCAACGGGATTACGATTACACTATCGCCCGTAAATTCAGCGAGATGCTTGCACCTGAAACGGTAGGTTTAAAGACCGCAGAGAAGACAGTAAGTCGCCTTGGTGCGCGCAAGATCGCGACGACGCGTTTACCCATTTTATTAGCGCCAGATATCGCCACAGGGTTAATCGGCCACTTTATCGGTGCTATCAGCGGTGGCAGTTTATACCGTAAATCCAGTTTCTTATTGGATTCGATCAACACCCAAATCTTCCCCGATTGGTTTAATATCGAAGAGCAGCCGCATTTACTGGGCGCATTGGCAAGCGCGAACTACGACAGTGAAGGCGTGGCGACCCAAGACAGACGCATTATTGACCGCGGCATGTTAGAAACCTATTTGCTGACCAGCTACTCGGCGCGCAAGTTAGGCTTAACCAACACGGGCCATGCGGGCGGTATTTATAACTGGACGCTCGGCCACACAGGCCAAACCTTCGACGAATTGGTGAAAGACATGGGCACAGGTTTGGTTGTGACCGAAGTCATGGGCCAAGGCGTGAACATGGTAACGGGCGATTATTCCCGTGGTGCGGCGGGTTTCTATGTTGAAAACGGTGAGATCCAATATCCAGTGGAAGAGATCACTATCGCGGGTAACTTAAAAGAGATGTTCCGTGGCGTGCAAGCCGTGAGTAAGGATTTTGATTTGCGCTCATCGATTCGTACCGGCGGTATCTTGTTATCTGAAATGAAGATTGCGGGTAACTAATCCATAGTCTCACTCGTTCTGCCGTGCTGCTATAGTGCGCTTAAGTCGTCTCAGTGCTTTAGTGCTAGTACTTTAGTGTTAGTAGCATGAATGTGGTTTGAGCATAAAAAGGGCAAGCGATTAAACACTTAATCTGCTTGCCCTTTTTGTTTAACGCGTCGATTAGGGCTGCTCGACCTAAAAAGCCGTGCCGTTAAGAACTATGTTGTTAAAAACAGTGCCTTTAAAATCGGTCATTAAAATGCGTAGCTTGCGCTGAGTTCAAACGAGCGACCTGCACCGGCAATCTGGTTAAAGCCATTGGTATTATCGGCCTTAAATTCAGCCACACTCACGCCGCCCAGTGGCAGCTCATAGTAGCTGTCGAACAGATTATTCACGGCGAAGGTAACAGTCAGATCCTGCCACTTCATACTGCTGTTCAAATTGAGCAAGGAGTAGCTGTCGGTTTCATTTTCAAGGCGGCGGTCATCCACGCGATCTTTGGTCGCAACCCATTGCCATGAAAGACTGTTTTCCCACTGACCTAACTGATGTTGCAGTGCCAGCTCTGTTTGCAACGGCTTGATTTGATATAAAGGTTCATCACCTTCATCTCGCTCGCCACGGGTTACATTCACTTTGCCTAACACTTGCCATTTACCTGTGCTGGTTTCGGCAAACTGATAGAGCGCATTAAAACGTGCGCCATAGAGATTGGCATCTAAGTTAGTGAATTGGAGAATATTGCGTTTACCATCAGGCGAACTGGTGCGATTGAAGCTACCAATGACTTCTGCATCGACATAGTCAGTTACAGCTGTGTACCAAGCTGTGGTCGAAACTTGCCAGCTATCATCGTTATATTTGTAGGCTGCGCTCAGGGTATGGGCTGTTTCTGGTTTAAGATCCGGATTACCCACATAACCATTACCATCACCATACCAACCTATCATAGTGGTCGCCATAGTGCCGCGGCCCCAGCTGTAACGTTCGTATAGATTCGGTGCACGATTCTTGCGGGCTAAACCAAACTCAAGTTGTTGATTGGTCGATAATTGATAGCGCGCCAGTAAGGTGGCATCGATCAGATTATCATCACGTTTTCTGTCCATTGCATTAAAGGCTTTTGCCGCTTCTGCGTCGACATTGGGCATGCCCATCATAGGCATGTTGCTATAGGCTTGGACTTCACCGGTATTGGTGGTGACATACTCAAAGCGAACACCCGCCGATAACCACCAGCTTTGACTTAAATCTTGCTGCCATTCGCCATAAACGGCGGCGCGTTTTCGCTGGCCATCGTTGATGTTGATGTAGTCATTGGGTGCCATCATAGTGCCAGGCACCGCAGGCCAAACATCGTCGAGCTGGTAGCTATAGTATTCTTGGCCGACCAGTAAGGTGCTGTCATCACCCATTGGCAAGCGCCAGTGTAGTTGATAGCTGTAGTCATCACCTTCAGTGTTCATTGGCATCTTGCCGGTTTTTTCTGGGGTGAAAAAGCCCATCTCGTGTTTCACGCCGTGCCAGTTTACTTGGGCACTGAATTCACCGTCATCGTCGAGTTTGAGTTGATAACGGGCGAGGGCACCGTAACTCTTGTTATCCGTCATATCCATGTATTGGTTAGCAAAACCTTGGAATGGAATATTTTGGTGGGTCAATTTGATGGCAACTTCTTGAGTCTCATCGCGCCATGCGGCGGTCAGTGCATGGTTTTGTGCGCGGTACAGGGTATCGATGACTTTATCGCCATTGCCATCTTTATAGCTGTTGGCATCTTCATAGGCGCCTTGATAGCTAAGACTGACATTTTTGCTTGCGACAGTGGCATTGGTGCCGAGTAATAAAGTGTCACTCACACTGCGGTATCCCGTTGAAATATCGCCACTATTCCATTTGATGGCCTCGCTTTCACCAAATTTAGGGTTAAGGCTGCTAACCTTGATCACACCCGCAATATTGTCGCCACCCGCGCTGACTGGCGATACACCCGCAATGACTTCGGCTGTGGTGATTTGATTGGCGGAGATATAGGACAGCGGTGGATTCATTTGGTTGGCGCAGGAAGCAGTAATGTCCGCACCATCAACCAGCACTTTGATGCGATCGCCCATCATGCCATTGAGGATAGGTAGGGCCGATACGCCGCCCGCTTCGGAGAAATCGACTCCTTGCCCTTTCAGTAGATTTTCAGCCGAGCCTAAGGCGTTACGGTTTTCGGTCTGTTGGCCATGTACCTCTAAGCGTTCAATATTGGCTAATTCGCTGTCGTCAGCCATGGCCTGTGGCGCTAGCGATAAGCCCATGGCGATTGCGAGGGATGAGGAAATTACTGAAGTTTTAAACGGGTGAGATAAATACGCAGAATTTGCAGCCATCTTATTGTCTTCCATTCACTTGGATTAATTGCGCTGCATTATAAAGAGCATCTCAGTGTGGCAGGTGCGGCATATTGTCGCAGAGGGTAACAAAGCGAGTTAAAACATCAGAATATGGCTTGAGCAGAAGACAAGTTTTCCACTTTTTAATCAGTTAGGCATGATTCGCTTAGATCTTTATTGGTGCCTCAATTGATAAAAGGTCCAATAGAACTCTGCGTTAGCGGTACTTTTGTGATTTAAGCTAACCCAAATGAGGCATTTTAATTTCTGGGATTTAAGCTAGCCAAAATACTTACTATACAAGCGCTGAGTTTCACCTTGGGAATCCATGGCGGCGAGTGCTTTGGCAAATTCAAAGACTTTAGAATCTGGTGTTAACACTGTGGGACTGTTATCTGGGCTGATGGGGATATCGGCGCGATAGTTGGGGTTGTGTCTACCGCGGTAGTGGCGGCTTTTTTTCGAGAAACCGAGGTACATTTCCTGCGGTAATTCGCTGTAGTGATAGTGGAGTTTAAACTGGCTTTGGTCACGATTTTTGAGGTAATAATGCAAAGTGGTTTGATCATAAATAAAAAAGTCACCTTGGTTTGAAAGTAAATAATCCAAGGCTTTAGGGACGGTTAGCTCAGGCGGTTTGCGTACCTTAATTTTGTCGGGTAAGCCGCCAAAGTCGTAACTGCCGGGGGCGATTAAGAGGGTCATCTCATTATGGGATAACTGTTCAATGGAGCGAATATCGGCGGCGCCAGCACGGCTAATGCCAATCGCACGTTGTGAAAGTCCATTGGGGATAAAATGCGCGTATTGAGCCCGCTCTTCGGTGAAATTAAGGCCGGGATAAAAATCGATATTGCCGAGTTTGAGATCCCGCAGAATACGTAATTTAGGTGCGCGCACCACATTGAGTTTGCAGCCAATCTTGTCCGCCGCCGCTTGGTAGAGTTCGTGATAAAATCCCGTGTTATTGGACTCGTCGCCGATAAAGGGTAAGCGTTCGCTGGTGCGATACCCCATGGTCATCACGCAGGAATCTGAACTGGAAAAAGCGTTGGCAAGCGGGGTTTGAAGCATTATCAGTAAAAACAGTGCACCGAGCCAAGATTGAGCGACTAACACGGATGTCAAATTGATCTCCTTATCTGTCGATTACAAAGTGTAACCAGAGTGCCAATAAAGGTTATGGCAAAATCCACTCACTAAACCTATTAATAAAATCTTATTGATTATTAAGCTAATATATTATTTTTGTTTGAATAATCTATCATACTTTCCTACTAGTCAAAGTCATTTTTTATGTTGGAGTGCACAAACTCTGTACATCTGATTTGATTGCGTTATAGTTTGCGCTGTTAGGATATGGGCTTAACTTTCATTAAGCAGTGAGGCAGAAAATGATTAAGCAAAAACCGCAAAATATGCCCTTAGAACACGAAAGTGGTCGAGGCACCATTACCGACAACGCACTCAAAGCGTTAGTGACGAGTCCCTTGTTTAGGACCCGCACCGAGAAAGCGAAAAAGGGCAAAGGGTCATATGACCGTAAAGCACAAAACCGAAAGGGGCATCAGCACAAGGGCGATGCCCCTTTTGACTTTCTAGGTCTGCGCTTTTGTTAATCTGCTTTTTACTGTTTTAGTTCGCTGCTTTAGTCTGCTGTGTTAGTGCCTCGTTAATCCTGCCAATTCATGCTCCTCCACCTGCCTTTACGCCAATCTTTACGCTTAAATCAGCCTTATTATTGATACTCCTTGTTGGAGGTTAATTGTACTTTCGCCCTGAGCGAGTATGGTGAAGGCTTAGAGGGTTTTAGCGAAGGAGATGCACATGGCACAGCAATATCGAGTTGAACACGACACTATGGGTGAGGTGAAAGTCCCCGCCGATTGTTATTGGGGCGCACAAACCGAGCGTTCGCTGCAGCACTTTCGTATTGGTGCTGAGGCATCTATGCCTGTCGAAGTGATCCACGCTTTTGGCTATTTAAAGAAAGCCGCCGCCATTACCAATCAACAACTTGGCACTTTGACTCAAGCTAAAGCTCAACTGATTGCCCAAGTGTGCGATGAGCTGATTGCAGGCGAACTCGATGCGCAATTTCCTTTAGTGATTTGGCAAACGGGTTCGGGCACGCAAACCAATATGAACGTCAATGAGGTGATTGCCTATCGCGGCCATGTGCTCTCAGGTGGGCAACTTATCGATGCGGTTAAATGCTTGCACCCCAATGACGATGTTAACCGCTCGCAATCCTCCAACGATACCTTTCCCACCGCCATGCACATTGCCGCTTATCGCCAAGCGGTTGAGCTCGTTTTGCCCTGCATGAGGTTATTGCAGCAGAGTTTACAGAAGAAGGTCGAGGAGTTTGCGCAAATCGTTAAAATCGGTCGCACGCATTTTATGGATGCAACACCGTTAACGTTAGGCCAAGAGTTTTCGGGTTACGCCGCGCAGTTAAGTTATGCCATCGAAGGCATTGAGCATAGTCTCAAGCGGGTGGCCGAGTTAGCCTTAGGTGCGACCGCCGTGGGCACTGGGCTGAATACACACAAGGATTACGCCGTTAAGGTGGCGGACAATATCGCAAAACTCACGGGTTTGCCCTTTGTGACGGCGTCGAATAAGTTTGCAGCCCTTGCTGCCCACGATGAATTAGTCGCCCTGTCGGCGGCCTATAAAGTGGCGGCGGTCAGTTTAATGAAGATCGCAAATGATATTAGGATGTTAGGTTCTGGCCCGCGCTGTGGTATTGGTGAGTTATTACTGCCTGAAAATGAACCGGGTTCGTCGATTATGCCGGGAAAAGTGAACCCGACTCAGGTCGAGGCTATGACTATGGTGTGCGCGCAAATCATGGGTAATGATGTCGCCGTTGGGATTGGCGGCAGCAATGGTCAGTTTGAGCTCAATGTATTTAAGCCTATGATTATCGCCAATGTGCTGCAATCGGGGCGCTTATTGGGGGATGCTTGCCAGTCGTTTAATGACCATTGCGTAGTCGGCATAGTGGCGAATGAGCCACAAATCGCGCTGCATGTGGAGAACTCACTCATGTTAGTGACAGCGCTGAATCAACATATCGGTTATGAAAAGGCCGCTAAGATAGCCAAAAAAGCCCATAGCGAGCATAAGACTCTGCGCCAAGCGGCATTAGAACTTGAGTTTGTCACGGCAGAAGAATTCGAGCTTTGGGTCGATGCCAATAAGATGTTGGGACCCGATGCTTAATGCTTAATTCAAAACGTCTCATCCTAGCTGCTGATAAATCAGCGAAATTGAGGCTGGCAATGAATCAATATCGTGGGCCAAGACAGTGTGAAGAAACAGTGGAGTAAAGATGCTGAAGCATTCGCAGTGTTAATGCTTACGAAATGATAAAAAACAAAAAGCGAACCAGAGGTTCGCTTTTTGAGTCATAAGCTGTTCTGTATCAGAACAGCTTAGTCTTGGGTGTCAGCATCTACCACTTCTGCCCACAGATCGTGTTCATCTGAATGGGTGATGCGGGCACGAACTAACATACCGGGTTCCAGCTCAGTTTCACCATTGATAAACACCATGCCGTCGATTTCTGGTGCATCGGCGAAGCTGCGGCCAATGGCGCCTTCTTCGTCGACATCGTCAATCAGAATATCTAAAGTACGGCCAACGAAACGGGCCAAACGCTCGGCGCTGATCTCGGCTTGGAGTTCCATAAATCTGTGGTATCTGTCTTCTTTCACTTCTTCGCTGATAAGCTCGGCGATAGTGTTGGCGACAGCGCCATCGACTTCAGAATACTTAAAGCAACCTACGCGGTCGAGACGAGCTTCTTTCAAGAAATCGAGCAGGATTTGGAAATCCTCTTCGGTTTCACCTGGGAAGCCGACGATGAAGGTTGAGCGGATCACCAGATCTGGGCAGATTTCACGCCAGCGTTGAATCGCTTCTAACTGACGGTCAACACGGCCTGGACGCTTCATCATCTTGAGGATGCGCGGGCTAGCATGCTGCATTGGAATATCCAAATACGGCAGGATTAAACCTTCCGCCATTAGCGGGATTAAATCGTCAACCCATGGGTATGGATAGATATAATGCAGACGCACCCAAGCGCCCATTTTACCCAGTTGGCGCGCTAGGCTAGTAATGTCTTGTTTGACTGGCATACCGTTCCAAAAATCGGTACGACCGCCTTTGTCTTTGCCGTAGGCCGAGGTGTCTTGGCTCACAACTAAAATTTCTTGCACGCCTGATTCCACTAAACGCTTAGCTTCATCTAAGATGCTGCCCGCTGGGCGGCTGTCGAGATCGCCACGTAGCGAAGGAATAATGCAGAAAGTACAACGGTTGTCGCAACCTTCTGAAATCTTTAAATAAGCGTAATGCTTAGGCGTTAACTTAACCCCAGTTTGTGGGATTAACGAGGTGAAAGGGTTGTGCTCTGGCTTAGGCACGTACTTGTGAACATGCTTCAACACGGCTTCGTAGCTGTGTGGGCCAGTGATTTCTAACACATCTGGGTGCACTTCGCGGATTTGGTTTTCTTTAGCGCCAAGGCAGCCAGTGACGATCACTTTGCCGTTTTCTTCTAAGGCTTCACGCACAGCATCCAGAGACTCTTCCACCGCAGCATCGATAAAGCCGCAGGTATTGACGATAACTAAGTCGGCATTGTCGTAGCTGTTAGTGACTTCGTAGCCGTCGATGCGTAACTGAGTCAGAATACGCTCTGAATCCACGAGGTTTTTTGGGCAGCCCAAAGACACGAAACCGATGCGATTCCCAGTGGTAACAGTATTAGTGCTTGCTGCTTCTAATGTTTTTACTGGGATATCAAGCGTGGTCGTTTGCTTGGGTTTAAAAGTTTCAACTGTCATGGTTTCTCGCTGAGGTATAAGCCGCCTTAAAAAAGTTGGCGGATTATACCTGAAGTGATTAAAAGGTACAGTAGCTTTGGCTGAAAAGTGTACAACTGGGGCGCTGAATATGCCAGTTAACCCTAAGGCCTATTTTTGGTGTGGATATAGGAAGATAGGCCAAAGATCCAAGGTCTAACTCATCTGGATAAAAAGCGCTAAACATTTTTCAGAAAAATTAACCCTTTTTAAAATTGGCCGCGTTTATAGGGACAAGAGACAATTTCTTGATGCTGTTACATATTGGCACAAGTATTGGCACTTTTTACTGATAGCCTAAGCGCTAAATAAGCGACACAGTCGTTTTAGCCGTCTCGTTTTGAATATGCGTTCTATTTGAAGTGGTTTAGGTATAAGCACATTATTTTTGGAGTAAGTTATGAAAAATTCTCTTTTAGCGGTATTGGTGGCGGGTGGTCTTTTTTCTAGCGCGTTTATGGCGCCAGCGGTACTCGCCGCTGAGGTCGATTTCCCGCATATTGAAACCATGGGTGTGAGTCAAATCCAAGTCGAGCCCGATATGGCGGATGTGAATGTGGAAGTGGCCGTGACCGAAAAAACCGCTAAAGCCGCCAAAGATAATTCCGATGCCGCCGTGGCTAAGTTTATCGCCCGTCTCACCGCAGCGGGTGTGACTAAAGATCAGATCCAGAGCGCGAATTTAAATCTTCAACCGCAATACGTCTATGTGCAGGATAAAGCGCCAGAGCTGACGGGTTATACTGCCAGTCGCCAAATTACCGTGACGGTAACAGACTTAAGCCGCTTGAATGCTATTTTAGATTCTGCCTTAGAAGAGGGCATGAATCGGGTCAATAACATCGCCCTTAAGTCGAGCAAAGAAGCTGAATACGTCGCCAAAGCACGTCAAGCCGCGATTGTGGATGCCAAACAAAAAGCCGAATCTTTGGCTAAAGGCTTTGGTGAAAATCTCGGTAAGATTTGGCAGATCCGTTATTACGATCAACGCCCTGTGCAACCTGTCATGTTGCGTATGAGCGCTAAAGCCGATGCCATGGGCGCCGCCGAGAGTTATCAATATGGTCAAGTGAGCATAGAAGATAGAGTTGAAGTGATTTATAAACTGAAGTAAATCAGTCAGAGGCATATGGGATGGATGAAGCTCCTATTGGAATTCATCCATTTTATTTTCTATGCCGTTTACAATCGTTTTATATTTTTGGAAATAGCATTCTTCACTCTATATGTGATGGATTTTATTAGGATGATGAACAGTAAAAACTGGCAAATTTAAGTATTTATCCTCACACTAGTAAGGTTAATGTTTAGGAGGCCGTTTATGGATTTTCCCGCTCGAATAAAGCAACAAACTTGCATGGATTGCTTAAGTGGTAAGTCATTAGGATTTGAAATTCGAATGGCATTTCAACCTATTATCCATTGGCCTAGTCGTGAGATTAGCGGTTATGAAGCTCTGGTCAGAGGCCCTGATGGTGAAGGGGCTGCGTGGGTGTTTGAGCGAATTAATGAAAATAATAAATACTATTTTGATCAGGCTTGCCGTGTTAAATCGATAGAAACCGCTTCAAAGCTGGGACTCGATAAGATGCTCAGTATCAACTTTTTACCTAATGCCGTATATAATCCTGAGACCTGTATCCGCGCGACGATTGAAGCCGCCGACATGTATGGGTTTGATATTCACAACATCATGTTCGAAGTGACTGAGGGCGAGCAAATTGTTGATCGGGCAAAATTAGTCCGTATCTTCGAGAGCTATGCTAAGCGTGGTTTTATCACGGCAATCGATGATTTTGGCAGTGGTTTTGCTGATTTAAGCTGGCTCGAAGCCCTGCGCCCTCAAGTATTAAAACTTGATATGACCTTGATCCGTGATATCGATCTCGATAGAGAAAAGCAGTTAGCCGTGGATGAAATACTGCGTATTTGTTTAGAGCTGAATACAAGAGTTTTGGCCGAAGGCATTGAGACTGAAGCCGAACTTAATTATCTCGCTGGAATAGGGATTGAGTATTTTCAGGGTTATTATTTTGCCAAACCACAACTCGAATATTTAAGTTCCTATGAAGAGCTGAGCTTTCACGCCCTAAAGTAAATGGTTAGGTGGATTGATATCGTTGCACGATTAGAGTGATAACACGTGCAGAGACTCGATGGATAATTCTTTGTTTCTGATATCGGCTAACTGATCTATCATGCGCCACCTAAAATTGCCCTTGTTACCTATTCGCTACTATGTCTTCCAACGCGCTCTATACCGATTTATCCGGTTATTACGATTTAATGTGTTCCGATATCAACTACCAGCAACAGAGCGCGAGTATCCATCGTCTGCATCAGTTCCTCGGCAATAATGGTAAGCAACATCTTGATTTAGCCTGTGGCACTGGTCCACATGTGCGGCATTTTATCGACCTTGGTTATCAGTGCAGTGGCCTTGATATTAATCAGCCTATGCTAGACATGGCCATGCGTCGTTGTCCTGAAGCTCAGTTTAACCTCCAAGACATGACGGCTTTTTATTTAGAAGAGCGCGTCGATTTGATTACCTGTTTTTTATATTCCATCCATTACAGTGCTTGCATCGAACGCCTTAAAAGCTGTATTGCCAGTGTGCATAGCGCACTTAATGATGGTGGGCTGTTTTGTTTTAATACTGTCGATAAGCACAGAATCGATAACACAAGTTCAGTTAAGCATTTTGCTGAGTTTGATGGTAGCCATTTCGCCTTCGAATCCGGCTGGCATTACAGTGGGCAAGGTGAGAAACAGTCATTAAAGTTGAGTATTGCCAAAAGCAGTCAGCCGTTTGCTGAGGTCTCGCCTTTACCTGTCTCTGATATGAAAGGCTTAGGCTCGCTGGAAGCTGGGTTACACGCCGCAGGTTTGCAAGAAGTGGGCTTACAAGAAGTCCACAGTATTGAGCAATGGCAAGATCAACATGCTATGGTCGCTACCAGCTTCACTGAGCTGCAGGAATTGTTAGCGCCCTATTTTGAAGTGCATGTTTTCGAACACGATTATGAAAGAATTGTCCCGTGGGATTTAGCATCAGGTAATGCGCTGTTTGTTTGTGTGAAGATTTGACCTTCTGTTGAAGTTTGATAACAGAAGGTCTGCTCATAATGTCAGTGTGACTTGTTAAATCTCGCTTCTCTGTCAGTCTGTTTTTATTTAAAGCCAAATTAAAGTTGTAGGCTTCACTCTTAATTTTCCATCAAGAGTCGACCAAAAGGGGAAAGTACCAATTCCCCTTTTGGATATTCCTTGCCAAATAACGTCAATGCTTAATAATCAGTTCGTCATCCATGACTCTTGTTCATAACGCTGCCGCACAGTACTCCCGTTAAAGCTTGCTTTAATAAACTTGTTTTAATAAGTAAGTCGCACAATATAAATGATAATAGAATTAATTAAATGTAATAATTTTGTATGTTTATTTTGTTACCTATGAAATAGTTACAATTTCACAGGCAATAAATACATTAAGACAAAATTAGCACGGCTTTAGTGTAAGTATGAAAAAAGTTTCATGTGTTTTATAAAAATAGTTAACTCGAATTTAAAATATTAAAATAAATCTATGGTGTTGATAAGTATGATTATTATTTTCATTGTGTATTGATCTAAGTGTGGTTTTGCGAGGTTGGCATTATTTTTGTAATGTCCTTAGTGTATTTAAATAATTAACTAGGAGTACTTTATGAAAAATCCCATTCTTACTTTAGCTGCCATTATTTCTTTAGCCTCTTTTAGTGCATATTCTCATGCAGATAACATGAGCAACAGTGATGCCGCAGAAAACGGAATCTATGTCGGCGCTAACTACGGTTATTTAAAAGTCGATGGCGATGATGATTTTGATGATAATAGTGATGTAATGCAGGGCCTTGTTGGTTATAAGTTTAATAAATACCTTGCTCTTGAAGGTAGTTACATTAACTTTGGTGATTATGGTAATGGTTTAGCCAATGCCGAAACCGATGGTTATACGGCAGCCCTGAAAGTCATGCTTCCCATTGCAGACCGAGTTGAGCTATATGCTAAAGGTGGTCAGTTATGGTATTCGACAGATTATGACGTCGTCGGTTTTTCTGGCAATGACGATGGTGAAGGTGTATTCGCCGGCGCTGGTGTGGCATTTAAAGTCACAGATCGATTTTTAATTAATGCTGAGTACACTTGGTATGATGCAGATATTAATGTCGATAGCGTCGCCAATGGCGGAAAAACAGATACAGACTTTAATCAAGCCAGTATCGGTGTTGAATATCGCTTCTAATTATTCGTTGTTGATATTTATAATTTAAATATTAATTATTTAGGTGTGACACGCTCAGTGTCACACCTTTTTTATATTACTAATAAGCCCCTCCGAGTTTTTATTTTTTAAATCAAAGTCAAAATCAACGTCGTAGGGCTTCACCCCCACACCCGACCAAGAGGGAAAAATCGCCTATTCCCCTTTTGGAAATCCCCCGGCGTCCCTAGCGAAGTTACATGCATTAGTTAGTGGCTTCGTGCTTATTCGAAAATCGCTAACGCTTCCGATTGATCCGCTTTACATCCATGTAAAGCCCCAGTTCGGCAGTCCCTGCCTCTCGCTCATAAGCGCGAAAATCACCGATTTTCATTCGCCCCTTCCCCCCGAAAGCTACGCAGACGTCCTGTCTGCGTCACGCTATTTTCTTCAACGCCCTTCAGCAACTTCGCAGGGGATGGTGGACTTCTGTTGCTGAGGTGTTGACTGTAATCCTAAGAGTGGTGTGTATGTCATATATTTTTAAATATTAATAACTTAAAGTATCTCCGATATAGTATATTAGCTTGCATGTTCCATTATTCCCCCGAGTTTTATCAAGTAAAGAGTGGTTGAATACAGTCATAACCAACACTCTCATACCAACAAGAGAGGGTTATTTAAGGATGAATTCTTATGCAAGTGCTGGATGATATATGGGCTTCAATTAAAGGAAACACCAAAACACGTAGCAAAGACCCTGTCATTGGTGCATTTATAGTGGCATGGTGTATCTGCAACTGGGATAAGCTGGCTAAGCTATTTTTTGGAAGCCAAAAAATTGATGAAAGAATTAAAACAATGTCGGAAAGCATGGTGTATTCAAAAGTACTCTCTGATGCTGATCTCATAGGTATTCCCCTTTTAATTACCTTATTTTATTTGTTCTTACTTCCTTGGATATCACTATGGGTGAAGAAAAAGCAGGATAAAGCCACTTTGTCTCAGCATTCACACGCTGTGGGACTAGATATCTTGCGAGCTCAAAAGCAAAGAGAACTAAATAAAGAAAATCTTAGAGCTAATCCAGAAAAGAAATTCCTTGAGCAAGAGGTTGAAATAGAAATTCAGGAGAAGCTTGAAAAGGCTGAACGCCGCAACATGATTAAAGAGTATATAGACCAAAAAGCTAAAGCCGCTCGTTTAGATGCTGAAAGTAAATTAGCTAATATGGAGAAAGAGCGGGTAGAACTTGAAAGTAAACAACGTAAAGAGGAAGTTGAAAAGCTGCGGTTTAATTCTCAAGCTGCCATACATAAGGCAACTCTGGCATCTACCCGCTTTCCAGTTGTTTATCAATTGATGGATATGCTAAATCAAAGTCTTAAAGAGGACGAGCTCTTAATAAGTCTTGATGGCCTTTCAGCTTCGATCGCAGCTCTATTTGGATATGAAGATGCCAGAGAGATGATGAATGAAAGTAACTTTAGTCAAGATGGACTGCAGAAGGTCAAATATTTATTCCATGATGCTAACTTTTTAGCCAAAGCGTTGGATGCCATTGCTGTCGATGAAAATAAGAACGAGGAAGATTTCTCTAGTTCCCTATTTGATCACGTCGTAGGTGTCATGGAGCTCTTCAATAGCCAACTAATGCTCTCGTCTGCTGAAGATATAGCTCAAACAGTAAGCGAGCGAGTTAGTGAAAATAGCTACGATATCCTTTCATCTGACGGGCTTTCGGGAGCAATGGCAGAAACAGATACAATTTTTGATGAAATCTACCTTGAGTTGAGTGATTACGACTGGGAACCAGGTAACGGTTTAGTGGTTAAACTTAGGGGCACTGCTAGTGGTGAACATCGTAGAGAAACTGACATTCGAGGGCAAGATTTGGATGTAGAAGTGACAGTATTATGTAAGCTAATAGTTGGAGAGTTTGGGCTGGCAGAGTATGAAATTACCGAGATTAGTGGTTGTCCCCACGACTATGGCTTTGATGAGATAGATTAATATCAAGGTAGTAGTATAGAGGTTCTCTGGCCAACGATGGAACATGTATATCTTTTTTAGTAAATCACAGACAACACTAAAACGACAGGAGTTCACCATCCCCTCGGAGTTGCCGCAGGGCATTTGCGTTCGTTGCGTGAGCGAGGCATGGATGCCGAGATAGCGTCAGTCGAATCAGGGACGAGCGTCTGACGCGATAGAATAAGGACGCTAAATGCCCAAAGGGCTTTCAACTCCGCTAGGGGCGTCTTGGAGAATCCAAGGAGGATAGGACGAGCAGTCCTCCTTGGTCGGCTGTGGGGTGAAGCCCCACGACTTTGACTTTGATTTTTCTCAGATTTGCATTTCAGAATTGAGTTAAATTGACTCATACAAATAAATCCAAACCCAAGTTTAAAAAACAAAAAGGCGCCGAAGCGCCTTTCAACTCTTGGGAAAGGGAAAACTCCCATCCCACAATGATTTGATCACACGATCAAATCATACTCATCTTTGAGTATCTTAATAATATCTGCCTTAGGATTCGCTGGCAGCGGAATCGCCGCGCCAGTCACCTTCTCGGCAACGCCGGTGTAAGTGCGTGACACTTGCATCATGGCCTCAAGTGGCAGGTCATTGTCGCGGGCGAGGGCTTCACGCTCTGGCATTCTGTCTTTGTTGAGCAACACATCAGGATCTGGGAAATGATTTAGCAGGAATTGGCGGAAACCCTCTTTAGAGTTTTCCAAAATCTTGCCATCGCGGTAGGCGGCGCCGTCCCAAATACGTGATGAGTCTGGAGTGCCGACTTCATCCATGTAAATCAGTTTTGAATTGCCATCTTTATCAGTGACATAACCGAACTCAAATTTAGTGTCGACAAACACTTGATCAATGTCGGCCAGTGCTTTTGAAATCACTTTAAAGCCATCTTTTAACAGCTTCTCGTACAGGTCGATATCTTCTAACTTTTCAAAGCCAAAGGCTTGGTAGTTGGCTTCGATATCGCTGCGGCTGATGTTCACGTCATCTTGGGCTGGCACGCCTGGGATGCCGGTTAAAATGCCCTTAGTCGATGGGGTGATTAACAGCTCAGGTAGCTTTTGATCTTTTTCTAAGCCTTCTGGCAGTGTGATGCCACAGAATACTCGCTCGCCCTTAGAGTAAGCGCGCCACATTGAGCCTGTGATGTACTGGCGGCAAATAGCTTCGACCTTAATAGGGCGAGCTTTTTGGACTATCCATACGAACGGGTGCGGGATATCCAAAATATGGCTGTCGGCTAGGCCGTTTTCGGCGAACAGTTTAAACCAGTGGTTAGATATCGCGTTTAATGCCGCGCCTTTACCGGGAATGCCTTTGAGGCCACCTTCACCGTGGAAGATACAGTCGAAGGCTGAGATACGGTCGCTGATCACCATGATGGCGAGCGGGGTATCTTCGGGGACGTTATAACCCTTGGTTTTGATTAAACGGCGGCTGTCGGCATCGGTTAGCCAGTAAACGCTGCGAACCTTGCCGCTGTGGACTGGGCTGTCGGTGCGGATTGGCAAATCGTTATTCACGGCTAATACGGAATCAGCAAGACTCATGACGAGTATTCCTTAGGATAGAGAGTGTAGGGATAAGGTTTTTATAAGTGTCGGTTTGCAGATGGACTATGGCGTTAGCAACAGCCAGATTCATTGCAACCGCTTTATTATTCGCGCTTGGCTTAGGGCGTAAATCGCTCAGCCAGTTTGCGGGATTTGATGTTAAATCTTGAACAGCAAAAGTCGTATTTTCGGGCGGTGTTTGAATTGTGTTGGGTGGAGATAATGCAAGGGAGGGAACAAACGCAGGGCAAGGTTGGCACCACAGTGAAAGTGGTCTGCGAAAGCGGGCTGGGCCCGTGCCATTTTGCTCGAAAATGCTAACCATTAATCCGAGAGAACCTTGTTCTAGACTGCCGCTAAAAAGTGGCGACATTCTACCTTTTTTGACAAAATTTGCCACGGCTATTTGCATCGTTCTTTGCACAGATCTTTACACAGCTCTTTATATAGTTCTGTGGCTTGAATCTAGCGGGCATAAGGATTTGCAAGGGAATCACGCGCTAACACTCTGTGCTGAGTATCATGGAGGGCTGGTGTTCTGCGGACGAGCTAATGTTGAAGGGCTGTATTTTAGCGCGCTGATGTGCGAGCTTATGACGTAGCTGCAGCCAACAAGACCATCAAGCCAAATATCCAATGGAGGGAATATGAGCACAAGTCAGCATGTACATAATGATAATCAACGAGAGCTAGTATTAGAGCGGATTATCGATGCGCCGCCAGAAAAGCTGTTCCGCGCGTGGACCGAGCCAGAACTCCTCAAAATTTGGTTTACGCCAAGGCCGTGGACTGTGGCTAGCGCGAGCTTAGATGTGCGTGCCGGTGGTTCAAATGTGATCGTGATGCGCAGCCCTGAGGGACAGGATTTCCCGAATCGTGGCGTGTATCTCGAGGTGGTTGAGAATGAGCGCATCGTATTTACCGATGCCTTTACTGAGGCTTGGGTGCCGTCCGATAAAGCCTTTATGACGGCAACTATTACTTTTGAACCTGTGGACGGCAAGACCAAGTACACTGCGCGGGTGCTGCATTGGAATAGCGAAGATAGGCAGAATCATGAGGATATGGGGTTTCATCAGGGTTGGTCTAAGGCGACCGATCAGCTTGAGGAACTCGTCGCGAGCATTTAGCCGGTGAGTCTCAAGCATTGTATCAGAGAGTAAACAATAAGCAGTATCTAGCCCAATTGCCCTGCATATTTTATTGTTGGGGATTGGGCAGGATTAGAGGTGTTATGTCGTCACAGAAAGAAGTGCCACAGCTTGCGCCATCGCAACTCGCACAAAGCGCGGCTTTGCAGGGCAATAGTTTTTTATCAAAACAGTTCAATGGCTTGTCGGAATTAGCCCAAGATCTACAGGGCATCGAGTTTGAGGATTGCTGCTTTCAAGATTGCCATTTTAGCGAGAGCACTTTCCGTAAATGCAAGTTTATCGATTGCCGCTTTGTGCGTTGCAACTTGAGCTTAGTGAAAGTGCCCCAGTGTCAGTTCAGCGGGGTGGAGTTTGAAGAATGTAAGTTAGTCGGTATCGATTGGACCCGCGCCGCGTGGTCGCGTTTATCCTTTGCCGCGCCCTTTTCCTTTAAGCAATCCATCTTAAATGATTGCTCATTTTTAGGTTTGTCCCTCGATGAAATCATCATCGAAGAGTGCAAGGCCCACGATGTCGATTTTCGCGAGGGCAGTTTTAATCAAGCCAATTTCACCTACACGGATTTTAGTCATAGTCTGTTTGGCCGAACTCAATTATTGGAGGCGGATTTCAGCGAGGCATCCAATTACGATATCGACATTTTTAACAATAAAATCAAAGGCGCTAAGTTTAGCCGCGACGAAGCGATTCGGCTGCTCAACAGCCTCGATATAGAATTAATGGATTAAGGATTGTGGTAGGTTTTCGTTCAGCTTTTCACTCAGCATAGTGATGCTCATCCTACGAGTGTTATCGCAATTTACTGAAATATCTGTTTGTTTTTGAAGCCGCCATTTGTCCCATCTGGCGGCTTTTTCTGTCCGTTTTTTAAGACCTATTGATCTTATTCACGTATTTCAAGGTCAGTCCTAGGTTTTAGTTGCGGTAGATCACACCGAGCTTCCCCATGTGGTTTACCACAATACCCACCTACCTCTTTCGGGATAACAATCTCTGTGGATGAGCAGTGTATTCAGCGTATGCCGTGTATTTTGAAGATATGGTGACGCTGTTTTAACGCTTTATAACTAAAAAAGTAATCAAATCAGTGAGCAAACCTCTGCTCGATGGCGCCCAATGTGGCGACTGACGGGTGGGATGAGCGTGATGGAGGTAACCATGATTGAGCTTAATAGGCGAACCTTTTTAAAGGGAGCAGGAGCGAGCAGCGCCACGTGTGCGTTGGCCAGTCTGCTGCCGGGCAGCTTAGCGGCATTAGAGAATAAGCAGCTAAAGGGCATGGGCAAAGACATTGCCAGTATTTGTGAAATGTGTTCGACCCGTTGCCCGATTTCGGCGCGGGTGATTGAGGGCAAAAACGTCTTCATTAGTGGCAACAAGGCCGCTAAATCCTTTGGCGGTAAAGTGTGTGCCCGTGGCGGCGCAGGCCATAGTTTATTGTACGATCCACAGCGTATCGTTAAACCGTTAAAGCGGGTCGGTGAGCGCGGCGAAGGCAAATGGGCTGAGATCAGTTGGGATGAGGCGTATAAATTAATCGCTGAAAACCTCAATAAAATCAAAAAAGAATATGGCCCAGAAGCCGTGGCATTCTCGTCAAAATCTGGCTCACAGGAAAAGCATCTATTCCATCTAGCGACCGCCTTTGGTAGTCCAAATACCTTTACCCACGCGTCGACTTGCCCTGGTGGTTATGAAATTGCCGCTAAGGCTATTTTTGGCACTAAGGTCAAACGTGATTTAAGTAATTCTAAATACATCATTAACTTCGGGCATAACCTGTACGAAGGCATCAATATGTCCGAAACCCGCGGCATGATGGCGGCGCAAATGGACAAAGGTGCCAAGCTGGTGGTGTTCGAGCCAAGATTCTCCGTCGTGGCCGATAAAGCTGATGAATGGTATGCCATTCGCCCCGGTACCGACGTAGCCGTCGCCTTGGCGTTATGCCATGTATTGATTGAAGATAATCTTTACGACAAGGCATTTGTCGCGCGCTATGTGGAAGGCTTCGAAGCCTTTGCCGCCGAAGTGAAAGCTTATACCCCTGAATGGGCTGAAACCATCTCCGATGTGCCTGCCAAAGACATTCGTCGTATCGCCCACGAATATGCCGCTAAAGCGCCCCATGCTGTGGTCGATTTTGGTCACAGAGCCACCTTTACCACCGAAGAGTTTGAGATGCGCCGCGCCCTTTACGCCGCTAACGTCTTGATTGGTAACATCGAGCGTAAGGGCGGGATTTATATCGGCCAGAAACCCGGTGATTACAACAAGCTTGCCGGTGAAGCGGTTGCGCCCGTATTGGCAAAACCTGGCGTGAAAGACATGCCAAAACCAGCAGCGAAACGTATCGATCAGGTGGAAGAACAGTACGCCATGATGTGGACATCGGGCGGCGTTTACCAAACTATTCTCGATGCCACATTAAGCGCGGTTCCTTACCAGTTACACGGCTGGGTGATGTCACGCACTAACCCAATGCAAACCATGACAGACAGGGCGCGCGTTGTTGAAGCGATGAAAAAGCTCGACTTTATCGCCGTGTGTGATGTGTATATCAGCGAAACCGCCGCCTATGCGGACGTGATTTTACCTGAGTCGACTTATCTTGAACGTGATGAAGAAATTGCTGATAAGTCAGGTAAAAATCCGGCCTATTATGTGCGCCAACGGGTCGTTGAAACCTTAGGTGATACTAAGCCTTCTTGGCAGATCTTTAAGGATGTGGGTGTGGCTATGGGCCTTGGCGAGTTCTATCCATGGGAAAACATGGAAACCCTGCAAATGCTGCAGGTGAACCGCGACACTGACCTGCTGCGCCGGATCAAAGACGAAGGTTTTGTGAGCTTCGGTAAGCCAATTATGTTGTGCGAGCCTAAGATGGTTGCCGAGTTTATTAAGGCATACCCCAATGCGCGACCTGCCGATGAAGACGGCACTTACGCCAGCGCACTGACCTTTAAAACCCCGAGTGGCAAAATTGAACTCACTTCCGCGAAAGTCGAAGCCATGGCACCAGGCCGTGGGGTGATCAAGTTCCGCGAAGTGAATCTTAAAAAAGCAGATGAGCTGTACTTTATCCAAGGCAAAGTGGCGGTGCACACCAATGGCGCCACCCACAATGTACCTATGCTCGCTAACCTGATGTCGGATAACGCTGTGTGGGTTCACCCCGTCACTGCGGGCAAATTAGGGATCAGCAATGGCGACCCAATCCGCCTCACCAGTAGTGTTGGCACAGAAGAAGGCCATGCCTTAGTCACGCCGGGTATTCGCCAAGATACTGTGTTTGCTTACATGGGCTTTGGTTCTAAAAACAAAGAGTTGGTCAGAGCAACGGGCAAAGGTATCCACTGCGGTAACTTACTGCCGCACGTTACTGCTCCTGTGTGTGGCATGACAGTGCACACCACGGGCGTCACGCTGGCAAAGCGCTAATCGGAGGCTTAAATGAATAAACGATATGTAATGGTGCACGACGAGAATAAGTGCATCGGCTGCCAAGCTTGTAACGTGGCGTGTCGCAGTGAAAATGGCGTACCCGAAGGCGTAACTCGTCTGCAAGTGCGTGTGGAAGGCCCCTTTGGTGAGATGCCCAATCTGCATTTCAAATATCACAGGGTATCTTGCCAGCAATGTGAAGATGCACCATGCGTTAAAGTGTGCCCAACAGGCGCGGCCTATGTGGGTGAAGATGGCATTATCTCTATCCATACCGAGAAGTGTGTCGGCTGTATGTACTGTGTGGCAGCGTGCCCATATAAAGTGCGCTTTATGAACCCAGAAACCAAGGCGGCGGATAAGTGTAACTTCTGTAAAGACAGTCGTTTAGCTCGGGGTGAAGAGCCAGCGTGTGTGACTGTGTGTCCAACCGATGCCTTAGTGTTTGGTGATGCCAATGATCCTAAGAGTGAAGTGGCCATCATGCTCAACACTAAAATCACTTACCAAGATAAAACCCATTTGGGCACTAAACCTAGGGTATATCGCGTTCCTACCAAAAGAGGGGGGATTTGATTATGAACAATACTTGGGGCGACATGGCGCAATATGATCCTGTCACTTGGCACTGGGTCATCGCCGTTTACCTGTTTATGGCGGGGTTATCCGCGGGCAGTTTACTGATTGGCATTGGTTTGCGCTGGGCGAATAAGGAACTCAGCGCGGGAGCTGAAAGCAGCATTCTTAAGGCGGCAGCCATTATTGGGCCTGTAGCAATTAGCTTAGGTCTAGCTTGCTTAGTGTTTGACTTAACCAAACCATTCCACTTCTGGTTGATCTTAATTCACTATAACTTCCAGTCTGTGATGGCAATCGGGGTGCTGGCGCTGCTGGCGTATTCTCCCTTAGCTTTTGCGTACGCCATTATTGTGCTGCGGGATGACTTACCAAAATGGGGTTTGGGTTTCCTAACACCTATCGCTAAGTTACTTATGCCATTTCGAAAGCTGATTGAAGTATTGTTGTTTGTCCTCGCCATTGGCGTAGGGGCTTACACTGGCTTCTTAATTTCGGCGATGAATGCCTATCCTATGCTCAACACTGCGGTACTGCCTGCGCTGTTTTTAGTGTCAGGTTTGTCGGCGGGCGCTGCGGCAAACGCGGTACTGGCGTTGCTGATGTTTAAGACTGACAGCCACGACAAAACTTTAGTGAAGATGCACGGTTTAGAATTGCCTGTGATGGCGATTGAAATCCTGTTCCTGTTCATGTTGTTCTGCGCCTTGTACTTCAAGGGCGGCGCGGCGGCTGCGGCCTTAGCATCGTTAACTTCTGGGTTATGGGCAAGCGTGTTCTGGATAGGCGTTGTCGGTATAGGTTTTGGTATTCCATTGCTGTTTATGCTGCTACCCGCCGCGACTCGCCACACTAAGGGCGCGATGATCATGGTGGCTTGTGCGAGCTTAACGGGCGTACTCGCCTTAAGACACTTTATTGTGTACGCAGGGCAAAGCTATTTAAGCTGAGTGTAATCTAGCTTTACATATTGATAGATAAAGAAAAAGCACTGGCAATGTCAGTGCTTTTTTATTGTTTGAATCTTGAGAAGGTTTGCCAGTACAAGCAGGACGCTTATTGGGGTAATAACTCAATAACCGACTTCACCGTTAGCACTAAGGCGCTGATACTGCACAGGACTAACGTCGCCATCTTTGTCTTCTCTTTATCGACACGGCCCACTAATCGTCCTGCGACTAAGTAACCTAAAATCACTGAGGGGAGCAGCATCAACGACAGCCACAGATGTTTTAATTCTAATAAGCCAGTGATCGCTAAAATGATCAATGCAATCATGGAGCTAAAAATGAAGAAGGCCGACAGGGCAGCACGAAACTGCGAGGCATCTTTGCCTGCCAATAAAATCGCCATCGGCGGGCCACCAATCGCGGCGATATTGCCGAAGATCCCTGAAACCACGCCCGCACCGAAGAGGGTTTTCTTATTCACTGGCAGGCTGAATTTATACAGGCTGAGGATCACTGCGACAGTCACAATGGCGGCGATGGATAAACCGAGTATAGGTTGAGGCGCAAACAGCAACAGGCTCGCGCCGATAAAACCGCCGGGCACGCGACCTAGGAGCGCATATTGCAAGCCATTGAATTCTAAGTGACCGCGTTCACGCACTAAGGTCAGCAGGGCGATGGAGAAACCCATAGCAATAACAGGCGCAGGTACAAGTTGTGGATCGACGATATACAGCAAAGGACTGGCGACAACCGCAAGCCCAAACCCAATCAGACTTTGGGTTAAGGCGCCCAGAAACACGACCAGCGAGGCTAAGGCGAGTGTCTGTGGATCTATCATAGAAAACATAGGATTTCCTATATCCCAAACCACCTCAAGATAGTGAAATTTAAAGTTTGAAGTCGCTTGGGTATAAACAAAAAGGGATCGTTAACGATCCCTATTGATGAGCACTGTGATATGACTTTGAAAGCGACGAGTCGCTATTCCATGTCTTCCCACTCGATTCCCATTTGATCCATCAACAACTTGGCTTCGGCGGGAATGCTGTCTGGGTTATCTTTTGACAGATCTTCATCGTTGGGCAATGGCTGGCCAGTGTAGGCGTGCAAAAATGCCTCACACAACAGCTCGCTGTTGGTGGCGTGACGCAAATTATTGACCTGACGACGAGTACGTTCGTCCGTGAGGACCTTAAGCACTTTGAGCGGAATAGACACAGTAATTTTTTTTACTTGTTCATTCTTCTTGCCATGTTCAGCATAGGGGCTGATGTATTCCCCATTCCATTCAGTCATTGACTCACCTGTTATAACGCTAAATTCGGGGCAGATTTTAAACCCTTACAAAGAACAGTCAAATTATTGCTACTATTTCTTTGTGATTGCAAACAGATTTCTTTATGTTCAGACGTCTAAACGTCTTCACGCCTATTGACGATGGCGTTGGGCTTAGGTACATTTAGACGTCCAGACATCTCTATCAGTCTATCGAATTTAGGAGTCCACCCATGGCAGAGCGTCAATTAGCCACACTGGCAGTGCGTCAGGGTATCGAAAGCGATACTCAATATGGCGCAGTTGTGCCACCGATTTATTTGTCGACTAATTACGCCTTCGATGGTCATAAAAATCCCCGCGAATTCGATTACAGTCGTTCAGGCAACCCAACGCGCTGCATTTTAGGCGAAGCATTAGCGCAATTAGAAAAGGGTGCCACTGGCATAGTGACGTGCACTGGCATGGCGGCCATCACCTTAGTGACTACTTTGCTCGGCCCCGATGACCTATTAGTTGTGCCCCATGATTGCTATGGTGGTTCCTACCGTTTATTTACCAACTTGGCGAAGAAAGGCCAGTTTAAGCTCATTGTGGTCGACCAAACCGACAGCCAAGCGTTAGCCGCCTCCATTGCGCAGAATCCTAAGATGGTGTGGCTCGAAACCCCATCGAACCCGTTATTGCGTGTGGTAGATATCGAAGCTATTGCTAAGGCGAGCCATGAGGTCGGCGCGCTGGTGGTGGTCGATAACACCTTTTTATCGCCGATATTGCAACAACCCCTATTGTTAGGCGCGGATATCGTTATCCACTCCACCACTAAATATATCAATGGTCACAGCGATGTGGTCGGCGGCGCAGTGGTCGCCAAAGACGCGCAAATCGGCGAAAGCTTACATTGGTGGTCGAACACTCTAGGCTTAACGGGGTCAGCCTTCGACAGTTATCTGACCCTGCGCGGCCTGCGTACCTTAGCGGTGCGTATTCGCGAGCATCAAACCAATGCCCAGCGTATTATTGAGGTATTAACGCAAAGCCCTGTGGTGAGTAAAGTCTATTACCCAGGGCTTGCGGATCACCCAGGCCACGCCATTGCGGCCAAGCAACAACAGGGCTTTGGCGCTATGCTGAGTTTTGAACTCAAAGGCGGTGAGGCCGAAGTCGTGGCCTTTTTAGGTGCACTCAGCTTATTTAGCGTGGCGGAAAGTTTAGGTGGCGTTGAAAGTTTAGTGGCCGTGCCCGCCACTATGACCCACAGAGCCATGGAGCCGCAGGCGCGTTTTGAGGCAGGCATTAAAGACACCTTATTGCGTCTATCGGTGGGTATTGAAGATGCCGCCGATTTAGTTGCAGATATTCAAGCAGGATTAGCCGCCGTTGCGGCTTGTCAGTAGAGGAATAATAGATGGCACGTTGTCACTTACATAAATTTGGTGGCTCCAGTTTAGCGGATGCCGATTGTTATCGCCGAGTCGCCCATATCCTGTTAACCCACGGTCATAGTGATGATCTCGTGGTGGTCTCTGCGGCGGGTAAGAGCACGAATTTCCTGTATAAATTATTAGCGCTGCGTGATGCGGGTCAGCTATGGCAAGAAGAATTACAAGTGCTGATCAGCTACCAACAGGGGTTGATTGAGCAGTTGTTGTCGAATGAACAAGCCCGCGATCTGCGTGAGCGTTTGGCCACTGATAAAGCGCAACTCATCAGCTTGTTGTCCTTAGATGAGCGCAATGAATACCAAATCAACCATGTGGTGAGCTTTGGCGAACGTTGGTCGGCACGTTTAATGGCGGCGCTGCTGCGCGAATCTGGCGTGGCAGCAAGCCATGTGGATGCCTGTTCAATTTTAGTGGCCGATGAAGCCGCTGTGCCACAAATTCGGGTACAGGAATCCCGCGCTAAAGTACAAGCCCTATTAGCTGCGCATCCCAATGAACGCTTAGTGATCACAGGATTTATCTGCGCTAACGAGCGTGGCGATACCTTGTTACTTGGTCGTAATGGTTCAGATTTTAGTGCCAGCCTGATTGCTAGTCTCGCCGATATCGAGCGCGTGACCATTTGGACCGATGTGGAAGGGGTGTTCAACGCCGATCCTAATAAAATCAACGATGCCAAGTTACTGAAAAGCATGTCACTTGCCGAAGCCGATCGCCTCGCGCGTTTAGGCTCGCCAGTATTACATTCGCGCACTCTGCAGCCTTTGTTTAATACCGAAGTGAGTTTAGCGGTACGCTCAAGTTATGCATCCCACACCGACTTTACCTTGATCGCGCCCCACAGTTCGTCGGCGAGCGCGCCTGTGGTGACTAACCTCAATGCTGTTGTCCTGTTCGGCTTTAAACTCACAGGGGAGTTAACTCGTTTATTAGATTTATTGATTGCCGCGGGTTTAACGCCATTGGCCCATTGGACCTCTGCCCATCAAAGGGTTGAACTTGCCTATACCGCTGAGAATCAAAAACAAGTTCAAAGATTACTCGATGCCGAGGCAGAAGCATTAGGGATCAGCGAGCAGCAGATCAACACAGATTTTGGTTTAGTTGCATTAGTAAGTGCCGACGCCGAACATTATCGCCGCAGCTTCGCCCGTTTACTGAGCCGTGATGCTAAACCTTTGTTCAGTGGCGATTTAAGTTTAGTGACGTTAGTGCCCCAGTCACAGGTGAATCTGTTAACCCAAAAAGTCCACCGTCGCTGCGCTGGCCCGCGTAAACGCATTGGCGTCCTGCTGCTCGGTGTGGGTAATATCGGTGAGGCTTGGATCGATCTGTTTAAGTCGGTTTCACCCTCACTAGACCATGAACTCGAAGCCAGTGTTGAGTTAGTCGGTTTAGTCAGTTCGAGTAAAGCCTTGATTAAATCAACTGGGATTAATCTTGCCGCGTGGCAAACAGAGTTTAATACTGAAGCAACGCCTTGGCAGTATGAACATTTATTCGAGCAATTAGAGCAAGTTAATTGCGATGAGCTGGTGGCCTTAGATATCAGTGCCAGCGCCAGTTTGACGCTGCAATATCCAGAACTGTTCGAGCGTGGCATCCATGTGGTGAGCGCGAATAAACTTGCGGGCTCGGGTCCACTGCCTTTCTATCGAGAGTTAAAGCAGCAACTGGGTAATCGTCGTTTGTTTTGGCGCTATAACGCCAGCTGTGGCGCTGGTTTACCTATCCAACATGCGCTAAATGATCTGCGTAACAGCGGTGATAGCGTTGAAGCGGTGGGCGGGATTTTCTCCGGCACCTTGTGTTGGTTGTTTGAGAAATACGATACTAGTAAGCCATTTTCAGAATTAGTGATTGAAGCCAGAGGCTTAGGTATTACTGAACCCGATCCCCGCGACGATCTCTCCGGCCGTGATATGCAGCGTAAACTGCTTATCTTAGCCCGTGAGATTGGCCTTGAAATCGAGCTTGAAGATATTGAGCTGCGCTCACTCGTACCAGCCGCTTTGGCGGATATTCCCTTAGATCAATTTCTCACCCGCATTGCCGAGTTAGATGCCGATCTGCTGCAACAGTATGGTGCGGCGGCGGAGCAAAATAAGGTGCTCAGATATGTGGCATCCTTAGACAACAGCGGCCCAGAGCTCAAGGCCGAAGTGGGTTTGCAGTGGATTGATACTCATCACCCTTACGCCAACTTAACCCCTGGTGATAATGTGTTTGTGATCCGCAGTGTCTTCTACCAAGGTAATCCGCTGATCATCCGTGGACCGGGCGCTGGACGCGAAGTGACAGCGGCGGCAGTGCAGTCGGATCTGACTCAGATCTGTCGCGATCTGCTGCAGGAATAACGCGATATCAAGCCTCTTAAAGGACTCATTCGAGTCCTTTTTTATTGGCTAGAATAAATCTATCGAATTAACCGAGATTAAATGCGGTTTATGGGTATTTTTTGGCTTGACTTACATCTCAGTTTCTCTAGTATATGGACATGTAGACGTCCAAACGTCCATTTGAACTAATTCATACTAGCAAAGAGTAGCGCCAAGGGCGGTTGAGGAAATACACATGGCTTTTCATCACGCACAACATTCACAATCGCTGAACCAGAGCTTGTCTGAGCTTAATGGCGATATTAATGTTTCTTTTGAGTTTTTCCCGCCATCGACCCCCGAAATGGAGCAGATCCTGTGGAACTCTATCCGTCGTTTAGAGCCGCTGAATCCTAAGTTTGTGTCTGTGACTTACGGTGCTAACTCAGGTGTGCGCGACCGCACCCATGGTGTGATTGAACGTATCCAACAGGAAACCGACCTCGTTGCCGCGCCGCACTTAACCTTAGTGGATGCCTGCGATGAAGAGCTGTTAGAACTGGCTAAGCATTATTGGAAATCGGGCATTCGTGACATAGTGGCACTGCGGGGTGACTTACCCGCGGGCAGCCCCAAGCCAACCCGTTTTGCGGTGGATTTAGTGCGTTTGCTGCGCTCTGTGGCTGACTTTGATATTTCCGTTGCGGCTTATCCAGAAGTGCATCCAGATGCGAGCAATGCACAGGCGGATTTGATCAACCTTAAGCGCAAGATTGATGCGGGTGCCAGTCGTGCCATTACCCAGTTTTTCTTCGATGTGGAATCTTACCTGCGTTTTCGTGATCGCTGCGTTGCCGCCAGTATCGACGTTGAAATTGTGCCGGGTATTTTACCTGTGACTAACTTTACCCAGCTAAAACGTTTCGCGGGCATGACCAATGTGTCGTTACCGAATTGGTTACATAAGCAATTCGACGGTCTAGAAAACGATGCGGGTACACGCCAATTGGTGGGGGCAAACGTGGCCATCGACATGGTGAAAGTGCTGTCCCGCGAAGGCGTGAAGGATTTCCATTTTTACACCTTAAATCGCGCCGAATTGACCTACGCGATTTGCCACACTTTAGGCGTGCGTCCTAAATAAAACTTTATAAAATAAGCTAATAAAAACGCCGCAGAGAATGCGGCGTTTTGTTTTGTTTAAATTCTAAATTGAGCTAATAAAGTTGTTAAACGGGCTGCGAGTTGGGCAAGTTCATCGCCAGCGCGTGCGGTTTGTACCGCACTATCTGTCGCATTTGTCGCAATATCATTGATATTATTAACATTTTTATTAATCTCAGCCGAAACCGCACATTGCTCATTTGCAGCGCTGGCGATCTGGATATTCATCTGGCTAATGGTGGAAACCGCATGGGTAATGGCTTCGAGTGCTTCACCCGCTTGGTGAACTTGGGATACACAGCTTTGGGTGGTGCGGGTGCTGGTTTCCATCGCATTGACTGTAGACTTAGCTTTATGCTGAAGCGCTTCGATCATCTGCTGAATTTCTGCCGTAGATGCTTGAGTGCGACTCGCCAGAGTGCGTACTTCATCGGCAACGACTGCAAACCCTCGACCTTGTTCTCCCGCCCTTGCGGCTTCAATTGCCGCATTGAGTGCGAGTAAATTAGTTTGGTCGGCAATATTACGGATAACCACAAGTACAGAATCGATTTCAGCGGTATTACGCTCTAATTCATTGATTTCACTCGCTGCTGTGGCTATTTCCTCGGCCAGTATGGCGATAGTGGTTACCACTTTTTGTACAACCAATTTGCCTTGTTCGGTTGAGTCATTGGCATGATTGGCTGCATCGGCCGCATCGGTCGCATTATGGGCAACTTCTTGTACCGTTGCGGCCATTTCATTCATTGCGGTGGCAACTTGCTCGGTTTCGAGGTGCTGACGACTCGCCATCTTCTGGGTTTCCCGCGTAATGCTCGACATTTCTTCAGCAGAGGTGGCGAGCAGGCTTGTTGAGTCGGCGACGTGGGAAACTGTGTTGTGAATTTTTTCTACAAAGCGGTTGAATGCCATCGATAATTCAGCAATTTCATCCTTACCTTTTACCGCGATTCTGCGGGTTAAATCGCCTTCACCTTCAGCGATATCATTCATGGCTTGGGTGGTTTCAGCGATAGGGCGAGTAATTCCTTTGGCAATAAACCAAGCAATGGCAGTTCCAATGACCAGAGCCACTAAACCGATAAGGATCAACTTAAGGCGAATATCCGCTATCGCTTGTTCTGAATGGGTTCTATCCATCGCAATATCGAGTACCCCAAATACGTTTCCTGAATAATCTTTTATGGCGTTGCGATACAGGGCGTAGGTTTTGTTATTTAAGGAAATAGTGCGTATGACTTCATGGCCTTGCATGACGTTATTGAGTTCATCTGTCGCTTGGGTATCAGGCGTGAATGTCGCGCCAAATAACTTATATCCAGAATCATCTGGCAAGATGAGGGCAATTTCTGCTTGATAGGCTTGTTTAAAATTATCAAAAAAGGGTTGACCGAAGGACATGCCAAACTCAACTGAGCCCGTGTGTTGTCCGTTGTAAGTCATTGGAACTAAACCACGAATACCTAATCCTTCCACTCCATATTCCAAGCCATAAAGAGGGCGCTTTTGGCTATTTGTTTCAACTATGGTCTTGCGTATGCTGGTGAGATCATCGCCAAATTTTTCAGGACGATGCAAGCGTAAAAAAGAAGTGGCTGGTGGTCTATGGAATTGGAATTGCTGAACCGCAAAATCGCGCTTAAGTTGGGTAAATATAGGTAAGGTACGGGCGGTGAGTTCATCACGCTCGCCTGTTGCAAAGGTGCTTTGAACTTCTGGCGTGAGTGAGATGATGGTTGCCATTGCTTCGGCTAATTTGCCCGATGAGGCTATCTCGGCAACAGCGGTTTCATAGATCTTATGGAGTTCTCTTTGCTCGGATTCTGCAACTTGGCGACTGAATTCAGAGAGAACGAGCGGCATGATAAAGCTCATTACTGTTAACAGTAATAGACAGATCCCAATAACGATCCTCGTACTAATTTTTAGATTTATCAAAACAGCCTCCAATTCATGTGCAAATCAACTCAATTTATCCTTTTGATATTATAGAGATACAACTTGATAAGATTTGAGAGGGCGCGAACCTTTTTAAGTTATTTATTCCCTCTTACGCTCGTTTCGTGCCCTTGGACACAGATCTATTTTGGGTCTAAATATTTACTTAGCCTGCTAACTAAGTATAATGCTTAGCACGCTAACTAAGTGGGTGCGCAAGATGCAAAAAGAATTAGAGCGACTAAAAGAGTTATCACTGGCGGAGCATTTAGGGCGTCTGCATCGACTGTGGCGTACCGTGGCCGATGTTGAGCTGGCACCTTTAGGATTAACTCATCCCCGTTGGACTGCCCTTTGGAAACTGCTGCGTTTAGGCGACAGCGTGAGCCAGAAAGTATTGGCCGATGCCTTAGAAATTGAATTGGCTTCGCTAATGCGCACCTTAGGGCAATTAGAAGAGCAAGGTCTAGTCGAGCGTCATTGTTGTGACAAAGATAAGCGGGCAAGGATTGTGAGCCTGACGCCAGCAGGATTAGATGTTTTAAAGCAAATGGAAGCGCGGATTATTCAAGTGCGCCGTGAGTTATTAGGCGGGATCAGTGCCGAAGAGTTGAGCGAATTTGAACGCATTATTAGCCTGATCAGCGACAACGCCAGCGCCAAATTAACCAAGGTTACAGACACCCTTTTGTGAGAAAGAAGATGACACCGGATCAACAGTTTGCCCGTTTAGTAAAATTTGCCATGTTTGGCTTTGTGATGGTTTTTGGCTATTTCATGCTGGCCGACACTATGATGCCATTGACGCCTCAAGCCATGGCGACCCGTGTAGTGACTAAAGTGACACCGCAGATCAGCGGTAAAATTCAGACCATAGCCGTGACCAATAACCAAGCGGTTGCCAAAGGCGATTTGCTGTTTCAAGTCGATCCCGCGCCCTATGAGTTAGCGGTATCGCAAGCTAAATTGGCCTTAGAGCAAGCCCGTCAAGATAATGCTGAGTTAGATGCCTCGCTACTGGCCGCTAAGGCCGAGGTCAATGCCAATAAAACCACCTCACAACAAAAACGCAGCGAGGCTAAACGTCTCGATGCCCTGTATGCCACCCATGGTGTATCTCAGCAGCAAAAGGAGCTAGCCGATAGCGATGCCGCAGCTGCTGAAGCCAATTTGCTTGCCGCCAATGCGCGTTTAGAAAAACTCAAAGTGAGTCGTGGCAGTTATGGCGAAGAGAATCTTAAAGTGCGTCAGGCGCAAAACCATTTAGCCCAAGCTGAGCTTAATCTGTCTTACACACAAATACGTGCCGATCAAGATGGGATAGTGACTAACCTGCAGTTAGAAGTCGGTAGTTTTGCGACCGTGGGGCAACCTCTGTTGGCCGTGGTATCGGATAAAGTGGATATTATTGCCGATTTTCGCGAGAAGAGCCTGCGTGGCGTGAATGCTACTTCGACCGCTTTGATTGCGTTCGATGGCGAACCTGGGCGTTTATATCGGGCGACGGTGAGCAGTGTTGATGCGGGCGTGAGTGCAGGGCAATTTGATGCCAATGGCCGTTTAGCCGCGCCACAGGAATCGGACCGTTGGGTACGTGATGCCCAAAGATTGAGATTACATCTAGTGTTAGATGGTATGGCAATGAACAGCTTACCTGCGGGTGCGCGCGCGACCGTGCAACTGCTGCCCGAGAATAGCCTGTTTAGCTTGCTCGCTAAGGTGCAGATTAAAGCAATCAGCCTGCTGCACTATATTTACTAGCCTATTTACTAGAATGTTTACTAGCGTATTTACCAGCATATTTATCGGCATATCCATTAGTACTTATCTGTGTTGACGAGCACGCGTGACTCGCGGTGGTTTGTATTTGCCGCGAGTGGCTTGAGTGAACGCTTCAAAGCAACATAAGTGTGAACGCAGCATAAGCCAGCTAAACATCCTCATTTAATGTATCGATAGAACAAGGCGACGAGCATGTTACTACGCCATAGCCCATTGACGGCCAACGATTTACGCCAGTGTTTACGGATTGCGACTGGCGCGACCTTAGGTTTTACCCTGTGTAAAATTTTTGGTTGGAGCAATGGAGTCTTCTTCACTGTGACACCTATGCTACTACTCGGATTAGTGCCAGTGATGAATGGCCATGCTATGCGCCAATTATTGGCTTCATCTGCCATGGCTGGGTTAGAGGTTGGGTTACTCGGCGGTTTCTTTGGCAGCCATCCCGGCATGATGACTCCCATCGTTTTCCTATTATTTTTATACCGCTTTGCGGCCATGTCCCGCGGCAGTTTGTTTCTCTTTGGTGCCAATGGAGTGCTCAGCCTCAGTATCATGCTGCACTTTGCCAGCTATCCAGGGGTTGACTTAAACGACTTAGTTTTCAGTAACTTTTGGGCGACAGCACTTTCAGTTGTTATCGCCTACGCTATGACGGCACTCTGGCCCGATGTGGAACCAAGGGCAGCTTACAAACCTGGGCCTAAGGCGCCGCATCGAATGCGCCACGAAGCCTTGCTTGGCGCGACCATAGCGACGGCATCGTTTCTGGTGTTCCAAATATTTGATCTGCGGGATTCGATGTCGGCTCAAGCGACCACTCTTTTGCTATTGTTTCCCATGCATTGGAATGGTGCACTCGACTATGCCCGTAAGCGCGCCATAGGCACCCTGTTGGGTGTGTCGTTTGGGATACTCGTGCAGTTGCTGCTCTATGATTGGTCAGGGCTATTGATGTTAGTTGTCCCCTTGTTGTGGATCGGACTGATGATTTTTAGCCAAGCCCATGTGCGCGAGGCGAATGGCTCTGGCGTGGGTTTTGGTGCTATGACCACGTTAGGGATTTTGTTTGGGCAGTATTTGACCCCAGGTAACGACTTAATCTTCAGTGCCTTATACCGAGTGAGCAGTATTTTAATCGCTATCGTTGGCACGTTACTTTTATGCTATTTGATACATAAGTTATTGAATCGTTTCGAATCGACGCGATTTGGTTATTGAGCAGGCCATTAAGTCTTGAAGGCTTGCAGCTTAACCTTGTACAGAGTAAGGTAAATTTATCCCGTTTGAATTGAACAATAAGTGACTCTTAATGAATGTTAAGGCTCATTTATTGGCTGTTTTAAAAATGAGCGGCTGATTTTAAAATGGGTTTAGTGTGTGAGCACAAACATAAATAACAATAACCCCTATGCTTTAGAGCTTAATTCTCTTCAAGGATAGAACATGAAGATTAAAACATTAGTCATAGGCTTAACGCTATGTAGCGGCTATGCCGCTGCCGCCGAGCCTTCTGACAAACAATCGATGAACGTTATGCCACAAGCTGCACAGTTATGTGTGTCTTGCCATGGGGCAGCGGGTGAGGGTATTGAACCACTCGGCCCTCGATTAGCGGGATTATCTAAAGAATATATCTCGACACAATTGCAGCATTTCCAAGCGGGCGTTCGCCAAAATGCGACCATGATGCCGATGGCAATGACTCTCCAAGGTGACGGTATTGAGCAAGTGTCGAGCTATTTTTCAGCTAAGCCTGCCAATGACGTCAAGCCTGTTATCCGCGGTGAACAAGTTGTTTTTAATGATGATACCGCCCGTTTAGCCTATCAAGGTGATTGGTCCCGTGGTTTACCAGCCTGCGTGACCTGCCATGGTCCTTCTGCATTAGGTGGCGGCTTATTTCCTCGCTTAGCAGGTCAACAGGCGAGTTATATCAAAACGCAATTATTGGCATGGCAGTCGGGAACACGTAAAGGTGACGTCGATGGCATGATGGGGAGCGTCGCGAATAAGCTCACCGTCGCCGAGATTGATGCGTTAGCCAACTACTTTGCGAATTTAAAATAAGGAGCCGGCCATGAAATATTCCGCAATGTTATTACTGGCCGCGATGGGGTCGTTAACCGTTCAGGCGCAAGCTGAAACTGAGCCAGTACAAGAACGCCCAGATAAGCAAGCTCCGCTGCCTTCTTTCCCTAAGGTAGCAGATCAAACCTATCTTACCCCTAGACCTTTGAGTGCGATTCCCGAAGGCGCCTTTGGTGACAAAGTGCGTTTAGGTTATCAACTGTTTGTGAATACCCAACAGCTGCGTGATAAGTATGTGGGTAATGAGCTTAACTGTACCAATTGCCATATGGATGCAGGCCGTAAAGCCAATGCATCACCCCTTTGGGGTGCGTATTTTGCTTATCCGGCGTATCGTAAAAAAGACAATAAAGTCAGTAGCTTTGAAGAACGCATCCAAGGTTGTTTTAACTATTCGATGAATGGTAAAGCACCAGCATCAGGTAGCCCTGAGTTAGTGGCGCTTTCTGCCTACGCTTATTGGTTGGGCATGGGCGGCTTGATGGATGAGGCTAATATCAGTGGCCCTGTTCCTGAGATCAGTGATGCTGAGTTAGTCAAAGGTGCTAAGCGGGATGACTTCCCACTACCAGAGGCATTAGCTAAGGCGATGACAGTTGAGCAACGTGCTAACTTGCCAGGTCGAGCTTATCCTGAGATCCCAAAACCCGAACAAGCCTATTCACCTGAACGAGGTAAAGCCGTGTATGTCGCCCATTGCCAAACTTGTCATGGTGTTGATGGGCAAGGTCAAGCCATTGCGGGTGTGTATGCACTGCCGCCGCTGTGGGGACCTCAAAGTTATAACTGGGGAGCGGGAATGCACAGGGTCAATACTGCCGCATTTTTCATTTATGAAAACATGCCCTTTGGTAAGAGCATGCAGCTGACGAACCAACAGGCTTGGGATGTTGCCGCTTATATCAACTCCCACGAGCGTCCACAGGACCCACGTAACAAAGGCGATGTGAAGCAAGCGCAGGAGAAATACCACAATGACAGCGATTACTATGGTCTCACGGTCGATGGCAAAGTGTTAGGCACTGAGTCCTATCCGATTTTTCCTAAGAAGTCATAGTTGAGCCGCTGAGATTAAGTGCTCGTGTGATGTTATAAAGCGAGTGAATAAGTTAGACAGAAAAGCCAGCAAGCATTTAGCTTTGCTGGCTTTTTTATTAATTAGCCCAAGAGTTTAGGCTTGTCATGGCACTTTCTCACCGACACGCAGCTAGTCCATCCGTGGATGCTCGACCGCCCCGTCTGATGTGAAAGGATTCACCAATGCTGTGATGGCATGGATGCCAAAAAGCGGTCATGGGGCGGTCGTCTTGTATAAGGTCAATACGGCCTTACGGTCGAGGTAAATCAAAGTCTTGGAGCTTTGTCCCATACCTGATTATGTATATGTTTAGTCATTGCGGCCTTACGGCCGAGGTGAATCAAGGTCGTGGTGCTTCACCCCACACCCGACCAAGGAGGACTGCTCGTCCTATCCTCCTTGGATGCTCCAAGACGCCCCTAACGGAGTTGAAAGCCCCTTGGGCATTTAGCGTCCTTATGCTATCGCGTCAGACGCTCGTCCCTGATTCGACTGACACTATCTCGGCATCCATGCCTCGATCACGCAACGAACACAAATGCCCTGCGGCAACTCCGAGGGGAGGATGAACTTCTGTAGTCTCGGTGTTGGCTGTTAATCCCAAAAGAGTTGTGCCTATTCCATTTTTCTTGCCACAAAAGGTCGTGATTAGCACACAACATGGATAGCAGTTCTGGGTTTCTCCAAGCTGAAACAGATTGTATTTCGAACTTGATAAGTGCTAATTTACTGAAATATTTGATTTATTATATCAAGCTAACACTTTAAAACAGGGTTTAAACGAGAAGTCTTGGCAATCACGTTATGCATCAAGGAGAATTCAAGCATGGGGTTCTTAAACAGGCTATTTGGCAAAAGGAAAGAACAATCAATTCCAGAGCCTTCTCAAATGATCGAAAAACCATCTGAAAAAGAAATTTTTGAATCACCTTCCATGCTTGCCGCATGGGTAGATGAATTTATTGTTCGATCTTCCAGTGTGGAAGACGATTTTAATCTTGCGCCAGACGAAGATGTCCGAGACAGCTTGAATATAACGTACGAACAAGTCGAACGCCTTGCTAGAGAAGAAGGTTTACTCCGCGCGGTAGGAGCCTGCTTTCTTATAAAGCAATACTATGATGACTCATTCTATTTAAAATATTTCTCTGCAATTTATAAATCTGTTGCTATGCATATGTATTCAGAGCCTACTCCCGATGAAATCCGTGATACCCGAGATGCATTGGAATCGTACGTTAACTTCATTGTCAATCCAGAAGATGAAGAGCTTAAGGAGTTTAAGAGACAATATCTCTATCGAATTTACGATGATAATAATAACTTCTGTAAGTTAATGCTTGCTGGTATTGGATCTCTGCCTATATATACAGCACTTGCTACTTTCGAATTGATGAGAGATGCATATTACAAGGTAACTCAAGGTATACCTTATGAAAGTGCGGTCATGGATAATGGAATGGACCCATCCACTTTTAATCGGCCTCGCAATGGGCCACGATGTAGTCGCTAAAACTCATCAGAAAGAGGACGGGTCCACCTATGAAGATTACTACAATCGGTTTAGATATCGCAAAGTCTGTTTTTCATGCTGTTGGCGTCGATAAAGCGGGCAAGTTAATTAAAAAGAAAATGCTTAGACGCAAGGACTTGCTTCCCTTTCTCGCTCAAATAGAGCCGTGTCTGATTGTGATGGAAGCCTGTGGTGGAGCAAATTACTGGGCCAGAGAGTTTGAGCTGTTGGGTCATAACGTCAAGTTGATCGCCCCTCAATTTGTGGTGCCTTTTCGGCAAGGTAATAAAAATGACTACAACGATGCCTTAGCCATCGCAGAAGCGGCGCAGCGACCCAACATGCGTTTTGTGAAGCCAAAAGGCGTCGCGCAACAAGATGTACAACTTCTCCACCGCATGCGTGAGCGTTTAAACAAACAATCAACCGCCTTAATCAATCAAGTCAGAGGGATGTTAGCGGAATACGGCATTGTGATAACCAAAAGTAAATCGGCTTTTAAAGTACAGTTCCCAGATATTTTAGCGGATGAAACCAATGCGCTGACCACCAAAGGTCGGGCCATTTTTTATCAGTTATATGAAGAATTTAGTGATATAGAAAAACGGCTTAAGGGTTGTGACGTTCAAGTGCTAACTGAAACTAAAAACAATGTGATTTGCCAGCGGTTAGAGACTATCCCAGGTATTGGCCCAGTAACCGCTACCGCCTTTTATGCGGCCGTCGGTGATGGTAAAGATTTCAGTAATGGTAGACACTTTTCAGCTTGGTGTGGCTTGGTTCCCAAGCAACACAGCAGTGGAGGTAAAGATAACCTCCTTGGAATAAGCAAGCGGGGAAATGCTTACTTGCGTACCCTGTTCATCCACGGCGCCAGAGCCGTGTTGCAACACAGTTGTCATAAACAGGATAAATTTAGTTGCTGGGTAATCCAGTTAGCAGAACGTCGAGGTTTTAACCGAGCCTGTGTAGCCGTCGCCAATAAACTCGCGAGAATGGCATGGGTTATCGCGGCGCATGACGAAGAATATCGACTTCCAGTATAGTGCTGAATAGATTCAATAAACGTTAATAATTAACCAACCAGCAAGTTGCTAAGACACTTGATTTGATGACGAGACAGTCAGACTGATCTACTGAAAACCTTAGTCGGGCATAGGCTCATAATGAAGCCGCAAGGATGATAAGGACAGTAGAAGCAGATATCCATCAGGGCCAGAGGAATCCCTCAATAACAGGCCGAATATATGGGTGCAATGAACTCTTCTCAAAATCGCTATCGAATGTCTTGCAAACCGGATGGGTCCATATATGACCG